>BTQS01000001.1:0-50112 GCA_036985995.1 Acidimicrobiia bacterium
AGCGTCCAGCAACGACATGGGGTGCGAGGACCACAACGCTGAGCACAGACCAGGCGACGACCGTCAGCACAAGCGGCGCCTTCCTGGGCCGTCCGGTAGGCGAGGCCACGTAGTACGCATCGGCCGCGGCTCCTATTCGCCAAAGTGCCGCTACCGTGTTGAGACCGAACATTGTCCACAGCACTGATGGGGTCAGAGCGGCCCCGATGAGGTCGGTCGTTCGGGCCCTGGAGGCAACAGTGACTCCGATGGCTGCGATGACCACCGGAGCAAACCACACTGCTGCGCGTCGAAATCTGGCGGCGTACACGTGACCGAGTCCTGGCAGCAAGATGCTGAGCACAGCAGCGAGCCACGGCCGCTTCACCGATAGAACGTGTGCTTCTGCGGTTGTTGCCATGGCCCCCTGCGTGTGATGCTTCCCGAAAGCTACCGCAGAATCTGTTTTGTCCGACGCGATCTCGGATGTCAGATCCGACACTCGCTATCGCGCCCGCTCACGAACTCAGTGTCCGGTTCGGCGTTGAGCACCCAACGCACCATCGCTTGAATCCTGTTGAGGTCGGGCGTCGGCTTGCCCCGGAAGTCGACCTTTGGCGTGTAGTAGGGAGGCACGAACCCGATGGTCGCAATATCGTTGAAATCCAACGAAGCCGCATAGCCGAGGAGCGTCGGAAGGTAGTCGATGTTGATATCTGTCTTGACAGACGCCGCGATGGCTCGCGAGATGGCCGAGAATCGTCGCACAACGGTCGTTGCATCACTCTGGGCGGCTACCGCCTTGAGCAGGCACCGCTGGCGCTCCATCCTCGTGTAGTCCGAGGTTGAACGGCGCTCACGCACGTATGCGAGAGCCTCATGCCCGTTCAGTCTGTTCCATCCGGGACTCAGGTCGATTTCGATCCAGTCCTCACCCTCGCGAACGGGCGACACGTCGGTCTGCACCGAAGATGTCAGATATGCCCGGACTCCACCCAGCGCGTCGACGAGCTGCACGAACCCGTTCATGTCGATCATGGCGTAGTAGTCGATTTCGATTCCAAGCATGATCTCGAGCGTGTCTCGCAGGGCGGCAAGCCCCGGATCGACCTCGTTGGGATAGGTGTCGTACCACTTTCGCGTGAACGGATAGATCGCGTTGATCTGGTCGGGGAAGCAATTGCACGGTATGAATTGATCGGGTTCCCCATCCCCGTCGTCGTCAGTCCAGGTTTTCCGTTCATCCCAGGGGATCAAGCGCTTCTCGAGCTCTACGAACGCCGTAGACCACTCATCAGGCAGAGGCACATGCGTCATGTTACGCGGGATGCCGAACGCTGCCGCCTTACCGGTGGTCGTGTCGAACGTGGCGACCATGATGCTGTCCGTCCGCTGCCCTGACCTGCCCGGACCTCCATCACCTCCGGTGAGAAGGATGGTGATCCGCTCGACACCCTCTGCGTCGGATCCGACAAGCGTACGAAGTGACCGGTCTCCGTACTGCCGAGACTGCGGCGAGCTCGCGACAGCCTCAGGGTCCCCGACAGCTTCCCGAAATCTGAGGTTGCGGACGGATCCCGGTCGCGCCTCGCGCGGTTGCGTGCGCGGATCCGCCACTTCAACAATGGCGCTGTCTCCCGGTGCGAAGGGTGCCGCCACCGGCCCGCTCGGGGACTCCTCGATCACCCGGTCCCCCACCTCGGAATCGGTGACGAACACCTCATCGAGTAGATGGGCGGCGTCAAGTGTGTACCGAGCGATCAAGACGTGTGGAGCGGCTACTACGACACTCAGAACGGCCACCGTCACCAACGCACCCACACTGTGCTTCCCTCTGGAGATCCGATACGGATCAACAACCGCAACCACACGCCATACCACGACCGCGATATTGGCGATGAGGATCCCGCGTAGGACAGGGGGTCGCACGAGTATCGCCAGGAGGTCCAACGAGCGCATCCGTAGCGCTACGTATGCAACGGTGAGCAACGCTACGAACGGCAGGAACATCAGTGCCGCCCGTAGCCATCGTCCCAGATATCCGTGACCGAGTCCGGGAAGAATCGCCCCGAGCGCGGCTGCAAATACCGCGCTTCGCCCGGACCTATCGGTCTCAGCATCCCCCATGCGCCGCCTCCTCAATACGCACAGGATACGTCACTGCACGATAGGCCTCCAGCCCTTCCCCGTTCTTGCGTAACCAAGCCCGCCATGCGAGCTTGGTTACGCAAGAACGGGGTGGGAGGATCGACATCTCAACGCGGTAGCCTTCGTTCCATGGCCTCTTCCTCTCTGCGAAACGTCGCGCTCATAGCACACGTCGACCACGGCAAGACCACGCTGGTCGATGCGATGCTGCGTGCCGCTGGTGTGTTTGCGGACCATGAACAACCCATCGACCGAATCATGGACTCGAGCGATCAGGAGCGCGAAAGGGGCATCACGATCCTCGCCAAGGCTGCATCGATCGATTGGAACGGCACAAAGATCAACCTGGTGGACACTCCAGGTCACGCTGACTTCGGAGGAGAGGTCGAACGAGCACTCGCGCTGGTAGACGGGGTGCTGCTGCTCGTTGATGCAGCCGAAGGCCCAATGCCCCAGACCCGATACGTGCTGTCGAAAGCACTCGATAGCCACCTACCGGCAGTCGTCGTGGTGAACAAGGTCGACCGATCCGATGCGCGGACTGCCGAAGTCATCGATGAGATCTATGAACTGTTCTTCGACCTCGAGGCAGAGGACCATCACATCGAGTTTCCGATCATTTCCGCGATCGCTAGAGAAGGGAAGGCGGTCGAAGGTATTGGTGTCCCTGGCCCATCGGACACACTTGCGCCGATGCTCGACGCGATCGTGTCAACCATCCCGGCTCCGCTCGGCGATCCCAGCGCACCGCTTCAGGCCCTCGTGACGAACCTCGACGCCTCAGACTATCTCGGCCGTCTCGCGATCGGCCGGGTGGTGCGAGGCACCCTTCGATCAGGGGACAAGGTCGCACTTGTCCAAGATGACGGGACCGCCCCCACCATTCGAAAGATCAGCAATCTCATGGGATTCGCAGAACTGGGAAGGAAGGACGTTCTCGAAAGGCAAGCCGGAGACCTGTTCGTTCTTGCAGGATTTCCAGGCGTGGGTATCGGTGACACGTTCACCGATGTCGAAACAATCGAACCGCTCCCGCGGCTACAAGTCGACGAGCCCGTACTACGTATGACCTTCGGCGTGAGCACATCGCCTCTGGCCGGCACCGAAGGCCGGTTCGTCACCTCCAGACAGATCCGCGACAGGCTCGAGCGCGAGGTCCTCGGCAACGTATCGATCCGGATCGGCGACACGTCGGCTCCGGAGGTGATCGAAGTTGCAGGCAGAGGCGAGCTGCAACTCAGCGTGCTGATCGAATCGATGCGCCGCGAAGGATTCGAGCTTCAGGTCAGTCGGCCGGAAGTGATCGTCAAGGACATCGACGGTGTCCGGAATGAACCACTCGAGCGTGTCACCGTGGATGTTCCGGACGAGTACGTCGGCGCCGTCACCCAGGTCGTGTCTCCGCGGAAGGGACGGATTGCAGAACTCAAGCCGGGAGACACCGGTCGCACGATCGTCACCTTCATAGCTCCGTCGCGCGGCCTCCTCGGACTTCGTTCCTTGCTGCTGACCATCACGCGCGGCACCGCTATGGTCCACCAACGCCATGACGGTTGGATCCCATGGGTTGGAGATCTGCCCCACCGGCAGGGCGGTGCGATGGTTGCAGACCGACGTGGGGTTTCGACCGGATTCGCACTCGACAACCTTCAGAAGCGGGGTGAGCTGTTCATAGGACCCGGCGTCGAGGTATACGAAGGCATGATCATCGGCGAAGCCTCACGTCCGGAGACCATGACCGTCAACCCGACAAAGGGAAAGCAGCTCACGAACATCCGGACGCACTCAACGGACGACGCCATCAAGCTCAAGCCGTCGCGCGACGTATCCCTCGAAGTCGGCATCGAGTGGATCGCGGAGGATGAGCTCGTCGAGATAACGCCGGCGTCGATCAGGGTCAGGAAGGAACTACTCACCGAGTCGGAGCGTAGACGCGCTAAAAAGCGCTGATCGCGCTCAGCCCATCCCTAACGCGGCTTTGGTACGCGGCCCAACCAGTCCGTCCACCCACAGCCTCTGATACTTCTGGAATGAGATCACTGCTGACAACGTCAATGGGCCGAAGATGCCGTCAGATGGGCCGGGTTCAAACCCACGATCTGAAAGGTTGTGCTGAAGCGTTCGGACGTCCTCGCCTCGTGATCCGACGGAAAGAACATCACCCGTCTGATCGCTGAACTGCAGGCCACTCAATGCTGTCTTCGTTTCGCGCCCTACAAGACCGTCAGCTTCGATGCCGAACTCGGCCTGGAAGGTCAACACCGCGTTCTCTGTTCGCGGACCGAAGAGCCCGTCGATGCCGCCGACGTCATAGCCGAGGTCATTCAGGGCCTGCTGGAGCACACGCACGTCGTATCCGAACAGGCCTCGTCGTAGTACGCGAGCTCCGCCAACGAGGGGGTCTCGAGGGCCCTTCCCGACGTCGTTACCACCGGCTGCGACGAGAGCGCGATAAGGGTTCACAACCGTTCCCGATGGATCGCGCAGTTCGAAATGCAACTGAGACGCAACGTCTTCCGCATTTCCGCTATCACCGACCCACGCGATGTGTTGGCCGGCCGTCACCCGAACACCGGGCTTGATCGCCCGTTTGATACCCCAACCCTTACCGTCGTCGGTCCCCGTCGTATCGTTGTCGAGGTGGATGTACCAGCTCTCCCACCCATCGTCGTGGCGGATGACCAGAGTACAGCAGCGTTCAGGGTTCATGTCGTTCGGATCGCTGCTCCAGTTGACGAGCCGCACGACACCGTCCGCTACGGCTACGACCGGCGTCATCTTGTCTGCCAGGATGTCTTGGCCGACATGAAATCCGCCGAAACGCCCGGCCCAGAAGGTATCGGAGAAGTGGTGCTCGCCTTCGACAGGGAAAACGAGCGGATAGTCGACAGGCTCACCGAGCTCGGCAGCCAGGGCCGAGCCCACGAGCATAGTCACCAGCATCAGGATGATCGCGAGGGGGACGGTCGCGATGCGGCGATATCTCATACCGCTGTTATCGGCTGACGGCTCTCCCACATGAGCGAATGGGAGCATGGCCGGATCAGGGGGCTCCGATCACCCGGGGATTCGGGTCGGTGACCCACTCACCGACAGCCTCATCTACCGTGATGTTTGCCGCCTTGATCACGTCGAGAAACCAGTCGTCTACAGCCGTTGCCATTCGCGACTGCTCCAGGTACTGTCGGACCTCCTCGTCGGTTGCCTCGGTTCGGTCCGTTACGAGGATGAGGTGGTAGCCGAACTCGGTCGCAACCGGTTCCGTGACGACACCGATCTCCGCCGACATCGTCGCCTCAGCAAAGGGCCCTACATACTCGGACGGTGACGCGCAGCCGAGGTCGCCACCGGTCGCAGCGGAGCCGGTATCGAGCGAGAGCTCTGCGGCCAGATCAGCAAACCCCTCGCCGGCATCGAGCCGCGCCTTGCCTGCGACAGCCTCCTCCTCGGTTGCCACAAGGATGTGGGATGCGCACACCTGGGTCCAATCGAGCATGAATTCGGCGATCTCGTTGGCAACGTCATCATCCGTCACCGGGTCGGTGGTACCGGAAAGTTCAGCCTGAATCGCGTCCTGCAGGATCAGCTGACGAGCGAAATTTCTGATCCCGGACTCCGAAGCATTCACGGCCTCGAGATAGTCATCCAGCTCAGCGCTCGGGTCGAACTCGGTGACAAGCTGTACAACCCGATCATCGACCTGACCTTCGGCAACTTCCAAGCCGAGGCGCCCTGCGGCCGCTTGTTCTGCGGCCTCCCATTGGATGACGACGCTGAGGTAGGTAGCGAAATCTGTTGTCGTGAATCCGCTCCCGGCGTCCCTCACCATCGACTCGACCTTCGCCCTCGAGACATCCACACCGTTCACCGATGCCACGACCTCGCTCGAACCGCTACAGGCCGCGAGGAGGATGGTGAGAGCACCGGCTGCAACAACGATCTTCTTCATGTAGACCTTCTCTGGAGTCCGCTTGAGGCTATTGCTGATAGCTGGATACCTCACACCGTGGCACAGGAGAAGGCAGTGGGTACCGCTCTTCTATCCTCGGGCACGTAAATCGATTCCGATCTCTGAGAAGGTGCCGTGAGCGAACACGACGACGAACAACACCGGTACCTCGACATCGACCTCGAGGTTCTCGGCACGATAGAGGACAGGCTGCGCTGGCTGTCGGTTCGCATGATCGACCATGCGAACCATCGAGGCGACACCCAGGTAAAGGTCGGAGGACATCAGGCATCGTCGGCTTCCATGACCTCGATCATGACGGCCCTGTGGTTCGCCCACATCAACGGAGACGACAAAGTTGCTGTGAAACCGCACGCCGCCCCCTTGTTCCACGCGATCAAGTACCTCACGGGAGAGCTCGACGGGTCGTATCTGACGAGACTCCGCGAGCGCGGGGGCCTTCAGGCGTATCCGTCAAGGACGAAGGACCCCGACGTCTCGGACTTCTCTACCGGTTCTGTCGGCCTCGGTGCCGTGGCACCACTCTTCTCCGCCGCGACGCGACGGTTCGTCGACGATCACTTCGGGCGAACACGCACGGCGAGGTTCATCGCGATCGCAGGCGATGCAGAGCTCGACGAGGGCAACGTGTGGGAGGCCATTGCGGACCCTGCGCTCCAGGGCCTCGGCAATGTCATGCTGATCATCGATCTGAACCGGCAGAGCCTCGACCGGATCATCCCGGGCATTCAGGCGTATCGCGTGATGGAGTTCTTTCGAAACGCCGGATGGCACGTCGTTGAGGCGAAGTACGGGACAAGGCTGCAAGCCGCATTCTCACAACCCGGCGGCGGTGCGTTGAGACAACACATCGACGACATGTCGAATGAGGAATATCAAAGCCTTTTCGCATACCAAGGTATGGAGCTCCGCACGCGGTTCCTTGCAAACGCACGAGAGGGTGTCTCGGAATCGATCACAGATCTCCCCGACGACGAGCTGTCGTCGGTGATCCACAACCTCGGAGGGCACGACCCGGCTGTTCTCGTCGATGCCTACCGCCAATGCGACAACGTACTCGATCGTCCCTCTGTCGTGTTCGCCTACACCATCAAGGGCTACGGGCTACCGATCGTCGGTGATCCTTTCAACCACAGTACGCTGCTTTCGCGCCAACAGATCGACGACCTCCGCGAGAAGAGCGGACTCACCGTCAAGACCGAGTGGGACCGCTTCGACACACACTCAGCCGCCGGCCGTTTGTGTGACAGGATCGGTGCCGAGCTAAACAACACACCTCCTCCGCCAAGACCGCGCATCGACGTGCCGACCCGGTCCGCAGCACGACACAAACCAGCAACCTCGACACAAGAGGCGTTCGGAAGGATCCTCGTCGACCTCGGCAAGGATGCGTCGTTGGCTCAACGGATCGTCACAGTGTCACCTGACGTCTCGGTATCCACGAACCTCGGTGGGTGGATCAATGCGCATGGCGTCTACGCATCGACGGAGAAACACAACTACTTCGAGCAGGATCGTTTGCTCCAATGGGATCCGAATCCGAACGGCAGACACATCGAACTCGGGATCTCGGAGATGAACCTGTTCTTGATGTTGGGGCAACTCGGGCTCGCCCACGAGCACCACGGCGAGATGCTGATCCCTATTGGAACTGTGTACGACCCGTTCGTGCTGCGTGGTTTGGATGCTCTCATCTATTCGCTGTACAACGGAGCGCGGTTCATCGTTGCTGGTACACCGGCAGGGATCACGCTTGCGCCCGAGGGTGGCGCCCATCAGTCGAGCATCACGCCCTCGGTGGCGCTCGAACTTCCGGGCATCACACAGGCAGAACCGGCGTTCGCGACCGCCGTCGACTGGTTGTTGACTGACGGAATCTCTGGCTTGACGGACCGCGAAAGCCTGTATCTGAGGCTGTCAACGCGGCCGATCTCACAGCGTCCCTTCACCGACGCGACGGCTCGTGTCGGTGAGCGCGAGGTTCGCACCGACGTGCTCCGGGGTGGATATCGGCTGCGCGAGCCGGGAGCCGGCGTCCCGCTCGTGCTCGCTGCCTCCGGGCCCGTGATCCCGGAGGTACTCGCAGCGGCCGACATACTCGAGAGTGAGGGGGTTGCGGCCACGGTCATCGATGTCACCAGTCTCGACCGATTGTACCGCGGCTGGACACAGTGCCTCTTGGAGGCCGCGGAGTCTGCCAGCGTCCCTGAGGGAGCAGGACAGATCGAGCGATTGATCCTTCCCAGCGAGAGAACCGCCCCCATCGTCACCGTCCACGACGCTGCGACCCATGCAATGGCCTGGCTTGGGTCTGTGTTTGGGCAGCGCGTGGTACCTATCGGTGTGGACCGGTTCGGTGAGTCCGGATCCATCGCCGAGTTGTATGAGGCCTTTGGCCTGCTGCCGGAGCAGATAGCCACCGCCGCTCTCGTAGCGCTCGAAAGTTGACAATCGACAGTTCCCCTTTGAAAGAAGGACCGTATTGTTGGGCCTCTTCCGTTCTCCCTCGAGGGAGGACGGGCGAACGTAGTGAGCCTGGAGGGTGTTGCAAGGCTTATGCCCCTTGGCTTGGTGATCCCCCTGCATCGGAGCTGCGCTCCTCTGCCGTCCCCCTTGAAAGGTGGACAGATCTGTCCGCGATTCCTCGGTGACGAACCGCGAAGTGAGTCAGGGGGGTCTGCGAGCCTGCGAGCGCGGAGGGGCTGGAGATTTCGTGGTGGTTCGGAGCCCCCTGCATCGTCGCTGACGCTCCCCACCTGCAGCTCGCCGACCCATCAGGTAGGGTGATAGATGCGGAATGTGGCGAGCTGACACCATCGGGTGAATTTGCACAGCACAAAGCCGTGGGCTTGCTGGGTGCGAGAAGGAGTGCGGTTATGCGGATGAGCCGACTTTCGGTGGCTGTGGTCGCTGGTGGCGTCCTGATCGCGGCCTGCAGCAACGGAACGACAGCCACGACAATCCCTTCAACCAGCAGCACCGCCACCACCACTATTCAGGCGACCACGACAACCACGACGACGACGACACAGCCCACGACGACGAGCGTCGCACCGCAGCACGCACCAGCAACAGCGACAATCGTCGTTGTTCAGCAAGATCTCGAAGCTCTCGGTTACTTCGACGGCACGATCGACGGTATTACAGGCGAGATCACGAAAGCTGCGATTTCAGCGTTCCAAGCAGACGCAGGCATCGAGATAGACGGAATCTTCGGCCCGCAGACAGACGCAGCTCTGTCGGCGGCTCTCAAAAGGAATGAGGAGTATGTCACCGAACTCCAAGAGTTCCTCGTCGAGAAGAAGCTCTATCCGGGACCGATCGACGGTGACTACGGTAAGGGCACCAAGCGAGGCGTCGAGGCGTTCCAGAAGTCGTGCGAGATCGAAGAGACGGGAGAGCTCGATATAGCCACCCGTCTGTGCGTGGCAGGTCTGTAGTCGAAGGGCTCAAGAAGTTCGCAGTTCCCAGTCTCCAATCAGAGCTCTTCTGTGAGCTGACAACCACAACCGTCTTGGAGAGACGCCCCCAATGCGGCGCTATCAACGGGTCTCGCAGTGATACGAAAGGCACCATGACACTCGACTCCGAACTGATCAACAAGGTGACCTGGAAGATTCCGAACGCACTTGCCCTCGTCGGCTCGCGATCAGGCGACGAGTGGAACGCCATGACCACGTCGTGGATCACACAGGTGGCCCAGGAGCCAGTTCTCATCGGAATCGGTGTGGACAAGGAGTCCGTTACACACCGTCTCATAAATGACGGCGGATCCTTCACCGTCAACCTCTGGGACGCATCCAACACCAGGCCGTTCGTCAAGTTCTCGAAACCTGCAACGAAGGACGGCATGACGCTCAACGGATGGCCCATAACAGAGGGCCCCTCGGGTGCACCCGTGTTCGAAGATGCGATCGTATGGATGGATTGCGTGGTCCGCAATGCCGTGGACTGCGGAAGCCACACCTTCTTCGTCGGCGAGCTGGTTGGTGCCGATATCAACGATGACGAAGCAACCCCGGCGTCGATGTCAGACACGCGGATGAAATACGGGGGAACCCGTCGAGGACACTGACGCGACAGGCGAAGAACGACAGTGGACCCACAGGCTGCTTGGGCATGTCGTCGGTGAGCGAGCGATCAGCTTCCTTCGCCGAGCTGCCACAGCAACGTGTAGGGATAGATCCCCGTCGCATGACCATCAGGCGAAAACGTGAGGCTGATCGCGTACGCGCCAACGATCCCGACTTCGAGGATCTTTGTCGTCTCCGGATTCGCCGACGGACGCGACGAAGGTGCATTTCCACAACTTGCGCAGGGACATGCGTCACGCAGCATCGCAGCGGATAGGCGATCCTGTCGGCCGTCATCCCATGTTACAACGAGCGACGTACCGCCCTCGAGCTCGATCGTGCGTGGCTCGCGCATGGTCTGGAGTGTATGGGGCCGAAAGTTGACACTTCACAGAAGTCGGAAGCTGAGAACTGATGTCGGAACTTTTCGGCGTTACCCGTCGTTTTCAACACGAGTACACCGATGAAGTCGGTGGGAGCACGAGACATGGTCTCCATGTACCAAGCCAACGACCCGCCGCGGTCACAGCCCGACGAGGAGCGGCGCCATCGCGTCGCCTGGACGAAGGGTGGAGCCAATCGAGAGGTGGCTGAGCTCCTCGGTGATGGGATCGTTCGCATCACAGGTGATCTCGACGCCACCTGTGTCGACAACCGCATCGAAATCCTCGTCACCAAGCGTTTCCCGCGATCCGACGTAGTGCCGACGGTCGTCCCCGTTGAATTTGACGCGGACACCGTCACGTCGCTCGCAGTCGCGGTCGGCGATGGGCCACATTCAGCTCGCGCAGTTTCGATCGGTGAGACGGTGGCCAACGCCCTCGGTATCCCAGGAACGGTGATCACCGCATACAGGACAAGTGCTGAACTCGAGAGCGCCGAAGAGCGGTTGACGCGACTGACCGATGCGAGGTCGGGATTCGAGACGATGGCGATCCAAACGCCGAATCCACGCACGATCACCGAGCACCTTTCAAAGGAAACACTTCTCGTTCACGGAGCGGCGGGTGGTTCGTTCATCGACAGGCACTTCACCGGAACCGGAAATCGTCTCACGTCTCGTGCGCTCGGCAGCGTGCTCGTCGTCAAGGATGCTCCGCAACGGTGCTTCCAAATCACAGTCGACCCGACAGGTCTCGCCCTTGCGCCTGAGCTGCTGGTGAGCGATGCACTCCAAGTGATGTCGCACCCATTCGCTCCGGTCGTGACCAACCATCAGCTTCTCGGGATCGTGCGGATCAGGACGCTGGTACGAGCCAATCCACGCGCGACGATCGAGCAGCACGTAGAGGCCTGCCACGGCATCGGCATATGTGACCCTGTGCAAGCGGCTTCGGCGCAAAGAGAGCGATTCGGCCCGGGACCGCTACCAGTTGTCGATGACGCCGGAAACCTGGTTGGCGTGATCCCGAGCTGAGCGTCCGGCACGGCATGTGTGCCTCCGCTGATGGCTACCCTCCGTGCTCCCTCACCCCACTCGGAGTCCAAGGATGGCCGACGAACCTATCTATCTCGACGGATTAACGCATCAGCTCACAGATGTCGACCCCGAGGAAACCACCGAGTGGATCGAGGCTCTCGATTCGGTCATCGCGACCGATGGCACCCAGCGAGCAACGTACCTCATGTCCCGGCTGCTCGAACGCGCACGAGAGGAGTCCGTTGCAGTACCAGGCTCGATCTCGACTCCTTATGTGAACACCATCCCTCCCGAAGCGGAAGCCGACTTCCCTGGAGACGAGTATCTCGAGAAGCGCATCCGAAGGTACATCCGTTGGAATGCCGCGGCCATGGTCATCCGCGCGAACCAGGCGACAGACGGCATCGGAGGCCACCTCTCGACGTTCGCCTCGTCTGCCTTACTCTACGAGGTCGGCTTCAACCACTTCTTCCGGGGGAAAGCTGACGGGAGCCCCGGTGACCACGTGTACTTCCAGGGGCATGCGACGCCGGGTGTGTATGCACGTGCGTTCCTCGAGGGGAGGCTCGACGAGAACGACCTCGACAGGTTCCGACGCGAGGTCGGAGCGCCCGGCCTCTCCAGCTATCCCCATCCCCGACTCATGCCAGAGTTCTGGGAGTATCCGACAGTTTCGATGGGTCTTGGACCGATCAACTCGATCTACCACGCCCAGTTTCTCAAGTACCTTCACAACCGCGGCATCGACGACACGAGCAAGACACGCATCTGGTCGTTCCTTGGAGACGGGGAGACCGACGAACCGGAAACGCTCGGCTCGATCTCGCTCGCCGGGCGAGAGAAGCTCGACAACCTCATCTGGGTCGTCAACTGCAACCTTCAACGACTGGACGGGCCCGTACGGGGCAATGGCAAGATCATCCAGGAGCTCGAGGCCATGTTCCGAGGAGCAGGTTGGAACGTCATCAAGGTGATCTGGGGATCTCGCTGGGACGAACTCCTCGCCAAGGACACCACCGGTGCGCTCGTCGCCAAGATGAACAAGACCGTAGATGGCGAGTACCAGCGCTTCAAAGCTGAATCGGGCTCCTACGTGCGCGAGAACTTCTTCGGACCCGAACCGGAACTGCGCGCGTTGGTCGAAGACATGACCGACGACGAAATCTGGAGCCTGCGTCGCGGCGGTCTCGATCACCGCAAGATCTACTCCGCCTACAGGTCGGCGACCCAGCTCAAAGGTGCATCGACCGTCATCCTCGCGAAGACCGTCAAGGGATGGACTCTTGGCCCTGATATCGCAGGCAAGAACGCAACGCACTCGATCAAGAAGCTGACAAGAGGCCAACTTCGTGCACTTCGAGACCGGCTCCACCTTCACGCGGAGATCCCGGACACAGCGTTGGAAGACGGAGAGCCACCGTACCTTCGGTTCTCCAAGGACTCACCAGAGTATGGATATCTCCAGCAGCGCCGCGCCGCACTGAACGGCCCGATTCCGACACGTGGGCTCCCGACGAGATTGCCCATGGATCTCCCCGACCACACACCCTTTTCCGAGTTCGACGGCGGATCAGGAACGGTCGAAGTTTCGACGACGGGCGCGTTCACCCGGCTACTTCGATCCCTCACTCGCGATCCGAACGTGGGCAGCAGGATCGTTCCGATCATCCCTGATGAAGGCCGGACCTTCGGCATGGATGCTTTGTTCAAAGAGATCAAGATCTACGCCTCCGAAGGGCAGTTGTACGAACCCGTCGATCACAACCTGATCCTGTCCTACAAAGAGTCTGTTGACGGCCAGATCCTCGAACAGGGAATCACGGAGGCGGGTGCCGTCGCGAGTTGGATCGCCGCGGCTACGTCCTACATCACCCGGGGTGTACCGATGATCCCCTTCTACGCCTACTACTCGATGTTCGGATTCCAACGTGTCGGTGATGCTCTCTGGGGTGCATCGGACGCTGGAGCGAGGGGGTTCCTTCTCGGAGCCACGGCTGGAAGAACGACCCTTCTCGGCGAGGGTCTCCAGCACCAAGACGGCCACTCCCACGTGCTTGCGTCGGTGATCCCGGCATGCGAGACATACGACCCTGCGTTCGCGTACGAGATGGCGACGATCATCGAATACGGTATCGATCGCATGTACCGCCGCGACGAGGATGTCTTCTACTACCTGACGCTGTACAACGAAAACTACGTACAACCACCCAAACCCAAAGGGGTCGACGAGGAAATCATCGAAGGCATATACCGGTTCACGAGCGCCGATGGTGGCGGGCCACTGTCGGCAACGATCCTCTTTTCAGGACCGGCGCACGCAGCCGCGTCAGGTGCGCAGGCAGAACTCGCCGGACAGTACGGCATAGCTGCAGACCTGTGGAGCGTCACGTCGTACAAGAAGCTGCGCGAAGAGGCACTCGAGGTCGAGAGATGGAACCGACTGCACCCTGGTATGAAGCCTCGAGTGCCACTCGTAACGCAACGACTTACGCAATCGGATGGCCCGATCGTTGCTGTGACCGACTACATGCGCATCGTTCCCGACCAGATCGCTTCCTACGCCCCCAGGACTTTCACATCCCTTGGCACGGACGGCTACGGTCGAAGCGATACAAGGGAAGCACTCCGCTCATTCTTCGAGGTCCAAGCTGGCGACGTCGTCGTTGCGGTATTGGCGAAACTGGCACGAAGTGGGTCTGTCGATGACCAGACCGTACAGCAAGCCATCAAGCGGTACGGCATCGATCCGGAGCTCCCGCCTCCCTGGCGACGATGAACACGGCCCCTTAGCCACGTATCCAGCCTCCGTCCCGCCGCTACTGTTGGCTTTACGATGTTTATTGCTGCGGAATGGTTCGACAACCTCGTTGGCTCGGTCGCCTTCATTGGTGGCGTGCGAGTTCTCATCGCGGCTGTAATCGGTGTCGTCCTCGGTCTCGAGCGCCAGTCCTCGAACAAGGACGCGGGTCCGCGAACTTACGCGCTCGTGGCATCAGGTTCAGCGCTGTTCACGGTGCTATCGATCGAGGCCTTTGCCGACGCTGATCCGTCTCGCGTTGCCGCACAGATCGTCACGGGCATCGGATTTCTCGGAGCAGGAATCATTTTCCGACAGGGAATGAGTGTGCAAGGCCTCACTACTGCGGCCGGTCTCTGGTCGGTCGCAGCGATCGGCATGGCCGCAGGCGCGGGCCTGTGGGTACTCGCCGTGATCGTGGCGGTCATCGTGCTTGCAGTCTTGAAGATCTCCGACCGCTTCTCAACACAGATACGATCTCAGGCGCTCAGAGGGGCTCGCTGGTCGGTGAGGTTGACGGTCGCCGACGTGGCGACGATCGACGATTTGAGGGGCATCGTCACAGCCCTTGCTCCGACCGCTGCACGACCCCTCCCCGACATCGGGCATTGGGCGGTCGGTCAGAGAAAGGGACTGCCTACGATCAGTCTGATTCTCACCGACGAGGAGTACAGCCAGCTTGTGCCTGTGTTCGAGTCACACGAAGGGATCTCGAAGATCCGGATCGAAGAAACCGGCTGAGACACGATCCCCTGCATCTTGTCTGAGTCGTCTGTCCCCCCTTCAGGGGGGACAAGCGAGCTTGCGAGCGAGGGGCCTGCGAGCCGGGAATGGGTGGAGCTTCGTGATCCCCCTACATAACGACAGGGTCGTTATGCCGTCCCCCTTGAAAGGGGGACCGAAGCACGGGCGGCTCCGTATCGACAGGGTCCAGCGGCCGATACCGGGAAACGCCTCCGGCTATAGGCACAACCTCACGATCGACCCTACCAAGCTCGCGGATTGAGGTTCATAGAGGGATAAGCATCGCTGGAACCCTCCGGCTTCGCCGGTCCCCCAGGTACCCACTTCCGCTACTTGTTCTGACCGATCGCGAAACCGCTCATGAACGGCTTCTGCATCAGGACGAACACGATCGCCGGTGGGATCGAAGCGATGACCGCGGCGAGCATCAGCGGTCCGAATGTCAGAGAACCTTCGATGTTCGTGAGCGTCTGGAGGGCGGACTGAACGACCTGTTTGGATTCGTCCCTGATGATCAGGCTAGGCCACAAGAACATGTTCCACGTATATACGAATTGGATCACGAACAGAGCGGCGATGACGTTCCACGAAAGTGGGATCAGCACCTTCGTGAGGAACTTCAGAGGCGAAGCGCCGTCGATCTGGGATGCCTCGAGCAGCTCCGTGGGCATGTTGGCAAAATGTTGTCGGAAGAGAAACGCCCCGGTCGCCGAGGCCAGGAACGGCACGACGAGCGCTGCCATGGTGTCCTGCCATCCGAATCCCGCGACCATCCGGAACAGGGCAAGGATCATGACCTCGGTCGGCATCATCAGCGTGATGAGCACAAGGAAGAACACGATCCACTTGCCTCTGAACTTGAAGTACACAAACGCGAGACCTGCGAGGAGCGACAGAACCGTCTTTCCCGTCGTCACCAGGATCGCCTGCTGAAGAGAGTTCCACATTGCACCTGCAAAGTCTCTCCTCACCCATACGGTTTCGAAGTTCTCCCGGAGCGCAGAGCCGGGAGTGAGCTGGAACGAGTAGGTCTCCGGGTTCGTCTGGGTCGCTACGATCATCGCGTACAACAAAGGGAACGCGATGACGAGTGCCGTCACCGTCAGACCGATGTGATACGGCCAACGGCGACCCCTGAAAAACGTCTTACGCTGTACTCCTGATGTCAGACCTCTCATCACGCTCCCCCGTAGCTGACGCGTTCGCCACTCGTTCGGAACTGCCACACCGTGATACCGATCACAGCAAGGAACAGCAGAACCGACTGTGCGGCACCTCTTCCAAGATCACCGTTGTTCACGCCGACGCGAATGATCTCGTAGATCGCGACGGAGGTCTTGCCTGCCGGTGCACCCTTGGTCATGAAGTCGATAGTCGCGTATACCTCGAAGAACGCGTAGGTGAGGTTCGTGACGAGCAGAAAGAACGTGATCGGTGACAGCGCAGGAAGGACGATCTTCGTGAACCGCTGCCATGGTGATGCGCCGTCGATGAGCGCCGCCTCGACCTGATCGATGGAGACCGTCTGGAGACCCGCGAGGTAGAAGAGGATGTTGTACCCGATGATCTTCCACGAGCTCGCAAGAATGATCGCGAACTGAGCAAGGATCGCACTTTCACGATAATTCGGGACATCGATCCCGAACCACTTGTCCATCGTGTATGCGAAGATGCCCGCCGTCGGATCGAAGATCATGAAAAAGAGAAGGCCGGCAACGGCAGGCGAGATAGCGTACGGCCAGATCAGCAAGGTTCGGTATATCCCACCGCCACGAATCTGTCGGAAGGCGAGATACGCGATGGCTAGACCGCCGGCCATGCCGGTGGCAACGATGCCAACTGAGATGATGATCGTGTTGACGTAGACGGGCCTGTATGCGACCTGACCGTTGCCGCCCGGTGAGAAGATCGCGTAGAAGGCCACGAACACCGACAGCATCGCAAGAACCGACGCTATGTCCGCACCTCTGCGGCTCAGCGATCCTCGATCGGAGTGTTTAGCCCAGTACCTCGCTCCGTAAACCAGGCCGATCGCGATGAGCGGATAGGCGACCAGCTTGTACGGATTCGTGATGAGAAGTTCCGTGAAGTTGCCGAAGCACACTTCGACCGACTTCGGGGCACCCAATCGTGTCAGCTTCGTCGCCAGGGTAAAAGTCTGAATTGCCGGTGCGTAGAGGAACACCAGCAGGATGATCAAGGTGGGCGAGAGAAGAACCCAGGGGACCCACCAACCCAACCGGAACCCGCCCGTCCGAATCTCCCCTGCCATGGAGGAGCCCGTGGTGACCTTGCCGTCTATGCGGTCGAAGATCGCCCGCATGGCGATCAGAGCAATCCATCCGCCACCCGCCATGAGCCCCCAGGCGAACAGATGGTCGACACCAGAAGTTTCTTCCCCGAATCCGCACTGGCCCATGGCGATCGGTGTCACCGCGGCACCAAGCACAGCTACAGCGGATCCGATGCCGTACCGCTGCACCGTCGGATTGTCGATATTTCTCCACACGTACAGGGGACCTGCAATTGCGGCGACTATCAATCCGAGAATCAGCATGCGATACCAGGTGTCATTGAGAACCCATCAAACGGTGCGAATCGGAGGCGGGGCCAATGCCCCGCCTCCGATTCTTGGTGGTTCCGATCAGCCTCCGAAGAGCGCCTCGTACTCGGTCAGCGACTTGTTCGCTTCCACATTGGCTTCCGCCATACGGGTAGCCACATCCTTGTTGTTCACGAGGATGTCCTCGATCGCGGCCGTGATGATGTCACGAATACCGACGAAGTTGCCGACCAACGCACCGAGCGATGCCGGTGTGACCTTCGCTGCGGCAAGCTGGTCAGAAGCGACCTTTGCGTTCGGGTTCGCGTCGTACCAACCCTCCGTATTGAGCAGGTTGACAGCATCGTCCGTGATCGGGACGTACCCGGTGAGCTGATGCCACGCTGCGGCATTTTCCGGATTCGAGAAGAAGTTCATGAACGCAAGAGCGCCATCTTCCGTCTTCTGGTCCATACCGTCGAGCATCCAGATCGTCGCGCCACCGATGAGGTTGCCGACGTAGTCGACATTCTCGTTGCGCGGCATGAAGGACGCCTTGAAGTCAAACCCGAGGTCTGCCGCCTCACCCTGATGGATGAGCGTGTCGGAACTCGAGTCAACCATCAGGGCAATCTCTTGCGCGAGGAACAGGGTGTCCACACCGCCCCAGTCGCGCTGGAGGCCGGTGTAGGTGTAGTAGCCCTTGTCTGCAAGGTCCTTCCACCAGCTGATGTAGTCGACCATACCCTTGGACTCGAGGAAGACCTCGGTCGCACGACCGGAGCGGCCGTTGTCGTTGTTGGCGAGCAGCTCGCCCTGCTGCCCAAGGCTCTGCTCGACGAACCACGAGTGGTTCGGCCAGGAGATACAACCGCTCGGAGCACCGTCCATGGCCATGATCTTCTCACAGGCTGCCGTCACTTCACCCCATGTTGCAGGAGGCTCGGTGATGCCAGCCGCCTCGAGGATGGACATATTGGACAACAACACCGTCGTCGACGTGTTCCAAGGCATCGAGTAGAACGAACCGTCAACCGTGTAGTAGTTACGTGCTGCGCTCACAACGGAATCGAGCACAATCGGCTCACCGAGGATCTCAGTACGGCCACCGATCGCATCGGTAACCGATTTGAAGATCTTGTTACCGTCACCATCTACGGCATCGAGAGCTTGCCTGGTGGCAGCCTCGAAGAACTGGATGAGCGCTGGTGGCCTGCTGCTGTCGACAGCGAGCACTGCCGCGTCGAACACGTCGTTGTACGACGAGAACGACGTCACCCTGATGTTGTAATCAGGATGCTTCGCGTTGAATTCGGCAGCCCTGTCCTGAGCGAAACCAAGACGTTTCTCATCGGAGAAGGCAACCCAAAAGTCGATGTCGATCTTCTCGCCACCGGCGGCCACAGTCGTCGTGGTCTCTCCGCCACCGCTGGCTGCGGTCGTCGTGGTCTCATCGCCGCCGCTACTCGAACATGCCGCTGCGACCAGAGCGATCACCGCGAGTAATGTCAATAGTCGATATTTCATATCACTTCCTCTGTCTAACTCCTCGCCACCAGGGTGGCGGGGACGACCCGCATCAGGAGCTTCCCAACGGGCACGGCAGGATGCTAGTCACACACGGGCGGGCATATCCATCACGAATCTGCGACTGTCGGGGAGGCGAACATTGCGTATATCCAATCGGTGACCACATCCGCGTCCGTTGATGTCGCAAGTGATTCAATCGCCGGGCCAGCGAGGTCGCCCAACCGCTCCCGCCGATCTTCGTAGAGTGCGCGCGCATACGGGGCCGGGAACTCGGGATGCCCCTGGATGCCCACACAGGTCGGTGTGAACTCCACGAGGAAGTTCGCACAGTGATCGCTTGACCCGAGCACTGTCGCGGGCTCGGGCAGCGCAACGATCTGATCTTGGTGGATCATGATCAACCCGATCGTGTCGTTGCCGGGATCCATCCATGAGCGACGATCGCCCACCCGCATCGTGTGGACACCGACGCCCCATCCAGACTCGGATCGTTCGACGGTTCCTCCGAAGGCAGTCGCCATGGCTTGGAGCCCGAAGCAAATGCCGAAGATCGGCACCTTCGCCTCGGTCGCTGCTACCACGAACGACTCGAGTCCGCGGATCCACCGCTCGTCTTCGTAGACCGATGCCGACGAACCCGAGATGATGTATGCCTCGCATGCTCTTGGATGTTCCGGCAATTCGCCTCCGCGAACATCGAAAACCACGAAGTCCGCCGGCCTGTGGTCCAGCATCGCTTCGATCATGTTGTGATAGTCACCCGCGATCGATCGGTAACGATCGAGTACGTAGTCACACTGAAGAAGACCGATACGCATGTCAGTTGTCGGCGATGAACACGGTCTTGTACTCGCTGTAGTGATCGAGCGCGACCATGCCCTGTTCTCTGCCGACACCACTGCGCTTCACGCCACCGAAGGGAGCTTCGATGTGGGCACTCGAACTCGAGTTGATCGAGATCATTCCGGTATCGAACGCACGCGCTACCCGCAAAGCCCGACCAATGTCGCGCGTCCAGATCGAGCCGGACAAGCCATAGTCGGAGTCGTTGGCGATCGAGATCGCGTCGTCTTCGCCCGAGAACGGCATGATCGCTACGACGGGGCCGAAGACTTCTTCACGCATGATGGACATGGTGGGTGTCACGTTGACGTATACCGCAGGCGTCAGGAAGTTCCCACTGCTGAGGCCACCGTCGAGCCGTTCCCCTCCGCAGACCTTCACCGCCCCCTCATCCTCGGCACGCTGCAGGTGATCTTCGACCGACGAGCGATGCGATGGCGTGATCAGAGGTCCCATATCGGTGGACTCGTCCGAGGGGTCCCCAACGGCGAGCTGTTTCGTCCGATCCGTGAACGCTTCCACGAATTCGTCGAACACGGACTGCTGTACGAGCAGACGGCTGCGGGCACAACAGTCCTGGCCGGCATTGTCGAAGACGGCCCAGATCGAGGACTCGACCGCCTCCGCCATGTTCGCATCCGCAAAGATGATCGACGCAGACTTGCCACCGAGTTCAAGCGAGACGCGCTTGATGTCGTCGGCAGCGTCCCTCATGACACCGACGCCTACCTCGGTTGACCCGGTGAATGAGATCTTTCGAACATCGGGATGCCGGACGAGAGCAGACCCCACAGATGACCCAGGACCCGGCACGACGTTGAACACACCGCGCGGCAGTCCTGCCTCGAGCGCTAGGTCTCCGAGCATCAGAGCGGTGAGGGGCGTCACGCCTGCAGGCTTCGCGACAACTGTGTTCCCAAGAGTGAGTGCAGGCGCCACCTTCCACGCGAGGATGAGCAACGGGAAATTCCAGGGAACGATCACTCCGACAACCCCGAGCGGCTCGCGGAATGTCAGCAATGTCCCGTTGGCTTTCCCAGGGATCGTTTGGCCGTGGAACTTGTCAACAGCTCCGGCGTAGAAACGGAACGTGGCCGCGGCGGCATCGATCTCACCGAGAGCAGCGTTGATGGGCTTGCCCGCGTTCGCGGACTCTGCGGCAGCGAAGGCTTCGCGGCTCCCCGTTATCCCGTCGGAGATCCGACTCAGGATCTCACCACGTTGCGCCGGCGCCATCGTTCTCCATGGTGCGGTGACAAATCGTTCGCTCGCGACGCGCACCGCCCGGTCGACATCGCTACGGCCGCCGAGCGCAACCGACGTGATCGGTGAACCTGTCGAGGGGTCGAAGACATCTTCGGTTGCACCCTCCGTGCTCGCCACTCGCTCGCCATCGATGAGCAGGCCTTCGAATCCGTTCGTCATGCGCTCACTCCGGGGTCACGTACGCGGCGGTGATGCCACCGTCGACGAGGAACTCGCTGCCTGTGATGTACGAGGCGTCATCTGAAGCCAGGAACAGCGCGGATTTCGCCATCTCTTCGGCAAGCCCGAACCGCCCCATGGGGACGTGTACCAGCCGACGTTGCTTCTTCTCCTCGGTGTCGAGGAACTTCATGAGGAGCTCGGTACGCAATGGACCGGGGCATAGAGCGTTCACCCTGATCCCCTCTCGCGCATGTACGACGGCGAGTTCTCTGGTCAAAGCGAGTACCGCCCCCTTGGAAGCCGTGTAAGCGACCTGGGGTGTCGCCGCGCCGAGATGCGCCACGAAGGAGGCAGTGTTGATGATCGAACCTCCGCCCGACCTCCTCATGGCCGGAATGCCGTACTTGCAGCCCAGGAACACGCCCTTAGCGTTGACGTTCATCGTCAGATCCCAGATGACCTCCGATGTACTTTGAGCATTCCCATCGTCGCTGTGCATGATCCCTGCGTTGTTGAACATCACGTGAAGCCCACCGAAGGCATCCTCGGTCGCCTGCACCATGGCAGCCGAGTCGTCGGCAGACGAGACGTCGGCGTGGACCGCGATCGCTTTGCCGCCGGCCCGAGTGATTTCGTCCACCGTCGCTGCTGCAGATGTTTCGTCGAGGTCAACACACACGACCCTGGCACCCTCGGAAGCGAAGAGAACGGACGACTCGCGACCGATGCCACTTCCGGCTCCTGTGATCAGCGCGACCTTTTCTGCTAGACGGCCCATACTCTCATCCATCTCATATAGGGAGATCGCTAGATGCGATCGAAGTACCTGACACGTTCCCAATCGGTAACGGCAGCATCATATGCAGCGGCTTCAACCGAATAGAAGTGCGCGTAGTGATCTTGGACATCGGCTGTGAACGCAGTCCGTGCGAACCCACTTTCGGCGAACAGCCCGATGGCGGCGGACAACGTTGCAGGAACCCGGGGAAGATCCTGTGCAGCGTAGACATCTCCCGAGAACATCTCGGGCGGATCGACCTTGTTCTCGATCCCGTAGGTTCCCGCGGCCAGGGCTGCGGCGTACGCAAGGTACGGATTGACGTCTGCACCGGGGATCCTGCATTCGATGCGCAGACTCGGGCCGGAACCGACTATCCGGAACCCTGCGGTCCTGTTGTCGTAGCTCCACGCGATGTTCGTTGGCGCCCAGGATGCCTCCTGGAATCGCTTGTATGAGTTGACCGTTGGTGCGAAGAACGGCATCAGGTCCCCGACGGTGCCCATCCACCCGCCAAGAAAATGACTAAAGGTGTCGGAACACCGGATGGGCCCAATCTGGGTATCCCCAGTGAACGCGTTCTCTTCACCGCTCCACAGGCTCAAGTGGATGTGACAACTCGACCCAGCCTGGTCGGTCTCGGGTTTTGCCATGAACGTGGCGCTGATGCCGAGCTGATCGGCCGTGTCTTTCATGAGTAACTTCATGATCGTGTGACGATCTGCCATCTCGAGCACATCGGCGTATCGGATGTTCATCTCATGCTGCCCGCGCCCCGTCTCGCCTTTGGAGTTCTCGACGGGAATGCCCGATGCCGCAAGGTTGCGCCGAACGGCGCCGTTGTAGAACTCCTCACGCGCTCCCTGCATGAGGTGATAGTCCTCGCTGTACCAGCCGACCGATGTCAGATTCTGAAAACCGTTGTCGGCTGCTTCCCTGTACGACTCTTCGTACAGGTAGTACTCGAGCTCTGAGGCGGCCTTTGCAGTGAAGCCGAGGGCGTCGAGCTTGTCGATCTGGCGACGAAGGATCGACCTCGGCGCGACCGGAACCAGCTCGTGGGTCGCATCATCGATCAGATCACACAGAACAATGGCCGACGAGGGTAACCAGCCTGCGACCCGCATCGTGGAGAGATCGGGCACCATATGGAAATCGCCGTAGCCGAGCTCCCAGTTGGCGTATCGGTAACCGGCAACCGGAACCATATCCATGTCGACCGTGAGCAGGTAGTCGCACCCATGCGTCCCTGCCCCGGCGACATCGTCCAGGAAGAAGGTGGCATCGAATCGCTTCCCATGGACCCTGCCGTAATGGTCGGTGAAGGCGACGATCACGGTGTCGATGGCATCCGCGTCGACCCGAGCAGCCAGCTCCTCGATGTCCAACTTCCCGCGCACTTGTGCCATCGGTGTACTCCCGTCCTCATGCATTTCAGCCGCACGCGACACTAGCAATTTCACAGCTCACAGCTCACAGCTCTCCTGGCTGTTCGCTGTCGGTTGTCGGCCGTAGCGAGCCGCCAGGCGAGCGTGCCGTCAGCCTGTCGGCTATTGGCTGTCTTCGAGCCATTCGGCGAGAAATCCGGCAAGGCTCTCGGCGTCGTCCAGCGCGAACTGTGGAACATCGGTGTCCCAGCGTGCATCAGTGACAAGCGCGAGTAGCTCGTCGAATCGACACAGCAGCTCGGTGCTTCGTCGGGCCCTATGCACTTCGATCTTCGGAAAGTCGCCACGTTTGTACCCCTCGATCAGTACGAGGTCGTAGCCAGCGCAATGTTGCTCGATGACGGTGTCGAGATCCTGAGATCCCGCTTCCCTGCTAAACGTCGCCACCTGTACCGGACTAACGCCAACGACGAGATCCGCACCTGCTTCCGCCAGCCGAAAGGTGTCCTTCCCAGGGGTGTCGAATGAGCTCGTGTAGTGGTGATGCTTGACCACCGCGACGCGTAGACCTGTGGGCTTGAGTGCGGGCAGCAATGCCTCGAGCAGCGTCGTCTTGCCCGTGCTCGATCTCGCAACGATCGACACAACCGGCGGCATCTCGTGGTTCGGCGTTGTCATCGAGGGAAGCCTATCGCCAATCAAGCAGTCCCCCCTTCAGGGGGGACAAGCGAGCTTGCGAGCGAAGGGGGTCTGCGAGCCTGCGAGCCAGGAGTAAGGTGGATCCCCCTGCATCGTCGCCGGCGCTCCTCTGCCGTCCCCCTTAAAAGGGGGACAGTCCTCTTCGAGGCCTAGAACTGCGGGTTGCCGACCCCACCATTGCAGCGACCACCGCGCTCGGGCGAGTTTGCACCGCCGGTGAACTCGTTCACGAATTGCCCCAGCCGACTATCGCCCGCATCATCGAGCTCCAGTTGCCTCGCCCACGCCGAAACGATGATCGGAGCGTTTTGTCCCGGTACCGGTGACACCAGTACCTTTTCGCTTCGACCGACAAAGCTACGGAAAGACTGGATGTCGTCATCCGACAGGCTCGGATCGTATGAGATCCATACGGCGCCGTGTTCGAGCGAGTGCATCGCGTTCTCCGTGCGGATCCCCTCTCCGTAGAACCCGCAGTTCTGCCAGATCTGATCCATGGCGCCACCCGCTGGAACCTCGCCGGCTGCGTAGATATTGCCGTTGACGTGCTCTGCCGTGTTCACTGCAACCGTCTGTGTGCCGTCCGGAACCCCTCGGAGTTCGGGCTGGCTGAACATGACGATCGCTACCAACCCGCCGACGACAAGAATTCCGGCGGCCCAGGCGAGACGCTTCGGCCACTCCGATTCGCCGGGCATCGATTGCGTGACCGGCGTCTTCTGTACTTTTCGTTTGTTGCTCATGTCCAATCCTCATCGGGCGTAGGGGCAAACTTAGACCAGCTTCTCGTTAACAGACAGCGCCAAGAATCTCGATACGACGAAACATCGCTCACTGTGTCGGAGTCCCGTCAGAGTCTCGTGTCAGCGGCGGAGTTCATCCGATCTGCGACGGTACTCCTCTTCGTCGATCTCGCCACGTGCGAACCGATCGGCCAGGATCCTCTGCGCTGAGGATATCGGATCATCGTTCCGTGATGACGAGCCGGAGGTTGCTTGGACCACAGCCCAAACCACAAGTCCGATGACGACGAGCATCACGAGCCATCCAATTCCCATCATGCCCCAGCCGAATCCATCCATATGGTCGAAGCCGGCAGCGTCGGCGACTATCGCCGCTGCGGTGGTTATCGCACCGATCACATCAGATCCCTTCGATTAAAGAATGTCAAGCACTGTAGGCGACGTCTGTGAACATACCCGCCTCATAGTGTCCGGGGACCAGACACACAGCCAGCGCGTAGTCCGCGTCGTTCGCAGGGAACGTGAAGACGATCGTACCGCTCTTGCCTGGTTCGAGGAGAAGAATCGCGTCTTCTGCCTCCACCTCTTCACCGGGTGCGGGAGCGCCATGGCCCTGACCGTGGCCTGCCATGAGGTGTTCGTCGACTCGGTCCTGGTTGGTGAGCCGGAACTCGTGGGGAGCGACGCCGGTGTTGACGACCTGGAACTCGATCGTCTCGCCATGGTCGAACTGCAAGGAGTTGGCCGCGATATCGAACTCGCTTAGCTCGACCTCAACGACACGATCCACGTTTGCGTGCACCATCGCCCCACCGGTATTTGCGGCTGACCCTTCTGCAGCTGCGGCCTCCGCGGCACGTACGGCCTCCGCGGCTCCTGAGGCCTGTGCTTCTTCGTAGTGGTCACCCGCGCTCGAACCCGAGCACGCGGCTGCCACGAGGAGAATCGTTACCCCGAGGGCAACAAGACCCGTAAACCTTCTCCACATGTTGGACTCCTTCATCGATGTAGCACGTGGTATGTCGGAATTGTCTCGTGGAATTGGTTAGTTCCACAGTCAACCATTCGGCTGTCACCCCTCATCCATATGGTGGAGGGGAGCGATCGGCTCCGCTATTCGATGACGCCCAGCCGAAGCCCAACGGCCACCGCTTCGGCACGCGACGACACTTCCAGCCGCTCGAAGACACCACGGATGTATGTCTTGACCGTTGCCTCGGACAGCTCGAGTTCCCTGGCGATCTGTTTGTTCTCAGAGCCGTTGGCGATGAGCTGGAGCACCTGCTGCTCCCTCGGGCTCAACCGCCCCGTATGGCCGGGCGCACCCGCTACTTCTGCCAGCAATGGCTCCATCAAACTGCCGTGGATATATGTCTCACCTTCGACGGCAGCGCTGATGGCAGCAAGAACCTCGTCCCGACCAACGCTCTTGAGGAGATACCCAGACGCGCCGAGCTCTAGTGCACGACGGACATATCCCGGCTGGTCATGCATCGACATCATCAGAACCTTGATCTGAGGGAAATCCTTGGAGATACGTTCGAGCGCGTCCAGCCCCGTTATTCCTTCCATGCGGATGTCGAGCAACATGACGTCGATGGGAACCGTGTCGATGATCTCGAACATGGCCTCCGCGGAAGCTGCTTCACCGACGATCTCGATGTCTGGTGCGTCCGAGAGCATGTAGCGGATGCCGTCACGCACGACCTTGTGGTCGTCAACAATGAGAATCTTCATCCGGAATGTTCTTCCACTCGTGGGAGCCAGGCACGGAATCGCGTACCTCCTGGTCTGACGCGTTCAACAGCTACGTCGCCATCGAGTGCCATGAAGCGCTCCTTTGTCGTACTCAGGCCGAGTCCTGGTTCGACGGTGGCTGTGGTGCCGGCACCATCGTCTACGACGTCGAGAACCAATCGGTTCCCTTCACCATAGAGATTGACGGTCACCCGCTGCGCGTCAGCGTGTTTCCGTACGTTCGTGATCGCCTCTCGGGCTGCCCGGTAGATCTCAGTGCGGCACACGGCAGACGGCTCGTAGCCGAGATCGATCGTCAGATCGACGTCGAGATCGGTCTCGGTTCGCGTGATGTCGGCGAGCTCCTCGAGCGCTGTTGCGATACCCGCATCTGCTGCGAGCTCGAAGTGCAGCAGCCGAAGTTCCTTTCTGAGCGTCGCGTCCATATCTCGCACCACATCCGCGAGACGCCCGAGTTCAACCGCTACGGGATCGGAGGCCCCGAGCTTGGCCTTTGAACCTTCGAGTCCATAGAGCAATCGGTACATCGGCTGTCCGATGTCATCGTGAAGAGCGCTGACCACGCGTCGGCGCTCTTCTTCCTGCGCCGCGAAGGACGACTGCAATAGTTCCTCTGCCTGCTTTCTTCTCCGGTTCAGCTCACGGCCGCGAGCGGCAACACCGAACGCCATCACGATGCCGATCGCAGCGAGGCCAACGCCGATGGACAGCCATACGTTGCGAGCGATCTGTGAGAGAGCATCGTTGAAGCCGCTGGCGTTCTGCTCGACCTCGACAATGGACATGACTGTGCCATCGAGCTCGATCATCGGGACGTAGAACTCGATGAGCTCACCGTGGCCCCGATCGAACGCGTGGGCCGGATCCGACAGATCTGAGACGTGCGTTTCGCTCCCTCCTTCGAAAGCGACAGCCGCATGTGCAGGAAGGTCGAATCGCCGGCCGACGAGCTCACTCGCGTCGGAATACACGATGGTGCCGTCCGGAGCCCACACCTTGACTCGGACGGTTTCTCCCCCCAAGACATTCACCCGGACGGCAACATCGAATATTGCGTATTCAGCCCGGGATGGGTTCCCATCAGTAGGGAATGGGGGGAGATCGTCGACGATGGCCGAAACCATTGCCGCTCGGGCGTCGAGCAGATGGCTTCGTGCCGAGCGCGTAATCGAGAATCCGAGAACGACGGTCATGACAAGAGCTAACAGGATTCCGACTACAGCGAGTCTGCCAAGACCGCCGATCTCTATCCAATCCGAACGAAGATTGGCGATCGACCGTCGCACCCGCTCTAGGAGGGTTTGGGTTGCCACGAGGCGAATCTACCGCAGATCCACTCCCAGCGTATCGAGCAGCGACAGGGTATCCAGCGAAAAACCAGGCGGCTCACTCGAGCCGACTGGGTGTCGGGAATGCTCACGGCTTGACTGAGGCCGACAAGTCGAAGAGGGCCCTTTGGACACGAATCTGCTCCACTATCTCCCCATCATCTCGACCGTCGTCGCGACGGCCTTCACGATCGTCCTGTACCGCAAATGGAACGAGAAGCGATCCGCCCGCTATCTGATGTGGTGGATGATCGGCATCGCACTGTACGGCGTCGGAACCTTCGCAGAGGCTCTCACAACACTCTTCGGTTGGAGCGAACCGGTCTTCCGTCTTTGGTACATTGCCGGCGCACTGCTCGGCGGCGCACCACTCGCAACGGGAACGGTCTATCTCCTGCTGGCGAAAAAGACGGCCGACCGAATCGCGATCGCACTCATCACCTACATATCGATCGCAGCGGTACTGGTGTTGGTCACGCCGCTTGTCCTCGACCTTGTCGAACCGAACAGGCTGTCGGGAGACGTGATCGCGTGGCGTTGGGTTCGCCTTCTCTCACCGCTCGTCAACCTGTACGCGGTTGTGTTCCTCATTGGCGGCGCGATCTGGTCCGCATGGAGTTACTGGAAGCGCGGAGATGCCCAGTCACGTGTGCTCGGGAACATCCTCATTGCCGTGGGAGCGATCCTTCCCGGCATCGGCGGCGGATTCGCCCGCGCGGGGGTCGTCGAGGTGCTCTATGTCGGAGAACTCATCGGGCTCATCCTCATCTGGTCCGGGTTCCGCGTCATCACACGAGACGACATTCGGTCGATCTACGACGCGCAACGTACACAAGGTGTGGCGATTGCACAGCCATCAACAAGTCACGCATAGGCCAACAACCCTTAGGTAGAAAAACATGATGAAACACCGGATACTCCTGCTGCTCGTAGCGATCGCGGTTCTTGCAGCGGCCTGCAGCTCAGGAACCAACACTGCGACGTCGACCACGACAACCACGCCTGCCGAGCAAACGACCACGACGACCGCACCCGAGGCCGCAACCACTACGGAACCAGCCACCGGTGAGCGGACATTCACCGGAGCGGATGGCGTTGAGACCCAGATCTCGGACATCTCGAGAATCGTGTCGCTCAACGGCGACCTCACCGAGATCATCTTCGAGCTCGGGCTCGGGAGCAACGTCGTCGGTGTCGACGTGACAACGACGTATCCGCCGGAAGCCGCAGCGCTCAACGATGAAGGCCAGACCGTTGGGTTCGCCCAGCAACTCGCTCCTGAGGCTGTGTTGCGGTTCGAACCGACGCTCGTTCTTGGTGACCAGATGATCGGCCCAACCGAGACCATCGATCAACTGCGCGCTGCCGGCGTTCCTGTTGTGATCCTCGCCACACAGACCACCCTGGACGGAGCACTCGAGAAGATCGCCCAGGTCGCACAGATTCTCGACGTGCCTGAAGCGGGCAAGGAACTCGTCGGTCGGGTCGCGGCGGAGATCGATGTTGCCACTGCGCTTGCCGCCTCGGCGAAGGGCCAGCCAACGGTCGCCTACATCTACACACGGGGACCTCAGTTGACGCTTCTCTTCGGCGCCGGCATGCCAACACAGGCGATGATCGAGGGCGCCAACGCTATAGATGCAGGCGTGGCGTCGGGTGTTCGCGGACCCGCTCCTGTGACACCGGAAGCACTCGTGGCGGCAGCGCCAGAGGTCATCGTCCTGCCGCGGGCTGGAATAGAAGCCATGGGGGGCCTCGAAGCGTTCAAGCAGATTCCAGGCATAGCCGACACGCCGGCGGGACAGGCTGACGCGTTCCTGATCTACGACGAGGCGTACTTCTTCAATCTTGGCCCTCGGGTCGGGCTCGCACTCAAAGACTTCGTCACAGACCTCTATCCAGATCTCGCCGGTTGACGACGACCGCTGACCGCCGGGACGTGGATCCCTTCTCGACGAGAAGGAGGGTCGCGTGGGGTGTCCTCGTCGTGGCGGCAGCGGGCGCAGCGGCCCTCGCTGTTGGAATGGGGACCGTTCCGATCGCGGCCGGCGACGTCGTCGCAGTGCTGGCGTCCAGGCTCGGGCTGGGAGATACACCTGGTGGCGCAGCCGAAGCCGTCGTATGGAACATCCGCCTGCCCAGGCTCGTGCTCGGGTTCACCGTCGGCGCTGCACTCGGCGTAGTGGGCGCCGTCCTCCAGGGCCTGCTCCGCAACGACATGGCCGATCCGCACCTCCTCGGTATCGGGCCGGGAGCAGCCATCGGTGCTGCCATCGGAGCGAGTGCCGGGGGCATCCGCGGGGCCATCGCTGGTGGCGTGTTCACGGGAGTCCTGACGGCCTTCGCGCTGAGGCGCCTGGCATCTGGGCCAACTATCGACAGAACGAGGCTCATTCTCTCGGGTGCGGCACTCAGCCTTGCCCTGAGCGCGTGGGTCGGATTCGTCGTCTTCGGCGCGGACAGGGGGTCAATGCCACCGTTGGAGTTCTGGTTGCTCGGTAGCCTGTCGTCCGCGACCTGGTCGACAGCCACGATGACCGCCGTCATTGTGGCGGCTGCGACCGTCGGGCTGTTCACCGCCCGTCGCACGCTCGACGTTCTCGCCCTTGGTGAACACGAGGCCCGCTATCTGGGTGTCGATACGCACCTGGTTGGGACGATCCTGCTCGTGGTGTCGGGCGCAACCGTCGGTGCTACGGTCGGTGCCGTTGGTGTCGTCGCCTTTGTAGGCCTCGTGGTGCCATTGATCATCAGGCTCGGCGTTGGACCATCACATCGCCACATCCTTCCGGCGGCGATCGTTGGGGGCGGCATCTTCGTCGTCTTGTCCGATGTCGCTGCCCGGTCGGTGCTCCAACCGGTTGAGATCCCGGTCGGGCTTGTGACGGCTGCGATCGGTGGACCGGTGTTCTTGTGGCTCATCGGTAGGAGAAGCAATGTCTGACGCTTCCCTTTCCGCGCAGAACGTGTCATACGAAGTTGGCACCGCGCTACTCGTCGACGGGGTCGATTTTGCTGCACGGCCGGGCGAGTTCCTGGCAATCCTCGGTCCAAACGGTGCCGGCAAGTCGACGTTGCTCTCGGTGCTGAGCGGGGAACTCATACCCAGCTCAGGCTCGGTGCGCTACGACTCGACCGAGATCTCCGTGCTCAGCGGCCCGGAGCGTGCCGTGCGGAGAGCTGTGTTCTCGCAGCGCACACTCATCGATGTGCCATTCACCGCCCGAGCTGTCGTCGAGTTTGGACGGTTTCCCCATCGCCACGACACGAGCATCTCGCCCGACGAGAACGCCGAGCGGATACACACTGCCATGGAACTCACCGACACGCCGCATCTCGCCAGCCGCGTGTACTCAACCCTGTCCGGGGGTGAGCGGACACGTGTCGCCCTCGCGAGGGTTTTCGCCCAGGACACCCCAATCGTCCTCCTTGACGAGCCGACCACCTCACTCGACGTGTACCACCAGGAACGTGTCCTCCGGATCCTTCGCACCTCCGCAGATCAGGGTCGAACGGTGGTCGCGATCCTTCACGATCTCAACGGCGCAGCGGCATACGCCGATCGAATCATGGTCATGGCGGAAGGCCGCGTGCGTGCACAGGGTGCGGTCGCTGACGTGCTGGAACCGGTGCTATTGAGCGACGTCTACGGTCAGCCCATGGAGGTCATCGACCACCCGCTCAGGGCCGGCAAGCTGGTGCTCATCGACGACCGTCATGCCTGATCCGCCGAGGCAACCTCGATGAGCCGGTACAGAGCTTGTCTCGGGTTGAAGGATCTATCTATGAGGCAATGGCGCGGGTAGTAGCCGCGGTCATGATCAACGAATCCATCCAGGAACGTCGCAACATCACGATGGGAAATAGCTGCGTCGGCGGTGGCGGCTACGCGCTGTGCGACCGCATCGTCATCGGCGAATACTGAGCTCTCCGTCCCTCGTGGAAGTTCCACGATCGCCACGGCACGTCTCCCCTGCTCTGCGACAAATCCCTGAGCTCGATGAAGCCCTTCGTCGACGTCGTCTGTGTATGGGACGCGAAATACCACCTCCGAGAACATGCGGAGAGCGTCAAGGCGGAACCAGTCTTCCAGTTCGGGGTCGTCGTGCACACTGAACCCTGCCGAGACGAAGTGCTGCACAGCCGTGTCGGAACCGCCGATTGGCACGATCGGTGAGATCGCGAGGGTTACGCCGTCGATTCGAGCATCTTCGATCGAGGCAAGGACATCACCGAACTGCCCGGATGGCGCGACGAGCTCCCACCGGTGCAGGTGGCTTGCAAGCGATCTCACGGTTTCGATGCTCCGTTGATCTGGCACACCGGGAGAGAAGACGCTGAACCGCATCCCCCGGCGGGTCAGGTTGATCAATCGCTCAGCGGCTGAGGGTGTGGACAGATCTCCGAGCGGCACACGGACATGCCGGATCCTGGCCTCCCAAAGAGCGAGGAGCGGCGCGTCGTTGCGAATTCGCTTGCGGGTGAACTCATCGAGACCGGCGGTGGGGAAATCGGTGACAGCCATCCACGCGTGCCGCATCGTGACCCCAAGGGGACTCTCCCACTCCCGATCGAGTACCGAAGCGAGTGACACAGGAAGGGATTGATCCGGCTCCACTGATCCGTACGATCGCAGTGGCATGGCATCGTGGCCTTCGTCGGTGACATCCACGATGAGAACACCGAGCTTGGGTGGATCATCCCTGCCGTTTTCGGCCTGAGGAGGTACCGCAGCAAGCTCGGAGTAGTCGGGGCGTACGAAGCCGGTGGCCGGCGCCACGTACAGGTCCGTTCCCTCGTGTCGGTTGTACAGGAAGTGATGTACGTGACCGGCGAAAACCGCCTCAACGTCGTGACGAACGAACAGATCGAGCAACCACGACCGACCCGGTTCGCCGAGGTTGTCGTAGTGCTCGCTTTCGTGTACATCGCGAACGAATGGTGGATAGTGAGTGAACACGAAGATTCGTTGTCCGGACGATGTCGCGGCCTCGAGGTCGGATACGAGCCACATCCGCTGTCGGTGCTCCCGGTCGAGTCCCGATCCCAACAGCTGGGTGTCAAGGATGACGAAATGGCATCCACGCACATCGAACGATCGGAACGACGGGCCCCATGCATCTTCAAAGGCGGGATAGTTCTCCTCCGCCACGGCAGGGACCGCTACGAACGCGTTGGGCTTGTCGCCAACGTCATGATTGCCTGCAACAAAGTGAACGGGATGACGCAGATTCGCGTATACCCCACGGGCGAGATCGATCGCCTCATGGTGCGTAGCCTCCACGGGCAGCGGATGAACGATGTCACCCAGGTGCACCACAAAGGCCGCATCGATCCGATTGCACAGATCGACCACGAACTCGCTTCGTCGGACCAAGGATGCGTTCGACGGATAGGCGTCGACTTCCTGATCCGGTGGCCGAATATGGGAATCGGCGATGACGATGAACCGAAATCCGCTCGTGCGATCCGGCTCTGATACGGAAGTGTTTGTGCGCGGGTCTATGGATTCATCGGATGCCATTGTTCTCCTCGGCCGATCACCCTCGAGCGCGAACGGTACAGCACCGAGTGCCCATTATTGATGGATCGATGAGCTCGCGAGATCGTGTTTCAACGTATGGGCGCCGGGTTCGACACCGAGAACTGACCCCTCAGGGACTTCAAGCCAGTTCTCATCTGTGATCGGCTCGGATGCCACGACGACCGATCGATACTCGTCATCGGCCGAGGGGCAATGTGATGTTCCGCATACGGCACAGTCGCGGATGCCGCGGCGAAATGTCCAGTAGAGCGAGTTCCCCCACCGGCTCGCTACGAGGTGCTTGCCGTCACTGAGTACGAAGTTGAGCTTCGGCTGTTCTGCCCCGGAGCGCACAGACAAATCGACGAGTTCGAGAACAGCATCTGACAGCATCTCGACGATCGGATCAAGGCTGTTTGCTTGCTCGTGCGGATCGAGTCCGTAGTCCGCCATCCGATTGAGCAGCCAGAGGAATGCGAGTTCGCTGTCGGTTTCACCGTCCGGAGGACCGAATGGCCCGATATCGAGCCTCGTTGCGACGTGGTCAAACGCGCCGATCGTGCCGTTGTGGGCAAACGCCCAGGTCCCGAGTGTGAATGGGTGAGTGTTCTCTTCCGAAACTCGCCCGACGGTTGCCGCCCGCACGTGTGCGATGGCAGCTTCAGACCAGATCTCGGACGCGACCTCAGCGAACTGCTCGTCGGCGAACGCCGGCATCGTGCTCTTGATGACTTCCCGGTCATCTCCTACCCAGTGAGCGATCCCCCAACCGTCGGCGTTACGAATGCCCCGCCCGTCCCGGTCGCTTTGAACCTGGAGCGCGTTCTGCGCAGAGACAAGACTGCACTCGAGCCGTGTCGGCTGCGTTGCGAGGAACCCGTAGAGACGACACATGGCAACTCCTTTCACCCGTACCAACCGGAAGGGAGCAGCTCTCGAGGGGTGACTGTCGCCTCCGGGACTGTCCCAAAGCGGCACGATGTTGACATCAGACTCGATTGGGCGTAGATTCCCCCGCCAATGAACGTTGCAACACACTGCGAGATGATGTGTATGGCGAACACACAGCCGGCCAGATCGCTCGCGTAGCAACGACACACCACCACATGGAAGGATCTGCACCGGCAACCGGGGCGGGTCCTTGCTGTTTTCGGGGCATCATCCGCCCGGCTTCCCCACAGGTTCCGACGAGCCCGGGAGGGCACATGGCAATGGACTACCGATACGGAAACTCACCGATACGCACAAGGCAGGAACTGGTGCAGCAGATCACACTCGCGCACACGGCCCTCGAAAAGGCCCGCGCTGAGGAATGATGAGGCACCACACAACGATTCCGGGAGTGTTCTCCCTCGAACGAGGAGGGACGCTCCGCGATATCGAAGTCGAGGTGCGTACCTGGGGCAAACATCGTTCATCGGCGACGCTGATCTGTCACGCCCTGACCGGCAACGCTGACGCAGACGACTGGTGGGGTGGGCTCTTCGGCGCAGGACGGGTCTTCGATCCGTCTCGTTCGTTCATCGTGGCCATGAACACGCTCGGGGGGTGTTCCGGGACAACGGGACCCGCAACGATACAGGCTGGTTCCCGGCGACCGATCGGCCCGGACTTCCCACGCGTGACCATCCGCGACATGGTGCACATCCAGAGGGCCGTGCTAGACGAGCTCGGTGTCACCCATCTCGACCTCGTGATCGGCGGCTCCATGGGAGGTATGCAAGCACTCGAGTGGGCCGCGCTCTATCCGGACCGGGTCGGAACGATCGTACCCATCGGTGTTGGTGTGGCGCAGTCCGCTTGGGCTATCGGGATCTCGGAAGCTCAGCGCCACGCCATCGTGACAGATCCTGCGTACGCCGCGGGACGATATAGCTCCGACCTTCCGCCGGCATCCGGACTCGCAACGGCTCGCATGATCGCGATGTGCTCCTACCGAAGTCCCCAGAATTTCGAAACCCGGTTCGGACGCGGCACCGATGCGGGCACGTACGCGGTGCAGTCCTACCTCCGCTACCAGGGGGACAAGCTCGTTTCTCGGTTCGACGCGAACTCGTACCTGACGCTCATGGACGCGATGGACGGCCACGACCTGGGTCGTGACCGCGGTCCCAGCGAGGCCATCGTTCGTCGTATCACTCAGCGTGCGCTCGTAGTCGGGATCAGCTCCGATGTGCTGTACCCGGTGACAGAGGTGCGAGCGATGGCGGCTGCCATGCCGAACGCCCGATTTGCCGTGCTCGACAGCCCGAATGGGCATGACGCGTTCCTGATCGACACAGATGAGCTCAACGCGCTCATACAGGGTTTCCTGAGCGAAGCTCGACCGCCGGCGACGATCGACGACAAGGGCTCTGCCCGGGCGTGATGCACATGCTCGTCGGGGCCCGGGCATCCTTCACTCGGGTTCCGATGAGGGTGTGGCGCTAGTGTGCCGTGTCCGGGTCGAAAGGGATCTACGGTGGCAAGAGACGGAGAGGTGAACGCGCCGCTGACCGGGTCGGTCATCGCGGTCGACGTGGAACCCGGCGACATCGTCGCTGCCGGCGCAACTCTGTGCCTGATCGAGTCGATGAAGCTCGAGCACCCGGTCGTATCGCGAACAGACGGCACGGTGACTCATGTACATGTGTCGATCGGAGATGTCGTGGCCGAGGGAGACGTGCTGATCGTGGTCGAACCAGGCGACATCGGCTCGCCGACCCGACCAGACACAGCGGATGCGGATGGTGAAGTCACAGACCTCGCGGAAGTCGAAGCACGCCGTCGTTTGACCCGCGACGACGCCCGCCCGGAAGCGGTCGAGCGTATGCACGCCCGCGGCAACCGCACAGCTCGTGAGAAGGTCGCAGCGCTGGTCGACGGTGAGACATTCCGCGAGTACGGAACCTTCGCCATCGCAGCACAGCGTGCACGACGGTCGGTCGCCGAACTCATCGAACGAACACCGGCCGACGGCCTTGTCGCAGGGGTCGGCTCGATCAACGGTGACGTGTTCACACCGGCAAGGTCGCTTTCTGCCATCGCGGCGTACGACTTCACCGTGCTCGCGGGGACACAGGGCGCACAGAATCATCGCAAGACCGACCGGCTTCTCGCGGTTGCCGCAGAGAGGAAGCTCCCGGTGGTCCTTTTCGCCGACGGTGGCGGCGGTCGCCCGGGCGACACTGAGACCGTAGGAAAATCGGGACTTGATCTCTCCACCTTCGCTGCGTTCGCCAGGCTTTCGGGAACGGTCCCGCTTGTCGCGGTCATTTCCGGATACTGCTTCGCTGGAAACGCGATCCTGGCCGGAATGTGCGACGTCATCATCGCCACCGGCGACGCACACATCGGCGCAGGGGGTCCGGCGATGATCGAAGGCGGCGGCCTTGGGATCGTTTCACCGGACGAGATCGGACCTGTACATGTGCAGGGTCCCAACGGTGTCATCGACGTCGTCGTCGACGACGACGACGACGCAGTAGCCGCCACCAAGACGTACCTCGCATACTTTCAGGGCAATGTTCGGGATTGGACGGCACCGGATCAGACGGCTCTTCGAGCTGTCATTCCACAAAGTCGTCGCCGCACCTACGACGTGCGAACCGTCATCTCGACGATCGCCGACGTCGATTCGGTGCTGGAACTTCGGTCGACCTTTGGTCAAGCAATCGTCACCAATCTTGCGCGAATCGAGGGTGTTCCCGTTGGCATCATGGCAAACGACCCGAGCTACGGAGGTGGCGCCATCGACGCCGACGCGGGTGACAAGGGAGCACGTTTCCTGCAACTCTGTGACACCTTCGGGATTGCCGTTCTGTCACTCGTCGACACGCCGGGGATCATGGTCGGTCAAGACGCCGAACGGGAAGCGACCGTAAGGCACGCTTCACGTCTGTTCGTCGTCGGAGCGAATGCAGACATACCGATCATGGCGGTCGTCACACGGCGCGGATACGGTCTCGGTGCAATGGCCATGACGGGCGGCGGGTTCAAGGACAGCGTGTTCACCGTTGTGTGGCCGTCGGCAACGATCGGGCCGATGGGTCTCGAGGGAGCTGTGCAACTCGGTTACAGGAGAGAGCTCGAAGCGATCGGCGACGAGAAAGAACGGCAACGGCGCTACGACGAACTCGTCGCCGCAGCCTACGAGAACGGCAAGGCGCTCAACGCTGCTACCTGGTTCGATATCGACGAAGTGATCGACCCCGCCGATACGCGGGGGTGGGTAGCAACGTTCCTGAGGGCCCGCCCGGATCACCGGCGGTGGGGTCGCCGCCCATACGTGGACACCTGGTAGCAAGCTACGATCCTCGGTCTATCAGCTTCTGGATGTCAAAGCGACAGCTACTTGCGCGGCGACCTGCGCGTTGTTCTCCGAAAGTGCGAGATTCGCCGGGATGTTGCGCCCGTCGAGCGCCTTTGATATCTCACCCAGAACGAAAGGTGTCACCGCCGCGCCCGTGATCCCATTGACCTCGACCAGTTCGAGCGCGTCATTCATAGCGCCCTGGATGTCTGACGAAGGCAGCGCAGCCTCCTGAGGGACGGGCACAGCGAGCAACACGCCTCCCTCGCCCCACGCGAACCGAGCAGTGAGTAGGTCTGCAACTTCCTCAACGGAGTCGAGGCGGAGGGGAACAGGCAGCCCGCTCGAGCGGGCGTAGAACATCGGGAAGTCATCTGTTCGATATCCGACCACGGGAACCGAGAGCATTTCGAGGTGCTCGAGCGTTCGAGGAATATCGAGGAACGCCTTCGCCCCTGCCGACACCGTCAACACACGATGTCGTGCGATGGCACCAAGGTCGGCCGACACGTCTCCCGTCTCGGAGGACCTGTGATGCACGCCTCCGATGCCCCCGGTTGCGAACACCGTGATTCCAGCCCGCGCGGCAATAGCAAGCGAGGCCGACACTGTGGTGGCGCCGACCGGCCAACGCTGGGACACGGCAGCGGCGATGTCGCGTTCGGCCGTCTTCGTCGCGGGTCCGAGGATACGCTCGTAGGCGTCCGCTTCGAGCCCCACCCGAACGGCACCGTCCATGACGGCCGTGACGGCGGGCACCGCTCCGACGTTGGAAACGGCGGCGAGGGTCCGGGTGAGAGCTTCTTCATTGGCGGGCGAAGGGAGACCGAGATTGGAGAAGATGGTGCTCTCGAGGGCAACGACGGGTCGTCCCGCGTCGAGCGCGTCGCGTACCGGTGCGCTCACGATCATGTCGGCCATTCGGTTCTCCGCTCCCGCTGCATGCATCCCATGAGCCTACGGGGCACGCTGCGTCAGCACGTGCGCGGCCAGGCGGTGCCCGGCGACGAGAGCCCGCTCGATATCGGCGTCCTCCATCAATGCGGTGATGAGCCCCGCCGCGAACGCATCGCCCGCTCCCGTTGTGTCGCGTACCTGGCCCAGGTGAACGGCAGGAACACTCGCAAGAAGTCCGCTCTCGTCCATCGCGATCGCCGGGTCGGGCCCTGCCTTGACCACGGTGACGACGGAGCTCGACATTCCGCCCATCTCGTCTACTCCGAGGACGACGGCCTCGTCCTGGTTACACAGAACAATTTCGGGCTCGAGGCCCGTCAGCATGCGTCTGAACGCATCAACGCCGTACTCGTTGATGATCGCCATTGAAGATACGTCGATGCTCACCGATCCCCCGTTCGCTCGAACGCGCTCGATGGCTGCTTTGGAGGTATCCGCGAGCGAACCCGTGACGAGCGAATATGCAGGGACATGTAACCAGGTCACACCGGCGAGATCCGTGGCTCCAATACGGTCGAGGTCTACCGCCGCGGCGCGGTCCGGCAACATCGATCGCTCGCCACTCTCATCGACGAGCACCACGATCGTGCCGGTCCGGCCTTCTCGTTGGACGACAGGGTCGACGCCTGCCGCCTGTAGATCGTCGATGAGAGCCCCGCCTACGGCATCGGAGCCGACCCTTCCAATGAAACGCACCCTTGCTCCGATGGATGCAGCGGCTACCGCCACGTTGGCCGCGCTTCCACCTCGACGGCGGTGAATAGTCACGTCCGTGTCGGTACCCGTCGCGATGTCACAGGACAGCCACACGACGACGTCTTCAACGAGATCTCCGATACAACACAGCACTGCGATCGATGAGCGTACCGGCTCGACTTGCCCATTGATTCACGCTGAGGCGATAGTCTCCAAGCCGTGCCGAAATCGAGGACGGTCTCACTGGTTGCGCTGCTGTTGGTGTTGGGGCTGACAGCGGCAGCATGCCAGGGCGTGGAGGACGCTCCAGATTCGGGCGGGTCCGTTGGTTTGGATTCTGATGCGATGCAGCTTCCCTCAGGCTTCGACGTTCAAGGTCACCGCGGGGCACGAGGCCTCAAGCCGGAGAACACCTTGCCGGCGTTCGAAACCGCACTCGATCTCGGCGTCTCGACGCTCGAACTCGATCTGCACTTCTCCGCAGATGGAGAGGTCGTCGTCTCCCACGATCCGGTCATCGATCCGCGAAAATGCGGCCTCAGATCCGGGGCTCCCTCGGACATCCCGGACCCGGATGACCCTGCAACCCCCAACTCTGCCCTCGCCGTGCGGTCGCTGACCGTAGAGCAGTTGGAATGGTTCCGATGTGATCGAAATCCCGACCCAAGCAGGTTTCCGGATCAGGATTCAGCGCCGACGGCACTCGCTGCAGACGACTTCGGAATCATCACCCTCGACGAACTGATCGCGTTCGTTGAGCGGTATGCCGCTTCGGAGTCGAAAACCGATACGCAGAGGCAAGGTGCCAGAGTCGTGACATTCAACGTCGAGACGAAGCGTGAACGTGACAATCCGGACACGATCGACGACGGCTTCGACGGTAAGAACGTCGGCCCGTTCGAGCAGCGACTTCTGGAGGTGATCGAGGCCCGCACCATCGGCGGCCGCGTCGTCGTCCAGAGTTTCGATCGTCGATCACTGGAGGCCATCCACCGGGCGGACGCTTCGATTCGCCTTGCAATGCTCACGAGGAGCAACGATGTGGACATCAAGGCATACGCCGAGTTCGGCGCTTCCATCTGGTCACCGAAGTCGATAACGGTCGACACCGAACGCGTCGCCGAGGCTCATGCCGCCGGACTCAAGGTGGTCCCGTGGACCGTGAACAGCCTCGAAGAGATCAAAGCGCTCCTAGATTTCGGCGTCGACGGCGTGATCACAGACCGCCCGGACCTCTTGCTAGCCCGATAGACACGGCTGTCGCCCCGGAATGAGCGGGACTCCCGGTCGGTTCTTCGGCGTATGGAACCGCGAACAGCATCCGATCTGGCGCCGTCGCTCGAGGACGAGCGCATCCGGCCGTTCCTTCCTCTTGTCTACCTCGCATGGTCGGATGGCGAATTGACACGAGACGAGATCGAAGGCGTCTGTGCCGAGGTAGCACGCCACGCCGGAATCGATCTCGACTGTCAGGTCGCCCTTCGGCACTGGCTCGATCCCGACAGGCCGCCGTCGCCTGTTGAACTCGAATTGCTTCGATCCCGGGTCGCGGCATGGGCAGCAACGGTCGATCTTCCCGACAGCGCGTCTGTCGCTGATCTCGGAATAGCCATCGCGGAGTCCACGCGCCCTGATGCGTCCGTTTCACAAGACGAACGAGCCGCTCTCGCCGATATCGAATCCCGCTACGGTCCGCTCGGCCCAACCCCACCAGCGCTCGGCGCCTCGATTCGGCTGCGAGACATCGTCGCCCCAGAGGGGTCGTTCGAGCCGGCTCAGCTCACAACCGTACTCGACGGACAATGGGCGCACGCTCGACGTCAGATGAGAGAGGTGCTGGCCAGACCTGAATTTATATACAAGAACGACCTGAGCAAGAGCGACTATCGCGAACTCGTACTGCGCTGGACACAGATCCTCGCAGACGAAGGGTTCGGTTCCCTGGGCTATCCGGCACCGTACGGCGCCGACGACCTTGGCGCTTTCGTGGCGGCGTTCGCCACGCTCGGGCATCACGATCTCAGCCTTCTGACGAAGTTCGGTGTGCAGTTCGGGCTGTTCGGCGGTTCGGTCTCCAGATTGGGCACCGACCGGCATCATGCTGAGTACCTCTCCGATATCGGCTCGCTGGCGCTCCCCGGATGCTTCGCGATGACTGAGACCGGTCACGGATCGAACGTGCGCGATCTCGAAACCACCGCTACGTACGACGCAAACTCCGACGAGCTCGTGATCTCAACGCCGTGCGATCTGGCGCGTAAGGACTACATCGGGAACGCTGCCTCCCACGGTCGCCTCGCGGTTGTGTTCGCAAGACTGCTCGTGGATGCAACGGACCATGGCGTCCACGCCGTCCTCGTTCCGATCCGCGATACCGACGGATCTGTGCTGCCGGGGATCCGGATCGAAGACAATGAGAGCAAGGGCGGTCTCAACGGGGTCGACAACGGCCGGATCTGGTTCGATAGCGTCCGCGTTCCCAGATCGGCGCTGCTCGACCGGTTCGGCTCGATCGGTGAGGACGGGGTGTACACGAGCGACATTCCCAATCCCGATCGCCGGTTCTTCACCATGATCGGCACGCTGGTCGGCGGCCGGGTCAGTGTCGGCGCCGCCTCGGTGAACGTCGCGAAGTCGGCGCTCACCATTGCGTTGCGGTATGCGCACAGGCGACGTCAGTTCGGTCCAGCACCCGAGGCCGAGGCACTCCTCATCGAGTATCCACTGCACCAGCATCGCATGATTCCGCGCCTCGCCGCGACCTACGCCTACCACTTTGCCTTCGAGGAACTGATCGGCGAATTCGCGAGCGGATCAGGTGATCAGCGAGATCTCGAGGCAACGGCGGCGGGATTGAAGGCCTTCGCTACCTGGCAAGCACTCGACACAATCCAGGCAGCCCGCGAGGCTTGTGGAGGGCAGGGATTCCTCACGGAAAACCGGTTGACGTCGATGCGCTCTGATGCAGACATCTTCACGACGTATGAGGGAGACAACACCGTCCTCACCCAGCTGGTGGCGAAAGGCTTGCTGAGCGAGTTCCGTCAGCAGTTCGAATCTATGAGCGCGACGGGGATGGTCCGCTATGTGTTCCACCGTGCAGCAGCCGTAGTTGCCGAGTCGAGTCCACTCACCGTGAGTCCAACCGATGAGGGCCATCTGCTCGACGCAACATGGCAGATCGAACAACTCCACTGGCGACGAATGCACCAGGTGGAATCGCTGGCCAAACGGATGAAAAAGCGGTTCGATTCCGGGTCACAGCCCTTCGATGCCTTCACCGAGGTCCAAACTCATGCTATGCGCGCAGCCGCAAGCCACGTCGACTGGATCGTGTTGAAAGCCTTCGCGTCGGCCGCCACGAACGTCGAAAGCGACCAGGTTCGCGCCATTCTGGACCGACTCCGAGCACTTCACGGCCTGGCAGTTATCGGCGCCGACCTTGCGTGGTATCAGGAACACGGCCACCTGAGTGCGGCGAGCGCACGAGCGATTCGCAAGCTCCACGACCGACTTGTTCGAGAGATCGCGCCCGAATCCCTTGCCCTCGTCGAAGCGTTCGCCATTCCCGACCAGGTTCTTGCAGCACCGATCGCCGCCAAGGGATGACGATAAGCGACCCACACCGTGACACCCGCCACAGCCTCGTCAGCATCTGTGGCACCGAAGCAATGGCGACTGAGATGATTCTCGACAGCGCCTGACCGCCGGCTGCCCGGCAGTCTTCAGGTCCAGGCGGGTCTGAGGGGCATCCCGCTCGCTCCGGTGTCGGGCGTCTTGACGGCGAGCACCTGATCGACATGGATGCGGCCGTCTTCGAACATGACCGCGCTACCCGCCATATAGAGGCGCCACACCCTCGCTCGGCCCACACCGGCATCGGCTACCGCCTCATCCCAGTTCGCTTCCAGATTCGCAACCCACCGCCGCAACGTGAGCGCATAGTGCTCCCTGAGGTTCTCCATATGGCGAACCTCCATGCCTCGATCCTGGAGCGCCGAGATGGTGCTGCCGACCTCGTGAAGCTCCCCATCGGGGAACACGTACCGATCGATGAAGCTCGACCTGTGAAGGCGCGTGCTCTGCGGAGGCTCGGCCCGGCTGATCGCGTGGTTGACGACACGCCCACCCGGTACGAGTAAGTCCTTGACCTGAGCGAAGTAGGTTCCCAGGCGCGCCAACCCCACATGTTCGAACATCCCGATCGAACTGATCGCATCGAACGGGCCATCATCGATCTCTCGATAGTCCTGAAGCCGGATGTCGATCCGATCCGTCAACCCGGCGTCGGCTACCCGTTTCGTCGCCAGGTCGACCTGATTGCGTGAGATCGTGACACCTACCGCCTCTACACCGTGATGCTGGGCAGCATGCAACGCCATTCCGCCCCAACCACAGCCGATGTCGAGCAGACGCATCCCTGGCCGAAGCCCGAGCTTGCGACAGATCAACTCGTACTTGTTCGCCTGGGCCGCCTCGAGCGTATCTGTCGCATCCTCGAACACGGCGCACGAATACGTCAAAGAAGGACCGAGAACCAATCGGTAGAAATCGTTCGAGACATCGTAGTGATACGAAACTGCCTCAGAGTCTCGGCCACGGGTATGCAGACGGCCACGACTCCGACGATGCTCCTCCGGAGGCGGCGTCGGGCGTCGGAGGCTCCGCACACCGATCAATCGCACCAGGTCACGTATCTCACGTGGGGTGAGCTTCACCTCGGGCAACCGACGTCGCAGCTCCAGCACTGTGTAGATATCGCCCTCTATATCGATATCGCCCGCAACGTACGCACGCGCCACCCCGAGCTCACCGGGAGCGGTCACCATCCGGGACAAGGCGTCTCGTGATCGTATCGTCACCGTCGCCGCTGCATCCTTGGGACCCACATCGGTGCCGTCGAAAGCCTTGATGCGCACGGGCAGGTCAGATCCCAACCATCCCTTGATAAAGGACTCCAGTGCCATGTGCCAACTCCTCCTACTTACGTCGCAGCCCCAAGCCTCGCGAGCGGGCGTTCAGTCCGTGTGCGACAGTCGTACACCTTCCTGTCGAATGGAATGTCAAGCAAAACGGTCAGAGGTGCGAATGAAGGTGGCCCGTCGTATGGAGATGATCGAGATGCATTCCCGCGGCCGGACCTACATCGACCCCCGCAGCGATGGTTTGGCATCGGTTGGGATCCGTGCAGTCCTCAGGATCAAGGCTCTTGGCTCGCTCGGTGAGGGCAACAAGCTGTTCCCGCGTACTGTGAAGGTTCTCAATGTACTGATCGAGATCCTCGAGGTGCCGATCGAGGAGCTCGATGACGTGGTGACATCTGCCCTCTCCATTGCCGCTGAGATCGAGAATGGAGGCGATCTCCATCAGGGTCAACCCGGTCGCTTGAGCATCGCGAATGAATCGCAACCGCTGCGCAGCCTCATCCCGGTATTCGCGGTACCCGTTCGGAGCCCGGTCGGGCTCAGGGAGAAGTCCGATGTCCTCGTAGTAGCGGATCGTCTTGGTCGGGACACCTGTCCGTCTGCCGAGTTCGCCGATTTTCATGATCGGAAGTATACGCGAATTTTCATGACCGAAGTATACCCCAAAAGGCGCTTGACATTCTAGTCGGCTGGAAGGTGTACGTTCGTCACATTGAGATACGAAACCCCGTTTCGACGTATCGGGCCCAACACCAGGAGTGCAGTAATGACATCATATTCACCACGTCACGACACCGACCCCGGTACCGTGACGCAACGCGATTCGATCTTTGGATCAAGGACGGATCTGCTGTACAGGGAAACGGAGAACGCTGATGCGTGACCCCGTATGCGGCATGGCGGTGGGTACGGACGCGCTCACCGTGGAGGGCTATCCTGAGTACGGATTCTGCTCGAACCACTGTCTCGAGGCGTTCACGTCAAGCCCAGACCGGTACCTCGAGCAAGCTGGGACCGACGAGACGGAGGACGAAGACGACCCGGTTGGTTCAGGGGTCCTGGTCGGCGTTCCCGCAGGACCCGGAGGGTCAGAGACCCTGCATGTGGCTCTCGAGGGCATGACGTGCTCATCGTGCGTCTCCACCATCGAGGGTGCCCTGAACGCCTTGCCTGGAGTTGTAGATGCACGGGTCAATTTCGCTTCTGAGGAAGCCACCGTCGAGGTGACTTCGGGTGCCGTGGACGTCGATCAACTGATCGCGGCCGTCTCGGACGCCGGCTACGGGGCGAGAGAAGTCACCGACGACGTGGATGACGATGCCGATCAGAAGGCCCACAAGCGGCTGTATCGGACCTTGCTCCGCAAGTTCTGGTTCGCTGCGATCGTGTCGTTGCCTGTGATCTATTTCTCGTATCCAGAGATCTTCCCCGGAATACCTGAAAAAGGCTCAACCCAGTTGAACCTCATCTGGGGTGGCATGGCGGTATTGACACTCGCAGTCATGGCGTGGTCCGGATCGCAGTTCTTCACAGGTGCATGGGCAGCGTTCAAGCACCGATCTGCGAACATGAACACACTGATCTCGGTCGGGATCTCAGCCGCATGGCTCTACTCGACCGTGGCCCTGTTGTTCCCTGAGGTCTTCCCTGAGGAACGTCTTCGCGACGTGTTCTACGACGTTGTCGCGGTCGTCACAGCCCTGGTCGTACTTGGAGCCGCCATGGAGATCCGGGCACGGGCACGCACATCTGAGGCCCTGAAGAAGCTGATCGGGCTACAAGCCAAGACGGCGAGAGTCGTGCGCGACGGCGTCGAGGTTGAGATTCCAACCGGAGACGTGGTGAAGGACGACATCGTCGTCGTGCGTCCGGGAGAGAAGATCCCTGTTGACGGGATCGTCGTGTCTGGAGCATCGACTGTGGACGAATCCATGGTCACAGGAGAACCGATCCCGAGCGAGAAGACCGAAGGCTCGACCGTCATCGGAGCGACCATCAACAAGACCGGAGCATTCCGGTTCCGCGCAACCCGGGTGGGTCGAGACACCATGCTGGCCCAGATCATCCAGATGGTGCGCGACGCACAAGGTTCGAAAGCGCCGATCCAGCGCACCGTGGACATGGTGTCGGGCTACTTCGCTCCAGCTGTAATGATCATCGCGATTTTGACCTTTATGACATGGTTCACATTCGGCCCCGCTCCAGCCCTCATCTACGCAGTGATCACTGCTGTGACTGTGCTCGTGATTGCCTGCCCCTGCGCCCTTGGATTGGCGACTCCGACCTCACTGATGGTCGGAATCGGCAAGGGAGCAGAGCACGGCATCCTGATCAAATCGGGCGACGCCCTCGAGACTGCTCACAAGATCGACGCCGTGGTGCTCGACAAGACAGGTACGGTCACCCGTGGCGAACCCGTTCTCACAGACGTGGTCATCACCGGCGACCTCACAGAGGACGATGTTCTCTTCCTTGCCGCCGCTGCCGAGATCGGATCCGAGCACCCTCTCGGAGAAGCGATCGTCAACGGTGCCCGCAATCGCGGCATTGAAACCAATGAAGCGGACAACTTCGAGGCGGTACCCGGTCACGGGATCATCGCCGTTGTCGGCCAACAACGCGTTGTCCTCGGCAACCTCAAGTTCATGGCAGATGAAGGCATCCCGGCCGGTGCAGCTGAGGAGATTCTCGAAAGGCTTTCCGACGAAGGCAAGACCGCAATGGTGGTAGGAGTCGACGGCGAGCTTGCCGGCGTAGTAGCTGTCGCCGATACGGTCAAGGAAGACTCCGTCGCAGCGATCAGGCGTATGCACGAACTGGGATTGGAAGTCGTGATGCTGACCGGTGACAACTACCGCACGGCAACCGCGATCGGAAGGCAAGTCGGTATCGACAGGGTACTTGCCGAGGTCCTCCCACAGGACAAAGCCAACCAGATCAAGCTCCTCCAGGCAGAGGGCAAGATCGTGGCGATGGTCGGCGATGGGATCAACGACGCTCCTGCACTCGCTCAGGCGGATGTCGGGATGGCAATGGGCACGGGCACCGACGTTGCCATGGAGTCGGGAGACATCACGCTCGTGAAGGGCAGCCTCACCGGCATCGTCACGGCGATCGAACTATCCAAGGCGACCATCCGAAACGTCCGTCAGAACCTCGTCGGCGCCTTCGCGTACAACACACTGGGTATCCCCATCGCGGCCGGTGTCCTGTTCCCGTTCATCGGACTGTTGCTGAGCCCTCTCCTGGCCGGCGCGGCCATGGCGTCCTCCTCGGTGACCGTCGTGTCGAACGCGAACCGTCTCCGTGGTTGGAAGGCATCTTCAGCCCCAAGTGGCAGCGACCAGGCTCTGGTCGGTCAAACAGAAATGGAAGGAGCACGATCATGAGCGTGATCATTGTCAACTTGATAGGTGCAAGCTTGATCGCACTGATTGTATGGTACTTCTGGCTTTCGACGACTCAGACGGCAACCGCTGCAACCGAAGCGGGCGGCGTGCAGGAGGCTTTCATCGTGGTCAAAGGCGGCTACTCGCCCGACAGGATCCAGGTCGAGGCCGGGCGGCCCGTACGGTTGATGTTCAACCGCCAGGAAGCCGGCCCCTGCTCGGAAAAGGTCATCCTCGACGCCTTTGGTGTGTCCGCCGACCTACCGGAAGGCGACACCGTAGCTGTCGAGTTCACGCCAACAGCGCCCGGTGACTATGAGTTTGCATGCCAGATGGGGATGTTACGCGGAAAGGTGATCGTGACATGAGATCCGGCGAGCCCAAGCGACACGAGCCTCCCATATGGGAAATGGCGTTCGCCTGGTGCCCGCCCGAGGGTTCCCCTCTGCTCTGCACCCCCGGGTAACGAGAGGGACCCGTACGCAGCATCCGAGGACCACAACAGAAAGGGACGACGAAGGCACCTCAGATTCCACGCCACCGAGCAAGGCAATACATCAGACCGGCAAGGGAGCGAACCATGGACCACACGACTCACGAACCAACCGACTTCAGTTCGAGCGCCGTCACCGCCCCGGGTGTCGCAACACAGCCGAAGATAGTGTTGGAAGCCGAGCACATCTCCAAGGCCTATCGGCGCCGCTGGCGCGGGACCGAGAACCAGGTCCTCACCGATGCGAACCTCGCCATCACAGCCGGTGAGGTCGTCGGGCTGGTCGGTGAGAACGGATCCGGCAAGTCGACCCTGATGAAGATCATCGTCGGTTCGCTGGACGGCGACGGTGGGCGTTCGGAAATCCGCGGCAGTTTCGGGTACTGCCCCCAGGAGCCGATTCTGTATGAGCGTCTCAACTGTGACGAGCATTTCGAGCTCTTCGGCGAGGCGTACGGCCTCGATAGCGGCGCGATCAAGCGAAATCGTGAAGAGATTTACGACATCTTCGGATTTGCCGAGTACCACGACATGCGGGTCGAGGAGCTCTCCGGAGGGACGAAGGCCAAGCTCAATCTCGGTTTGGCACTCTTGCACGATCCCGACGTCCTGCTGCTCGACGAGCCGTACTCCGGCTTCGACTGGGACACCTACGTGCGGTTCTGGCAGCTGACGGGAGAACGACGCGACGCAGGTCGGGCGGTACTCATCATCAGCCATTTCGTTGCAGACGAGGAGCGGTTCGACCGCATCGTGCATCTGAGAGACGGGAAGACGGTCCGATGACGGTCACAACACGACTCACAGGGCGATACCTCGCTGAATACGCCCGCCGCCCGATCAACCTGGTCCTGCTCGTGCTGGTGCCCCTCATCTTCGTCTTTCTCACCGCGGGAGCGATTGCCGATTTCTCCGAGGCTCTGGGTTTCACCGGAGACCCCGCCAAACTCGTCGGACCTACCGCAGGATGGGCCGCGGCATTCATTGCCGGGGTGGCCGGGTTCTTCCATGTGCTCGGATCCCGCGAAGCGGACCGTCGCCTCGCCGCCGCCGGGATAGGAGCCCGCCGCATCGTGGCGGGCCGGCTCGCCTCAGGGCTCGCCCTCGCTCTGCTCGCCGCAGCAGCGTCGATAGCCGCACTCGCGTTGAGGACGGGTCTCACCGACCCGGTTCGAACCATCGCCGGAGTGGTCATGTTCTCCGTCCTCTATCTCGGAATCGGCGTCGTCGTCGGTTCCCTGGTTCGCAGCGATATCAACGGATCGCTGGTCGTGATCTTCATCTGGATGTTCGACGTGTTCCTCGGCCCCGCAATGGCCACCAGCGACATCTGGATCACCTGGCTGTTCCCTTCGCACTTCGTCACACTCGTGATGCTCAACACCCCCTCGGGACATTCGGGCCCCATCGGTGACCTCGGCTGGGCACTGCTGTGGACCTTCGGCGCTCTCGGTCTCGCCGCTGCGGTGTTCGGCGTCGCTACTTCCGAGCGAAAGATCCGGCCCGCGGTGAGTCCCGCACGGGCGAGTTGGAATCGTCTCCGAGCGGGGTTTCGCTTCGGTCTTCGCGACTATCGCCGCAACATCGCCTTGTGGGTGCTGCTGGTCGCACTTCCAGTCCTCTTCATCTCACTCAGCTTCTACGTCACGCCGGGCGACCCGACACCGGT
>BTQS01000002.1:0-38577 GCA_036985995.1 Acidimicrobiia bacterium
GATACGACCCAGGCACCCGATACGACCCAGGCACCCGATACGACCCAGGCACCCGATACGACCCAGGCACCCGATACGACCGTGCCCGCAAGCGAGGATGCGGACACGACACCATGGTGGCTACTTCTCGTTGTACTCGGCGCCTTTCTCATTCTCATCATTGCGTTGGTCTCGAGAGGATCCAAGAAGAAGGTCGTTGTGGCTCCGCCACCGGTTACCTGGAAGGACAACGCCCGCAGTGGTTACGCCGACGCGCGGTGGCTGTATGACGCCATGTCCGAGGATCTCGCTATATGGCGAGGCAATGCAACCTTCGACAGCACTTCGGCCGTTGGCGCAACCGCAGGGACCGCGCTAGCCGAGACCTGGCAGAAGCTCGACTCACGCATCGGCAAGGCGAGCGACAGTCTCTACGCTCTCGAAGCTGCCGCACCAGACCAGAGAACGGCTGAGGCCTCAAGTGCAGCCATTGCATCAATGCGATCCGTGCGGCAGTCCGTTGACAATCGCGCGGAGGCACGTATGAACTATCGCACCGTGCAAGGCAGCGGGGACCCAGACCAGATCGCTCTCCAGGACGCGAGGGAACGCGAGGTGCGAGCGTCCAGGAATCTTGCTGAGACCCGCAGCGCGTTCGGAACAGCCTTGACGAACCTTTCGACGGTGCTGTAGAAATCGCTGAGATTTCGATCTCCCGCCGGAACCGGCGCCGACATGTCAACGAAAGACGCTCAATCATGCAGTCGCTGGTCGGCTGCGAACATGTCCAGGGATACGTTGCCGCCTGAGAGGATGACACCGACGCGTTTGCCGGCGAACAGCGGTGCGCGACCAAGGAGTGCGGCAACTGCTGTCGCACCAGAGGGCTCCACGACGAGTTTCGTACGATGAGCCAATGTTCGCATTGCTTCGAGAATCTCGTTCTCGGTGACCGTCACGATGGATCGATTGGCGGCAGATAGGATCGCAAAGGGAATCTCCCCGATGCCCGTCAACAAACCGTCTCCGACACTGATGGCCCCGGTCGCCGGGTACCTGACGTTATCTCGGAGCGATCGAAACGAATCGTCGACGAGCTCGGGTTCAGCGCCAACTACGTCGATGTCGTATTCGCTTGCGACGATCGAGGCGCCCGAAAGAAGACCTCCACCGCCGATAGGCGCGAGCACGAGGTCGATGTCGGGAATCTCGTCGACGAACTCAAGGGTCGCTGTTGCCTGTCCTGCGATGACGGCCGGGTCATCGAATGGGTGTACAACGGTATATCCGTGCTCCGCGGTGAGTCGGGCGACCGTCTGAGCACGTTCCGGCTGCGGACAGAACACCACACTCCCTCCATATCCCCTCACGGCATCGACCTTGACGCGCGGCGCATGTTCCGGCATGACAACCACGGCGGGGATATCCCGGATCGAGCATGCATAGGCGACTGCCTGTCCATGGTTCCCAGACGAATGCGTGATAACACCTTTTGCGGCATCTTCCCCGCTCAGAGAGAGAACCGCGTTCGTGGCTCCGCGGGCCTTGAATGCTCCAACCTTCTGGAGGTTCTCAGCCTTGAGATAGACCTCTGCTCCAGTGGCCTCGCTCAGGTACCGGGATGTGAGAACAGGCGTGCGATGCGTATGGGGAGCAATTCGCTCGGCCGCCGTGATGACATCGACAAACGTCGGCAGGATCATGCCGACGCCCCATCGACATGGACGCGAGCCGGGGCGGTTGCCTCGAAGTATGCCCACAGCGCTGCCGCCGATAACACATGCCACAGTGCGTGGCCTTGAAAGAGAGCATCCGAATCGCAGAGAGGTCCGCCCGTTCTCCCGCCGACGTAGAACGCCACGGCAACTGCCATCGCGATCAACGCGCCCACCCACCAGGACATACGGACGCTGCGAGCACGATGGGCGAGCACATCGGTGACCACCAGGAGAAGGACCGCGATCCCACCAAGCAGGTTCGTGCTACCCGGCCATATCAGCAGCAACACGGCAACGAGCAACGAGAACCCTCCGTAGACCGACCACATGAGCTGTGCCGACCACGACCGGATTCCCGAAAGACTCGATGCGGCGATGAACAAGACGGCCAATATGAACGTCACGTCATGAAGAAACTTGCTTCCGAAACCCTGCGGTCCGTGGAACAGCACACTTCCGAGACCCGTGCCGATCATCAAGATCCCGAAACCTATCCGAGCCGTTCGCTCTCGGCCGGCTGTCCCGGGAACAGAGAACAGCACGACGAGGCCGAAAACGGCGAAAGCGAGGCTCGAAACAGTGTTCACCGGTTGGGCCAGGAGACCGCTTCCGATGTTTTCGCAGTCAGATTCCCCGATGGCGACGATCACGCGTGAAAACATGGCCGTCACGGTAGCTCGAAGGCAGGGAACACGATGCCGAGGACCGGGGATGTTCTAAAGAGGTGTACCCCTGGTGCCGATTGATACTTATTGTACTCTCTTGACCACGCAGGACATTCATCGTACGGTGTGTGCGGGCACGAGGTCGGAGGGTGATCACGAGAGGGGTCACCGATGCAATCATTGACGGACCAGATTCGGAGCAAGGAATTCGAGCGTGCTCGCCGAGGTTTTAAGACCGACGAGGTAACGGGGTTCCTGGACAAAGTCGCCGAAGAGGTATCCGAACTGGAGGCGGACCTCCGAAGAGAAGGGGTGCGAGCGAACGCACTCGAACGGAAGCTCCAGGCGCCGCTGCAAGCCGAAGGGAACGTAGAAGCGGCCTTCTTGGCGGCCGCTGAGTCGAAGCAACAACTGCTCGATGAAGCCCAGGATCGAGCGCAACAGATGATCAGCGACGCACGTGCCGAGGCAGCCCGTCTCGTGGAAGTGCCGAAGCTGGAGGCACAGAGGGCCCAGGAAGAGAGCACGGCCATACTGTTACAAGCCAAGGAACGCCTCGAGAGCGCATCGCGGGAGGCGTCCTCCATCGAGGAGAGAGCCAAAGCCGAATCGACCCAACTCGAGGCCGAGTCTGCCGAGCGAGGCCGAAGAGCAGTGGAGGAGGCCGATCGCCGGGCTCAAGAAACCATCGACGCTGCTCGTCATGAAGCTGCTATACGAATCGCAGCGGCACAGAGGGAGTCCTCGGACATCAGATCCACCCTCGAGGCAGAACACATCGAGCTCGTGGAAAAGGTACGTTCGTTGCAGGCGGCGGTTGTTGGGATGATCGAGCATGGCGCGGCACGTTCGCCGGCACTTGCTGCCGTCTTCGATACCAGTGAGCCAGACTCCGGCGTCGAGGCCGTTTCCTGAGCCAGTTATCGCTACGGAACGTCCCCAGCCGAACCGATAGGTGATGGAAGTACCAGACCTGGTCGGTACCATTGGGTGGACTACGGAGATGTTCCATGGCCAGGAGAAAAAGGCGCACCATATCGGATGTGGATCGTTATACGGGATCCGCCTCCAGACCCCCCTCATTCAGAGACGAACCGGTCGACAACGACATCGCTTCAGGAACCAGCTTCATTCTGATCTCGCTGACCGTGTTCATCGCAATATCGTTTGCCGCTGTGTATTTCGGGACGCAAAACATCGAGGAGAACCTGGAAGTCCGCTCTCTCGAGACGCTGGAGGACGCAGAGTTCTACGACGTCGAGGTCGAGGCCACCGGAGCAACGGTACGTCTCACCGGATCGATCACGACGGAACAGTCTGAAGACGATGCCTTCAGCGCTGTCGCTGCACTGGCAGGTGTACGCTCGGTCGAAGGGAGACTTTGGCCCGTTTTCTCCGGAGACCTCGACGAGATCGTGGTCACCGGTGATGCCATAGAGATCAACTGGGACAGGGATTCGGCGACCATCGAAGGGAGTGTTGCCTCCGAGGAGCGCAAGACATTCGTCAGCGAGGCCCTGATCGGGGTCTTTCCCGCAATCGATGTCGACGACCTCGTCGTGCTCGAGGGTCTCGAAGAAGAACCCGGGTGGTTGGGCAAGTCACTCGGCCTTCTCATCAGCATCCAACCGTCCATGCCGGCCGGCAGGATGATCATCGATCCCAATGGGAAATTGCTCGTTGTCGGCGGCGAGGTCGAGGGAAAGGATCTGAGAAACGAACTCAACGCCAAAGTCATCGCCGTCGGAGAAGAACTCGGGTTCTCTGTCAACCCCGCGATCCGTGTCCTCGAGACCGGTCCCACTGAAGCACAGATCGAGGAACTCCAGGTCAATCTCGACGACCTCATCGAAGGAAAGACCGTCGAATTCGAAACCAAGAGCTTCGAATTGACCGAGAAAGGAATCGCTCTTCTCGAAGACGTCATCGATGCTCTCCGCCAGGCGCCGGAGATTCGCGTCCAGATCGCCGGCCATACAGACTCGAAGGGGTCCTCAGACGCGAATCTGCAACTCTCCATGGACAGAGCGAACGCCGTACTGGGGTACCTCGTTGCGGCAGGCGAGTCGAGAGAACGTTTCGACGTCATCGGCTACGGTGAGAGTCAACCGACAGCGAGCAACGACACGAAGGACGGTCGCGCTCGGAATCGACGCATCGAGTTCACTGCTTTGGAGGGTTCCTCTTGACGTATGTTGGAAGCCAGATCATCGTGTGGATAATCGTCGCAACCTTGTTCGGGTTCGCTATTGGATGGATGGCGAACTCCCGTCGTGGTGGCACCAGGAAGAAAAAATTCAAAAAACGGTTCTGACTGAAGTCAGAGCTGCATCCCGTGCCGAAGATCCGATCCCGGAATCTGGCTATCTTCCTGCCATTACGGGGTCCCGAAACAGCGCAGTCCGCATGAGCAGAAGCGATACAACGATCACACCCGCCGATCCGGCGATATAGACGGGCACCACTCCTACCGCTCCTGCAAGAGCTCCTCCGACGGCTGCGCCGACGGGGAGACCTGCCCAGGCAAGGGTCCGTGAAGCCGCGATGACCCTGCCCATGTGTTCCGGCGGTGCAAGCTGCTGGCGCATGGTCACCAACGCAACATTCACCCAGGTCACGCCCGCGATCGCGATTCCGGCTGGGATGACGGCGAACCAATTACCGATTAACGCAACCGTCAGGAATCCAGATCCCAACATCACCAGACCGACTATGTACATCGTTCCGAGCGGAATACGCTTTGCGATACGCCCGGCGAATGCAACGCCGACAGACCCGATCGCAGCTTGGGCAGCAAAGAAGATCGCGATCTCCCGTCCCCCCTGAGAAACGGCCGACCCCAGGGATATGTCAAGACCGAGAACCTCGGTGGCGACGAACAAGACCAAAAGTGCTTCCAATGGTTGGAACACGAGGTTCGATACCGTTCCTCCGAGCGTTCCCCATTTCAGCCGCCGGTCGGCGAACAATACGCGAAGACCGGAACCGACGGCCTCCATGAACGGCTCACGCTTCGGTGTGATGGCAGCCTTTATCGGTCGAACGAACGACAGAAGAGCAGCCGACACGATGAAAGTTGCTGCGTTCAGCCCGAAGGCCAGAGCGAATCCTCCGGCCAGCGTGACGATGATGCCGGCAACAAGAGGGGCGGCGCTCAGGGCCAATGTACGCGCGATGCCGAGCTGGGCGTTGGCTCGCATCAGATCCTCGTCGAGCAACGATCTGGTCATGTACGACTGCAATCCCGAATCGAACAGCACTGCCATGGATCCTGCGAGGAACGCCACACCGAACACGATCCTTTCGTCTATCCAGCCCCCATAGGAGCCGACTGCAAGGAAGAGGAATGCTCCCGCGCGGACGATGTCGACGCCGACCAACGTTGCGCCGAGTCTTCGGCGCCGGTCGAGGAACACTCCCGCCGCGAGGCCGAAAAGCAACATCGGAAGCGTCTCCGCGGCCGCCGTCAATCCGAGGTCAAACGGATCACCGGTAAGGGACAATACGAACAACGGGAGCGTGAAGAACGCGATGTAGTCGCCAAAGAGGGACACGGCCTGCCCCCCTACAAGTGGGATCAGGTTCCGCTTCGCTTTGAGTTGCACCTGGTCGGACGGATTCCCTACCGGTTCGACGGCATTCACGAAACTGAATCGTAGACCTATGCGGTTCCGTTTGCCTCATGGCACGAAAAGATCTCCGGTCGATTAGCCTGATGCCATCTACATCGGGGACCATGGCACAGCTACAAGACATTCCGAGGCTCACGAGCGAGTTCGTCGAACTCGCCAAGAGCTACCTACTGCAAGAAACCGTTGAACCAGCGAAGAAGCTCGGGCACTTTGCCGGTTACTCGCTCACCGCGGCGGCTCTCTGGGCTGCTGCTCTGGTCCTTCTGTCCGTAGCCGGACTTCGTGCACTCTATGGCGTGCTGCCTTCAGGCCCATACTGGGAAGCGCTCGGATACGTAGTGTTCGCGGTACTACTGATCGGCCTCATGGCCCTCATTCTCAAGTTGGTTCCAGACCGCGGTGTCCACGACGCAGTACCACGTGCTGTTGAGTCCGGAGATCGATCATGACCGTTCAGAAGGCTGACCTCGAGGCCAAACTCAGAGAAATCGAAGGCGTCGTCACCGACGTAGAAGAAGAAGCGAAGTCGAATCTCATCACAGTCGCTGTTGTGGCCGGCGTCGTCGTTCTCGGCCTCGTGGCCTTCGCTGTGTGGCGATCGAGACATTCCAAGATCCGCGTCGAGGTGTACACGAAGTGAGCATGCGCTTCCGATTCGCAAGACGTCGCTGGTGGCGGAAGCAGTTTCATCCGCTAACACGCTTCGGATGGATGACCGCGACGGCCGGAAAGTCACGCTCCACGACCCAGACGATCGTGGGCCTTGGTCTTGTGGGCGCGGGATTCATCCTCAAAGGCACCGGACGCAAGAAGGTTCTCTACAAAGGGACCATCACACCGGGGACCGATACGAGGATCCGGGTATACCGGGGTAGCGACATCATCCACGACGAACTCTCCGGAGATTGACGATGTCCAGAGGAAACCAGAAGTGGGTGCGAATCGTCATCTGGGTGGTCGTCGCGATGATGGTGCTCACGTTCATGGCCGCCCTGCTCCCAAGTCTGGGATGACGCGAACAGGAGATCTGTTTGTCGAAGGTGAGTCCTGCCTGCTCGCAGACGTCAAGAACCGCCAGTTCCTGTTGACTCTCGATCCGACCAAGACGTTCCAGTTCGACAAAGGGACGATCGGACATTCTGAGATCATCGGATCACCTGAGGGTTCCACGTTGCGTTCGTCGACCGGTTCCACACTCATAGCGATGCGGCCCCGACTGGCTGATCACGTTCTGCGTATGAAGCGCGGAGCCGCGGTGATGTACCCGAAAGACGCTGGAGCCTTGATGACGTGGGCAGATATCGCTCCCGGGTGCGTCGTTGTCGAGGCCGGTACCGGATCGGGTGCGCTGACGATCGCCCTTTCCAGGGCCGTAGGCCCCACCGGGGCGGTGATCAGCGTCGAGCGACGCCGAGACCATGGGACCCATGCAAGGAGGCTGATCGAGTCCTTCGCGGGCGCCGTGCCCGGCAATGTCGACCTTCGGATCGGCGAAGTCGAGCACGTCCTGAGTCAGGTGCGCCCGGATCGGATCGTTCTCGATCTTCCTGAGCCTTGGCACTCGGTGCCGATAGCGGCAGAAGTACTCCCCGGAGGAGGTGGGTTCGCGTGTTACCTCCCGACCGTCCCACAGGTTGAGCAAGTCAGAGCAGCGCTGTCGAACACAAGGGCGTTCACCGGATCAGAGACATTCGAGATCATGATGCGAACATGGACGGTGGACGGCAAAAGCGTGAGACCAGATCACCGCATGGTCGGCCACACGGGGTTTCTCACCGTCTCACGGAAGCGACTACCCGAGACTGACAGTGGGCGCTCGTTATGAAAACGCCGTACCCGAGAAACAAGAAGAACCTGGTTAGAGATACCTGCGTTCGCCTTCGATGAGCGAGTTGCTGTTCTACGGTTCGATGAAGATGCACTCGCCTGGGCATTCTTCGGCAGACTCAACGACGAGATCCATCTGGTCATCCGGAAAGTTGGCCAATCCTTTGGCACCCTCGAGATTGCCTTCCGACTCGGCGAACACCGTGTCGCCTTCCTTGACGTAAGCGAGGCCGTCGTCGAGCAACACAAACACGTCTGGCGCGATCTCTTCGCAGAGTCCGTCGCCGGTACAAAGATCCTGATCGATCCAGACCTTCATCTTGCTTCCTTTGTGATGGGTTCCGTTGTGGCTCACGAAAATGAGCGCCACGCCTCAATCTAGCGCCACAACGTCCGATATTGACAGAACCACGTCCTACACTCGAATCATGGAAACGAACGACGATCGACCGGGCGAGGAGGTCGAGATGTCAGATGCAGAGGCTCCACGCAACGAACCTACCGTTGCGATGCTCGAAGAGGAGATAGCAGTCCTACGGCGCAGACTGCTCGATGCGCCGCGACGGGTGCGCCTGCTCGAGGAACGTCTGATCGACATTCGGAATCAGTTGGCCCAGGCGACCAGCCAGAATGAGAAGCTCGCAACTGTGCTGACAGAAACTCGCGAGCAGCTTGCCCTTCTGCGTGACGAGGTCGAAAAGCTCACTGCGCCGCCGAACCCTTTCGGAACAGTGATCGGCATCAATTCGGATGGAACCGTCGATGTTCTGGCTTCCGGCCGGAAGCTGAGAGTCTCGGTAGAGCCGACGGTCGAGATCAAGGAGCTCGAACGTGGCCAGGAAGTCATCCTGAACGAAGCGTTCAACATCGTCGACGTCCGCGCATTCGAATCGACCGGCGACATAGCGACGATCAAGGAGCTGCTCGGTGATGAAAGGCTCGTCGTATTGGCAAGGGGGGATGAAGAACTGGTGGTGACCCGCGGAGCACCTGTCCACGACGAGTATCTCCGTGCCGGGGACCTGGTCAGGCTCGAAGCGAAGACAGGGATAGTTCTCGAGAAGATCGATCGGCCGGAGGTCGAAGAGCTGATCCTCGAGGAAGTGCCCGACATCACCTACATGGACATTGGTGGCCTGGATTCCCAGATAGAGACCATCCAGGATGCGGTCGAACTCCCATACCTCCATCGCCGACGCTTCAAGGCATATAGTCTCCAAGCGCCCAAGGGCGTGTTGCTGTATGGCCCTCCCGGGTGCGGTAAGACGCTCATCGCCAAGGCTGTGGCGAATTCTCTCGCAAGGACGGTGGCAGAGAGCACAGGATCCTTGGACACACGGTCTTACTTCCTGAACATCAAGGGACCGGAGCTGCTCAACAAGTACGTTGGGGAGACTGAGAGACAGATCCGACTGATCTTCCAGCGGGCCAAGGAGAAGTCTGACGAAGGTGTGCCTGTGATCGTGTTCTTCGACGAGATGGACTCGCTATTCCGAACGCGGGGAACCGGTGTGTCATCAGATGTCGAATCGACGATCGTCCCGCAGCTTCTGAGCGAACTCGACGGCGTCGAGTCCCTCAAGAACGTCATCGTCATTGGTGCCTCGAACAGAGAAGACCTCATCGACCCGGCCATCCTTCGCCCGGGACGATTGGATGTCAAGATCAAGATCGAGAGGCCTGACAAGGATTCCGCAAGCAAGATCTTCGCGATCTATCTCACCGAAGACCTCCCGTATGACGCGGGAGAGATCGAGCAGTTCGTCACCGTCGACGCATTGATCGAGAATACGATAGACAAGACGACGGAGGCCATGTATGCCGAGGGAGTCGCGAATCGCTTCCTCGAGGTCACCTATGCCAACGGAGACAGAGAAGAACTCTATTTCAAGGACTTTGCCTCAGGTGCGATGATCGAGAACATCGTACGAAGAGCAAAGAAGGATGCCATCAAACGAGAAATCGCTGATGGGTCATCTGGCCTGAAACTCGATGATCTCCTCAACGCCGTCGCCCAGGAGTTCCGCGAACACGAGGATCTCCCCAACACGACCAACCCCGATGATTGGGCGAGGATCTCTGGAAAGAAGGGCGAGCGCATCGTATATGTGAGGACGCTCATCGATGGTGATGGCGAGCAACGCTCGATCGAAGCCGTCTCTCCCGGCCAATACCTCTGATCATGGCAGTACCCCATGTCCTCGGCACCGAGGTTGAATACGGCATCACGATCACAAACGATCCGTCATTCAATCCTGTGGCAGCGTCTTCATCGATCGTCAACGCGCACGCGCAGGGGTCTGACAGGATCCGATGGTCCTATGACAATGAATCCCCCGGACGTGACGCACGAGGATTCTCCCTTGCGGAGATACCCATCGATGAGACCGATTCAGGGCTCGTGAACGCTGTGCTCCACAACGGTGCCCGTCTGTACGTCGACCATGCCCATCCCGAGTACTCGACGCCCGAATGTGCAGAACCTCTGGAAGCCACCCTGTACGACAAGGCGGGCGAACTGATCATGCACAGAGCAGCGAACCATGTGAATGGGACACTCAGAGACGGCATGCGCATGCTGATTCACAAGAACAATTCAGATGGCAAAGGCAACTCGTACGGTGCCCACGAGAACTATTTGGTTCCGAGATCCGTCCCCTTCGGAGCGATAGTGCATCAGATGACGGCGTTCCTCGTTTCGAGGCAGATCTTCACAGGGTCGGGCAAGGTCGGGTCGGAGCATGGGCGGCCGTCGGTGGAGTACCAGCTCACCCAACGGGCAGACTTCTTCGAGGAGGAAGTGGGACTCGAAACAACGCTGAAGCGACCGATCATCAACACGCGCGACGAACCTCACGCAGATCCGAGCAAATACCGTCGGCTGCACGTCATCTTCGGTGACGCGACGATGTCCGAGGTCCAAACCTTCGTCAAGCTCGGTTCGACGTCTCTGATGCTCATGGCATTGTCTGACGGTGCTCTCGGAGAACCAATACGTCTGAAAGACCCGGTCGGGGCGGTCACACAGGTCTCGCACGACATTTCGGGATGCGTAGCGCTTGATCTTGCCGAAGGCACCCGAACCAGCGCAGTCGAGCTTCAGGGAAGCTACCTGGCGGTACTCGAGGATTACGTCGGAACAGCCGGTCTACCGCCTGTCTACAAGCAGGTGCTGTTGGAATGGCGTGCACTTCTCGAAGACTTCACGATCGGATACGAAGCCGTCTCCGATCGCCTCGATTGGGCGGCCAAACTCTCGATCATGAACGCCTACCGCGAGCGGGACGGTTTGCAGTGGTCCGATCCGAAGTTCACTCTCCTTGATCTCCAATATCACGATATCGACCCCGCGCGTGGCCTCTACCACCGCCTCGTGAAGGGTGGAAGAATGCGATCCTTGTTCACGACGAATGAGATCGCCTCCGCAGCTTTGGAACCTCCAACAACAACGAGAGCCTGGTTTCGAGGCGAGTGTCTGCGCCGATATCCCGGAGAGGTGGTTGCTGCCAACTGGGACTCACTGGTATTCGACATCGGTCAATCAACCCTCGTGCGCGTCCCTATGATGGAGCCACTGCGAGGGTCTCGAGCCCTCGTCGAAGAACTACTGGCCGCAAGCCCGGACGCAGCCACCCTTATCGACAAGCTCGGAGGGTCAGATGACTGAACGAGAACGACGATCGCAGCACAGAGACGCGCAGCAAGAAGAAGAGCACGAGACACCTGCGGCGCGCGGCGAAGAGGTAGCTGAGAAGATCGACGACCTTCTCGATGAGATCGACACGGTGCTCGAGGAGAATGCAGAGGAATTCGTCAAGAACTACGTCCAGAAGGGTGGCGAGTGAAACGAGAACGGGCTGGAATCGGCCCGCTTCGGATCGGCGAGCCGATCGCCGATGGATCTTTCACATCGGTTCTTGAACACCGGGGGCTTGCACCCGTATGGCAGTTCGATTCTCTTCCGTCCGATGTTGTACCCGAGGCAACGACTGTTCTCGCGATGACATGGGCGGACGGCGTGCTCATAGCCGGTGACCGTCGTGCTACGGCGGGCAATCTCATCGCTCATAGGAGAGTCCGCAAGGTCTATCCAGCCGACGAATTCTCCGCTGTCGCCATCTCAGGTACAGCCGGTATGGCCGTTGAACTGATCAAGCTCTTCCAGACGGAGCTCGAACATTACGAGAAGATCGAAGGCGCGCGCCTGAGCCTCGAGGGAAAGGCAAACTATCTCGCTCGCATGATCAGGGGCAACCTCGCAATGGCCTTCCAGGGTCTCGTCGTGATCCCGCTCTTCTGCGGTTTCGATGAGAGGAAGCAGGCGGGACGACTGTTCTCGTTTGACGTCGTCGGCGGCAAATACGACGAGCTCAGTTATGCGACGACAGGATCCGGTGGCAGCGAAGCAAAGTCATTCCTCAAGGCGGAATGGAAACCAGACCTCGATCGAGATGCGGCGCTGTCGATGGCGGTCGAAGCACTCGTGGCTGCCGCAGAGGAAGATGCGGCGACAGGAGGGCCAGACATCAGGCGCAACATCTATCCGAGCATCGTGACGGTGACAACCCACGGCGTTGACGAGGTAGCCGACACCGAACTGTCGGGCATAGCGGAAACGGTTCTGGACGGTCGACCATGACCATGCCCTTCTATGTTCCTCCGGAACAGCTCGTCAAGGATCGCGCCGATTTCGCCAAGAAGGGCATCGGACGGGGAAGACCGATCGTCGTCTTGCAGCTCGACGTCGGCATCCTCCTCATCGGTGAGAATTCTTCTCCCTCGCTTCGCAAGATCGGCGAGGTATACGACCGAATCGCATTTGCCGGTGTTGGACGCTTCAACGAGTTCGAAACCCTGCGAGTCGCGGGAGTTCGATATGCCGATCTGAAGGGTTATTCGTACGCGCGAGGCGACGTAACGGGCAAGGGTCTCGCGAATGCCTACAGCCAAACGCTTGGTCAGATTTTCAGCCACGAAGTCAAACCCTACGAGGTCGACATCATTGTCGCCGAGCTCGGATTCGACGTGGCGGGCGACAAGTTCTTTCGCGTACAGTTCGACGGGACTCTTCGAGATGCCGAGCAAGTGGCCGTGCTCGGTGCTGGCGAGGAGGCAATCGCTGAGTCCCTCAGGGAGTCCGTACGCCTGGATCTGTCCCTGGCTGAAGCCGTACAGCTCGCAACAGGTGCAATCGCACACGCAGAGGACCGCGACATCGCGGCGTCTGCATGGGAGACAGGCTTCCTCGATCGGGCACGACACCGACGAACCTTCCGCAGGCTTGACATCGAGGAGTACGAGACGACCAGCAGTACATAACAGCGAAGCTCCCTCGTCGCTGTTATGTGCTGTACCCTGAACTCGTGCAAAGACGGATTTTCGGTATCGAAAACGAATACGGCGTAACCTGCGTTCTGCGTGGTCAGCGGAGGCTATCGCCTGATGAAGTCGCGCGATACCTCTTTCGTCGGGTGGTGTCCTGGGGTCGATCGTCCAACGTCTTCCTGGAGAACGGCTCGAGGCTCTATCTCGACGTCGGCAGTCATCCTGAGTACGCGACACCCGAATGCGACAGCCTGTACGACGTCGTTGCCCATGACAAAGCCGGAGAACGGATTCTCGAAGGCCTCGTCGAGTCGGCAGAGCTTCGTCTGGCCGAGGAAGGGATCCGCGGCGATATCTACCTGTATCGGAACAACACTGATTCGGCAGGCAACTCATACGGATGCCACGAGAACTACCTGATCCGAAGACATGCCGACTTCCAGCGAACCATCGACACGCTCATCCCATACCTCGTGACTCGGCAGATCTGGGCTGGTGCGGGCAAGCTGCTCAATACGGCTAGAGGCACCGTCTATTCCCTGGCACAGCGCGCCGAACACATCTGGGAAGGGAGCTCGTCCGCGACGACGCGGTCGAGGCCGATAATCAATACCAGGGACGAACCACATGCAGACGCCGAGAGGTACAGACGCTTGCATGTGATTGCAGGCGACTCGAACATGTCCGAGTACGTCACCTACACGAAGATCGGCGCGACGGTCGCTTTGCTCCAGATGCTCGAGGATGAAGTCGTGTTCCGTGACCTCACACTCGAGAATCCGATCAGGGCGATTCGCGAGATAAGCCACGACATCACGTGTCGGCGAAGAATCAGGCTTGCAAACGGGCGGGAGCTATCTGCTCTCGACATCCAGTGGGAGTATCTCGGGCGCGTCATGCGCTACGCCAGGGTATCTGGGGTCACGCCCGAGATCGAGCGAGCGATCTCGATGTGGGAACATCTCCTCACTGGTCTCGAAAAGGATCCAATGACGCTCCACAGAGAAGTGGACTGGGTTGCGAAACACCACCTGATGGAGCGCTACCGCCTCAAACACGATCTTCCGTTGTCCTCAGCCAAACTGGCTCTCATTGATCTCAACTACCACGACGTCAACCGGAAGCGGGGGCTCTATTACATGATGGAGACCGCAGGGCTGATGGATCGAATCGTGACCGACGATGCGATCACCGAAGCAATGTTGCGACCACCCGCGACGACTAGGGCTCGACTTCGAGGCGAGTTCATCAAGGCGGCAAAGGCGAAACGTCGAGACTTCACCGTGGATTGGGTGCATCTCAAGCTGAATGATCAGGCACAACGGACCGTGCTCTGCAAGGACCCGTTCAAGGCATATGACGAACGGGTTGACCGCCTCATCGAAAGTCTTTGACAGTACTTCCACACAGACGATGACACCGATACGCTGACATGGATGCAGAAGGTCATCGAACGTATCCTGAATCTCCTCGCATTCCTGCTCACCGTGGGGAGGCCGGTGACGGCTGAGGAGATCCGAAACACCGTCAAGGGATACGAGCAAACCACCGATGAGGCCTTCAGACGAACCTTTGAGCGAGACAAGGATCTCCTCCGAACTCTCGGTGTTCCGATCACCCTTCGTCATACCGACATCTGGGAGGTGGAACTGGGTTATGTCGTCCCGACTGATGAGTACGCGATCACCGATCCGGGACTCACCGACGAGGAGCGATCGGCACTGCTTCTTGCCGCACAGGCTGTTCGCTTCGGCGGACAAGCGACGGAGGCTGCAGCGATATTCAAACTTGGAGGCGCTATCGGATCGACCGGAGCGGCCTTCGCCGCAGATCTTGGTCACGACCTCGCACTCCTGGGTGAACTGTTCCAGGCCGTCACCGATCGACACCGAGTTCTCTTCACCTACAAGAACCGCCCCCGAACCGCAGAGCCGTATGGACTCGGACATCGTTTCGGACACTGGTATCTCCTTGCCAGAGAGCCTGGTCGGGACGAGGTCGTGAAGGCCTTCAGAGTCGATCGCATGAGCCAGATGAAGGTCGATGAAGCAGCCGGCGCGTTCTCACGTCCCGCCGGGTTCAAACCATCCGCGGCTCTGGCGAACTTCACCCCCACATTCGGCTCGAGCAATCCAAGGGCCAGGGTCAGGTTCGATGCTGACATCGCAGATGTTGCGATCAGTCAGGCAGCCGTCGCAGAGGAATATTCGCGAGCGCCCGACTCCGTCACCGTTGATGTCTTTGTCTCCTCCGAGTCCGCTTTCATTGGATGGATCCTCGGATTCGATGACAAGGCTGTGATCGAATCACCGGCTGAGCTCGTTGATTCGTTTCTCGCGCACCTGGCCTTTGGGAGACCATGTGAGCTCTGACCGGACGGCGCAGCGCCTTTCGAGGATTCTTTCGATGCTCCCTTGGGTGATCGGCCACGATGGCGCAGAGATGGACGAGCTGATCGAGCGCTTCGACTACAAGAACAAAGCAGATCTCGTCAAGGATCTACACCTCGTGTTCATGACTGGCCTTCCCGGTTACGGACCTGGTGATCTGATCGATGTCGACATATTCGAGGACGAGGTCTTCATTGATGCTGCAGACTACTTTTCCAGTCCACTGCGACTAACCGCTCCCGAAGCCCTGGGTCTTCTGGCTGCCGGACTGACATTCATCGAGTCGGAGCAGGCGCCTCCCGCTCTCGTGTCCGCGGTTGACAAGCTGACGGCTGCCGTGGTCCCAGACGCTGCGTCTCTCGTTTCTTTCGACGTTCCTACGCCCGACTCTGTCGCTGTTCTCAAGAGCGCGATCGAGAGACGTCACGTCGTGCGGATCACCTATGTCGCACTCGCGACGAATCAACGAACCGAGCGTGACGTGGAGGGTCGATCCGTCCTCTTCAATCTGGGTAACTGGTATCTCTCTGGATTCTGCAGGGAGGCCAAGGCCGAGCGGGTGTTTCGCGTCGACAGGATCGCTACGATCGACGAGCTCCCGGAAACCTACGAACTGGCAGAGACAGCGACCAGCGGGATCGTACGGTATAGGCCGGATGTCTCCGATACGCATGTGAGTTTCACGACAGACCCGTCCTCTGGATGGGTGTCTGAGTACTATCCCGTGGACGCAGTCGATCTCGACGATGGCTCACAACGGATCACCATGTCCGTTTCAGATCCCCTGGTTGCCGCAAGGCTCCTGATTCGGCTTGGCAGCGCCGTGTCCGATATCGAAGGTACCGACGTGATCGAAGCGATGGACGATCTACGTTGTCGCATACGTGCGCGATATCCGAACGCACAATGACTATGCGGTGAATAGTCCTTTATTCCGACCTTCAGATGCCGATGTCTGTATGGACGCTGGCAACTGGAGTGGCGATGACAACCATCAGGACAACCTGTCAAGGCTGCGGAGACGTAGAGCTCTCCACGGCCGACATCGCACTCGAATTGACCGGTGCAGGGAACGCCGGTTCGTACCGGTTCTCCTGCCCGAGTTGTCTCGCAGTCCAGGTCCGCCCTGCAACCCGTAGAGTCGTCAGCATCCTGCTCGCGACCGGCGTGCACTACGAGATCACTCTTGCATCAGCGCCGATCACTGAGGTCGAGATCGCCGGTTTCGTCGAGATGCTCGACGAGGATGATTGGTTCGACAGATTGACAGCCAACAGCTGACAGCGGACAGGGCTCAAGAACACGTACTGCCCGAGACCTGAAGCCTGGCACCTGCCCTACCATCGCACCCATGGGTTCTGTTGGATTCGGAGAGATCGCACTGATCGCCATCGTTGCTCTGCTGGTGTTCGGGCCTGAGCGACTCCCGGAGCTGTCAAAGAAGGTCGGAGAGCTGCTTGCAAATACACGCGAGGCAACTCGGGCCTTCACCGATGCCATCGACAATGAATTCGATGACGCCTCGGCACCGATCCGTTCCCTGAAGGCCGAATACGACGCTACCAAGGACGAGCTCACAAGTGCCGCAGGAAGCGTGTTCGATCTCGATACGGTCATAGATCCTGCCAAACGGAGAACACGTCCTTCAACAGAAGCAGCACCATCGGAAGAATCTGAACAAGAGGAATCCGAGTGACGTCCGATCGTACGACGATGGGTGCTCAGCCGAGCGATCCTTTGACAGTGCTGATGCTCGCTGTTCCGCTGTATCTGCTCTACGAGTTGGCCATCCTTGCGATCCGATTCAATCTTCGGAAATGACAGCATGAGCACTGCGACGCTCGACGCGTTCCTGTCTGGACTGCCGTTTCTTCCGGATGGGTTCCAGTTGGAAGCGTTGCATTCTGTCGAACAGGGCCGTTCGGTGTTGGTTACGGCTCCAACCGGCGCGGGCAAGACACTTGTTGCCGATGGATCGATAGCGATCTGCGTCGCCGGGGGCGAGCGGGCCTTCTACACCACCCCGATCAAGGCGTTGTCGAATCAGAAGTTCAACGATCTATCCGCCGACCACGGCCGGGAGAACGTTGGACTGCTCACGGGAGACAACGTGATCAACGGTGACGCTCCGATCATCGTCATGACCACCGAAGTCCTGCGGAACATGATCTATGAGGGCTCGCCTGCTCTCGACGATCTCGGCCTCGTCATCCTCGACGAAGTCCACTACCTCTCCGATCGCCACCGCGGATCCGTATGGGAAGAGATCATCATCCACCTGCCGAAGCGCATCTCTCTCGTGTGCTTGTCTGCAACCATTGCCAATCCCGAAGAATTCACAGACTGGGTGCGCGAACGGCGCGGGCAATGCGACCTGGTCGTCGAAACAGAGCGCCCTGTTCCACTGACATCCATATACATGTGGCGAGATAGACACCGGGAGTCTCAGGTGGCGAGCATGCCGGTCTTCGGCAAGAACGGTCGTCCGAATGGCACGATCCGAAAGATGCTCCTGTCATCGAGAGGCAGACACAGGCGATTCTCGACTCCGCGCCGGGTTGCGGTCGTCCGTGAGCTGGACAGGAACGGGCTTCTGCCGTGCATCTATTTCGTCTTCTCGCGCAAGGGATGCGACCAGACCGCCCAAGAAATTGCCGACGCCGACTTCGATTTCACGACGGTCTCCGAGCGCGCAGAGATTCGAGCTGTTGCGGAGCGACATGTCGCGCATCTCAGCACCGAGGATCTGACGGTTCTCGGTCACGAACGATGGATCAACATCCTAGAAAATGGAGTGTCCTCCCATCACGCAGGTCTCATCCCCGCGTTCAAGGAGGCCGTCGAGGAACTGTTCCTCCGAGGTCTCGTGAAAGTCGTCGTTGCGACTGAGACGTTGGCCCTGGGAATCAACATGCCGGCCCGAACCGTGATTCTCGACTCGCTCAGCAAGTTCGATGGAGAGGGCCACGAACTGCTCAAACCGAGCGACTACACGCAGCTCACCGGCAGGGCCGGGCGGCGTGGAATCGACACGGAGGGTACGGCGGTCGTCCTGTTCAGCTCCTACATCCCCTTCGACAGGGTCACGACCATCGCCGCAAAGGGATCCAGTCCGCTGCACTCATCGTTCTCGCCGACGTACAACATGGCTGTGAACCTGGTCGCCAGATACGACAAGCGCACGGCACATGAACTCCTGGATGCATCGTTCGCGAACTTCTCGATCGAGCACAGGTCCGGGCAGCTTCAAAGCAATCTCGAGGATCGGAGGGGCGATCTCGAGACCTTCCGAAAGGCTGCAGAGTGCGATCGCGGAGACATCTGGGAGAGCGATGACACCGGGCCGAACACCTTCAAACGGGAGCCAAACACGCAACTGCTGCAACCGGGTGCAGTGATCTCGGTTGCGAATCAGTCCCTGGTATTGCTCGGACGATCCTGGGGTGGTGGTCATCCAAAGCTCTCCCTCACGGGGGTGTCGGGAGAACGGCACCTTATCCGTACCCGAGATCTCCCTGCGAACGCACAAGTGTTGGGGGAGATCAAGCTCCCGACCCCCCAGCGCTCACAGGATCCCGTCTATCGGAGGGAAGTCGGTGCGATCCTCGAGACCTTCGTTCCAAAGGAGGAGCCCTCTGGCATCTTTCCCAGCAGCGAAGCAGAGGGGGTCTATGGTTGCCAGGACATCGACACACACCTCAAGTGGGCAGAAAGGGCCAAGCGCACCGAACGGGACATCAGGCGTCTCGAGCGGCGTATCGCGAAATCGAACACAAACGACATCAGCCTTGAATTCGACAATCTGATGAAGGTGCTCAACGCCACGGGCTACACAACCAACTGGTCCCTTTCATCACGGGGCGAATCACTCAGACGCTTGTACAACGAACTCGATCTCCTGCTCGCTGAAGCGCTTCGCACCGGTGTGTTCTCTGGATCGTCGGCTGCAGAATTCGCGGCGCTCATATCGATGTTCACCTATCAGGCAAGGGGAGGGAAAGCATCTGAGATCCCGCGGGCATCCTTCGCTGCCGAATCCATCACGGATGTGACGGCACTCGCCGAACAGATTTCAGAGCGCGAGCGGCACGTCGGCCTTGTGGAAACTCGCTATCCCGACTTCGGCCTCGTCGACTCGATGTATGCATGGGCGTCCGGTCTCGAGCTCGTGGAGATTTTCGACACGGACGACCTTCGAGCCGGCGATTTCGTCCGTTCAGCACGACAGCTGCTCGACCTCCTGCGCCAGATCCGGGACGGCTTCAGCGCCTACCGCGTTGTTGCCGCTGAAGCCATCAAGCTCGTTGACCGTGGCATCGTCGAGGCAGGGGCACCCCGATGACCTGGTTCGGTGTGGTAAACCCGTTCGCGGGGAATAGCGGATCTCCATACGATGATGTCCTTGCGGTTTCAACCCGGATGGAACTGGATGCAACCTTCGTCGAGTCGACTTCGGGTGACGACGTTTCCTATCTCATATCGGACGCCTTCGGAAAAGGGAGTCGCCGATTCATTTCGGTCGGTGGTGATGGAACCGCGCACCTCGTGTTGAACGCGCTCATGAACCAGGGAGGGGAGGGTCGGTGCACCCTCGCGATCATTCCCGCAGGATCCGGGAGCGACTTCACTCGAACCTTCGGACATGAGCGCGGTATCGAGCCGGGTTTGGCCAGGGTGGCTGATGGCGATCTATACAAAGTCGACATCGGACAAGTCACGGGTTCGTTCGGAAGTCGCTATTTCCTCAATGCTCTCAACGTCGGCGTCGCTGCAGCATCGGCTGCAACCGCGGATCGCTTCCCTCGCTGGACCGGATCGGCCCGTTACAGGACTGCGTTCTGGATAGCGCTCTGGCGATTCAAGACCGGGCCTGTGATCGCGACGATCGATAGGCACCGTTTCGACGGTGATGCGATCAACGTCGTGGTGGCAAATGGACAATTCTTCGGTGGTGGCCTCAACATTGCACCGAGGGCAACGCTCACGGATGGGAAGATGGATGTGCAGGTGTTCCGTGGACCCAGACGAGAGGCATTCTCCGTGATGCCACGGATTCTCATGGGATCCCACCTCACTCACCGGGCGGTTCAGCGTTACTCGGGATCGACCATCCGTATCGAAGTTCCTGATGCATGGCCTGTGGAGGCAGACGGTGAGATGATCGGCACTGGAACCATCGACATCGCCGTTCTGCCGGCGGCAATCGATTTCGTCATCTAATGCTCCGATCTCCCGACATCGAGAAACAGATTGAACTGCGTCACGATTTCGGTATGCTCCGCGCCCAGAAGGAGAACCGAGAAGCGCATGAGCAGCGAGAACCTTGAAGAACTCGAAGACGCCGACAAGATCGAAGACGCCGTAGTGATCGAAGACCTCGCTGTAGGGGATGCCGGTGACTCAGATACCGCTTCCCCGCAAGACGAATCCGACAAAACAGAGGCCCTCGACGAGCTCGAAGCCGAAGAGCTCGAGATGCTGACAGAGGACGAGTCGAACGAGACCATCGTCGTCGATGAGGCAGCGGAGATGCGCGCGATCCGCCGAGCCGAAATCGCGATGGAAGCAGGTGAGGTCGATGAGGCAGCGTCCGATGAGTTCGTGTGCACGAGCTGCTTCCTCGTGAAGCGTCGGAACCAACTCGCCGCTAAGCGCAAGAAGATCTGCCTCGACTGTGCCTCTTGACAGCTTTCAGGTGTCTGGGTACAGATGTCAGAGGATGGAAGACACGTAGGAAGCTGGGTTCGGACTCAAGCCGCATGGTGCGTGCGCCGAAGCTCTTTGTATGGAACACTTTGGCATGCGCACCCTCGTAATCGTCCCTACCTACAACGAAATCGAGAACATCGAGGCCATCGTCGCAGCAGTACGGGACCTCGGATACGACATCCTCATTGTCGACGATGGATCTCCCGACGGCACCGGTGAGATGGCCGACGCACTCTCGGCCCCGGATCCCGGAGTCCTGGTGATCCACCGGGAAGAGAAAACGGGGCTCGGGCCGGCGTACGCCGCAGGCTTCAAACACGGTCTCAGCCTCGGATACGAAATCCTCTGCGAAATGGACGCGGACTTCTCCCATGATCCGGCGGACCTGCCGAGGCTTGTTGCCGCGGTTGAATCCGGGGCCGACCTCGCCGTTGGATCTCGTTACGTACCCGGTGGAGGCACGCAGGGCTGGCCCTGGTACAGGGAGGCTGTATCAAGGGCTGGCAACGTCTACGCCTCTGTCATGCTCGGTCTCTCGATCAAGGACGCCACAGCCGGCTTCCGAGCGATTCGCGACACAACACTCCGAAAGGTCGATCCGTCCTCGTGCCAGGCATCCGGGTACGGATTTCAGGTTGAGATGGCCTGGAGGACTGAGCAAGCAGGGCTCGAGATCGTGGAGGTCCCGATCACGTTCAAGGACCGCTTGTACGGCGAGTCGAAGATGAACGCGATGATCGCCGTCGAAGCAATGGGACTCGTGACCCGCTGGGGTATCGCGAGTCGATTCTCAAACCGTCGGATCTGAGCTCAACACTCTCCTAGGCACATTGGGTAGCTACGCTCGCCATCATGAACCTCTCCGCTCGACCAGCAGTCAACGGTGACGTGATCCGACTCGTGTCGCTCTACCGGGAGATGGAACAGGAGCAGACGCTCCGCAAGCCGATTTGGGCGCTCACCGATGGACTCGACGAACGCTTCGACATGTCCCTGTTCCGGGCGATCGAAGAGCCACACTCCATTCTCCACGTCGGAACGATCGATGGTGCCATCGTCGGATTCGTTTGGGCAACCATCGAACCAATGCTCGACAGGGCCCAAGGCTCGCACATCGGACGAATACGCCTCATCTTTACAGAACCTGATGCGAGGGGGGTCGGTGTCGGACACACGATGCTCACCGAGATGACCCGAATACTCAGAATTCGTGGTGTGTGTCACTTCGACGCACCCGTCGGACCTGGCCAGCGGGCCGCCAAGAACTTCTTCGAGTCTCACGGATTCGCAGCTCGATCGATCATCATGCACTCCGCCGACGGACCCGACCGCGACGATGAATGATGCCCCAGATGCCATCGAGGCGGTGAGCCTGCTTGTTGACATGATCATGAATGCGTGTGTCAACACGGGCGATCCGGACTCAGGAAACGAGATACGGTCCGTACGGACGATCCAGGATTTTCTCGGCGAGACCGGTACCGTCGTGGAGCCGATGCCGACAAGGGCGTCTGTCATCTACCGTATCGTCGGAACCGACCGCACAGCGCCCAAGCTACTCATGATTCCGCACCTCGACGTTGTTCCAGCGAACGCCGCTGACTGGAGCCACGATCCCTTCGGCGCCGTGAGGCAGAACGGATTCGTGTGGGGGAGGGGAGCCGTGGACATGTTGAATGTCACCGCGGCCATGGTCGTCGTATATCGGTGGCTCAGAGACGGGGTGGTTGCGCCTCCCGCCGGCGATGTGATCCTTGCTTGTGTCGCCGACGAAGAGGCCGGTGGCGTTCACGGAGCAAAGTACCTCGTGGAGAACCGCTGGGATCTCGTCGCATGCGACTACGTGCTCACCGAAGTAGCCGGTCCGACACTCGGAAACGCTCCTGATGCTTCGCTGCCCGTGACGATTGCTGAGAAGGGCCCCTTCTGGCGTTCAGTGACAGCGAAGGGAACGGCCGGCCACGGAAGTCAGCCTTATGGGCGGTCGAATGCGGTGCTGACACTGGCTGAGGCGTTTTCGAGGATTGGAGCAACGCAGCAGCCCGTGAGCATCACCGATGCATGGGTCAGATTCGTACCACATCTCGACTTGGACGAGACTACGGCCGGGATGCTGATCGATTCCGATACGGTCGATGCAGCCATCCACCTCGTCGCAGAGACCGACCCGACCCTGGCGCGATGGATCCATGCTTGCACGCACATGACGCTGTCACCCAATGTGTTGAGCGGTGGGACCAAGGTGAACATGATCCCAGACGACGCCATGGGAGATCTCGACATCCGATTGCTTCCGGGCCAGGATCAGACCGACGTCGATGACCATCTACGGAAAGTGCTCGGACCAGAGCTCTTCGACGAAATCGAGTTCTCGCCGATTCTCGACATGAGGGCCAACAGCTCTCCTGCAGATGGTCCGCTCTGGGAGGCGATCGCTGACGCAGCCGAAACGCACCTCGGGACGAGGAAACTCGCACCCACACTCACCCCTGTGACGACTGACGCGAGGTTCTTCCGCGAACGCGGCATCCCGGCGTACGGTGTTGGGTTGTTCGACGACTCGGTGACGTTTCCAGAGATGCTGGCCATGTTCCATGGTGTCGACGAGAAGGTATCTGAGCGATCCGTCATGGACACGACGAGGTTCCTCGCGTCCGTTGTTTCCGCGTTCTCAGAACGTGTCTCGTTCACCGCGTAGGGTACCCACGAGGCCAACGGCGAGTTTCGGGCTGAAATAGGTTGCCTTGTGGGGCAGTATCCGTCCCCGTTCGGCTTCATCAACGATCTGATCGATCGACATCGGACCCATGATCGCTGCGGCGGCTGCGCCACGCTCCAGCTCGCGCAATGCGTCTTCCTCGTGGGTTGCAACTCCGCCAATGGACAAACCGAGCGCCGGTGCAACATGACGTTCCAGAACCGCTGCGCTCACAAGCGACGGAAACCGCGGGACGGCAAGCCATGCATCACTGTCTGTCACGATTCCGACAGCGCCCTGGGGCACGGGATCCCGGACGACGTACGGACGGATATCAATGTCGGAATTCGACTCCGGTCGCTGCGGCACCGTACCGGCGAGCACCCGATGCTGAGGATGAACCAGCGGACCAGCATCAACGGAGTCGACGATCATGACGAGTGCGAGCGGGCGCTGGTTCGTACTTCTGGCATGTTCGACGATCGCCTTCACGCGATGATGACCGTCTGCGATCACGAGGCTGCTGGCCTCAGGAGGGAAAGGCCGTTCGAGGCCGCTCGGATCGATTGCCACGACACTGTGGGTCTCCGCTTCGTATTGCACCGATCGCAGCGAGGCGGTGCTGTCACTCGACAGCCCTGTTCCGGCCCGTGTGACCAGGAGCACGGGCTCGAACATGGCTCCAGCACGCTCGAGGTCTGCCCTCCTCGCAGCGACCAGCGAAGGGGTAGTCGCTTCGTGTGGGAGGGGGGTGGTCTCATCGAGATCCAAGACGCCCACGATGCCTGCCAACAGTTCTTGGTTCGACGCGTGCACCGTGTATCGAACAAACACCGGCTCGGTTCCACGGCGAACGGTCCCATCTTGCAGCCATCGATGGATACGATGGTCGGACGGCTGGAAGGCACCGGGCATGTCTGGCGCATACAGACGATCGACGCTCACGGGGTTACCGTTCGTCCGGTCACGGTCAGAAGACAATCGCGATGGTTCTCCGAATGCGGCCACGGCTTCATCGGAGTACAACAGCGGATGGAATGGATAGAGCATGAGGAACATAGATGGTACGGGATTTCGATCACACATCGGAACAATCGTGTTCGATCTCGACGGTGTGGTCTACGTCGGATCGGTACCAGTCGATGGGGCTGCCTCAGCAATGCTCGAACTTCGTGATCGGGGATGGCAGCTGTTGTTTGCTACCAACAACTCGTCGAAGACCCCGACGTCGGTGACCGAAGTACTTCGAGACCGCGCTGGAATCTCCGTGGACCCGAGCGCGGTCATCACATCCGGTATGGCCGCGGCCGTCTACCTGAGGAACAACGGTCTGGAATCGGCGTACGTACTCGGCTCTCCGCAGCTCAAGGACACCGTGGAGACCTACGGAGTTGCCGTTGTCGAAAGTTCGACTCCTGACGCTGTGCTCGTCGGACTCGACAGATCGTTGACTTACGACAAGATCGACCAGGCAGCCAGGGCAGTCCGCAACGGTGCTGCATTCGTCGCGACAAACACGGACCCGACCTTCCCGACATCGACAGGAGAGGTACCGGGGGCCGGAACGATCGTTGCCGCCGTAGCAACCGCTTCAGGGAGTCGATTCGTTACATGTGGAAAACCAGAGCGACCGATGATCGATCTGGTCAGCGAGCGAATAGTCACAGAACGAGTCGTAATGGTCGGAGACAGACCAGAAACTGATACCGCTTTCGCTATCGCTGCGGGCTGGGAGTCTGTTCTCACACTTACCGGCGTAACAGCTACAGCGGACGACATTCCGCGGCATCTCGTCCCGAACCACGTTGTCGCTTCTGTCGCCGAATTGCCGGGAATCCTGGATGGGAGCTCGCAATGAGGGATAATGAAACCATGAACGACAACCGAGACGGGCAACAGACACAGGACACACGAACGGCACTCGAGGCACTTGCCGCCTCTGACCCTGCCCAGGCGCCTGAGATCGCAGAAGGGTTGACAGCGGGTCTACAGCGCGAACTCGACCCGATGACCGACGCTGATCGACAACGGCCTGAGTCATCGCCCTGACCCGTCGAAGACTCGACACCGAGCTCGTTCGGCGCAAGCTCGTCGAAAGCCGCACCGAAGCGAAACGCGCGATCGATGCCGGACTTGTCCGGGTCGGCGCAAACGCCGCACCGAAGGCCTCGACGCTTGTTGCGCCTGAAGAACCGGTCCATCTCGTCGCCCACCCTGAGCGGTTCGTGAGCAGGGCCGGTCGCAAACTGGACGCGGCTCTCGAAGCGTTCGGTATCAACGTCGTTGGGGCGCGAGCGATAGACGTCGGTGCATCCACAGGAGGATTCACGGATTGCCTTCTCCAGAGAGGGGCCGGCTCAGTAACGGCTGTAGATGTCGGATATGGACAGATGCATCGGCGCATAACGAGTGATGATCGGGTGACGGTCGTGGAACGTACGAACATCCGCACAGCGGATCCCGAAGCGCTCGGTGCCCCGTTCGACATCATCGTTTCGGACCTCTCGTTCATCTCCCTGCGATTGGTGTCTCGACAACTCGCCGACCTCGGGCACGAGAGGGCACACTGGGTCCTCCTGATCAAACCACAATTCGAAGCAGGGCGCGAGGGTGTCGGCAAGGGCGGTGTTGTGTCTGACCCTGGTGTGCGAAGAGATGCCGTTCTTCATGTAGTGGATGCCTTCGAAGAGATCGGGTTGGGTTGTCTCGGTGTGATCGAATCCCCCATAACCGGAGCGAAGGGCAACATCGAGTACGTGGCGTGCTTCCGACGCGGTCCCAGTACTGTCACATCCGATACGATCGAATCGACCCTCGACGGAGAGCCGGAGTGAACAGCGTCAAACTTGTCGTGCGCAAGGACAGGCCCCAAGCCGTCAGTATCTCTGACCGCCTTGTCGGATTGCTCACTCAACAGGGTGTCTCGACAGCCGAAGGCGAGCCGGACGCCGTCATCGCGATCGGAGGAGACGGCACCGTCCTCGAGGCAGCATCAATCGCGATGGAGGCCGGGATCCCCATCTGCGGGGTCAACGTGGGCAGAGTCGGGTATCTGGCCGAGTTTGCCGAGGACGAGGTTGGAGACCTCGCAGTGGCGATCAGCACAGATTCGTTCAAGACCAGACACCACAGCACTCTGTGGGTTGGGACGCCTTCTCACTCTGCCTCTGCGATCAACGACATCGTCATCGAGAAGGTCATCAGCCAGCGGATCATCGAGGTGTCGGTCGAAGTGAACGACCGGGCACTGGCCACGTACCGTACCGACGGAATGATCGTTGCATCGCCGCTCGGCTCTACCGCATACTCGCTATCGGCTGGGGGACCGATCGTCGATCCGAGCCTCGATGCGTTGATTCTCACGCCCATAGCTCCACACAGCCTTCTCACACGGGCCATCGTTCTTGCACCCGATGCGGTCGTGACTCTGTCCGTCGATGGAGACCGGCCGGCCCGCGTCAATGTCGATGGCAGAGAGTTGTGCACGGTTGCTCCCGATGAGCCGATCGTCATCAAGCGCGGCAGAACGACCGTGGAATTTCTGACGCTCGAAAGACATCCATTTCCCCAGGCCGTGAGGGAGCACTTCGGTCTCGACCATGCTTGATGAGATCGTCGTTTCGAATCTCGGGCTGATTTCGAGTGCCTCCCTCTCACCCGCGGACGGACTCACCGTCATAACGGGGGAGACCGGAGCAGGCAAGACAGTGTTGCTGGGTGCGCTGAGGCTCCTCATAGGAGAGCAAGCGCCCAAGGGACTCATAGGTCCTCACGGGGAGCAGACCGACGTATCGGCGCGTTTCGTCGGAACCGACGAGCACATCGCGAGGAGGGTCGTGACTGCCGGCAGATCCAGGGCCTATCTGGACGGAGCGATCAGCACGGCGTCTGCGCTCAGAGACGCCGTAGGTGGAAAGATCTCGATCGTAGGCCAGCATGACCGACACACGATCACTTCCGCTCAGGGCGTTCGACGCCTCGCGGACAACGCGCTGAGCACCACCGAACGCACACGACTCGATCTGTACGCGTCGGCATGGAACACGTTCAAGAACGTGCGCGACGAGGCTGATCAGCTCGGTTCGGACCACCGCAGTCTCACCAGAGAACTCGAGACGCTGCGCTTCCAGATAGCCGAGATAACCGACGCTGGTTTCGAACTTGGCGATGAGCAGAAACTTCTCGACCAGGTCAACAAACTCCGCAATTCCGAAGCTCTTGCTGACTCGATTGACACCGCCCTCAGCCACCTTGGTGACGAGGGCGCCGGCGCCCAGATAGACGCTGCGGCTCGAGCACTCAACGGTGCCGCCTACCTGGACGGATCACTTCTCGATCTCGCAAGTCAGGTCGTGGATGTGCTCGCCGTCGTGTCTGAGATGAACATCGAGGTCGCACGTTACGCGTCTGCACTTGAAGCCGAACCTGCGGTGCTCCAAGAAACCGAGCAGCGTGTTGCGTTGCTTTCGTCTCTGAAGCGAAAGTACGGCGATTCTCTCGAGGCAGTTCTCTCGTTTCGAAAAGAAGCTGTTTCCCGAGAGGTCGAGCTCGCTGAGCTGCTCGAGTCGGCCGATGACATCGCCGAGCGACTGCAGAAGGCGACCGAGCAGGTCGCCATCGACGGCGACGCCCTTCGGGCCGTGCGGCAGAACGCGGCGGACCGCATCGCAGTAGGAGCGACGCAACACCTCAAGGAACTCGGTTTCTCGGAGCCCTTCGTCGAGATCACGGTATCCCAATCGCCACCCATGGGACACGGGGCCGACTCTGCAACCGTGTTGTTTGCCTCCGATGTCTCGCTGACCCCTGGTCCCGTTGCCTCGATCGCTTCTGGCGGCGAGCTGAGCCGACTTGTCCTCGCCCTCACGCTCGCTTCGGGTGGAGCGGAAGCTGACGTCGTCGCTTTCGACGAAATCGATGCAGGCATTGGTGGAGAGACCGCCCTCGCCATGGGTCGGAAACTCGCGTCCCTCGCGATGGGACGTCAGGTCATCTGTGTGACGCATCTGCCACAGGTCGCTGCATTCGCCGACCGTCACTACGTGGTGACACGCGACGGGACGACGACCTCGATCACGGAATCGAAAGACGACGCCCGTACCGAGGAGCTCTCACGCATGCTCGCCGGACTCACGTCCTCAGAGAAGGGCAAGGAGCACGCCGAGGAACTCCTGGCAGTGGCAGCAGAAGCCAGGAGCTGTGGATCATCGAAGGTGACCTGAACCGCGAATTCTGCGCTGTGGACTCTCAAAACGGGTTGTTCACTCCGAGGTGACGGACTGGTATCATCCAACCTTCCGAGCTGAAGGAGATGCGTGACAAAACACGTATTCGTGACCGGCGGGGTGACATCGAGCCTTGGAAAAGGCATCACGTCGGCATCTCTTGGACGACTTCTCAAGGCGCGGGGTCTCAGGGTCGTGCTCCAGAAACTCGACCCATACATCAATGTCGACCCTGGAACGATGAACCCGTTCGAACACGGCGAGGTGTTCGTCACGGACGACGGGGGTGAAACCGATCTCGATCTGGGGCACTACGAACGATTCGTTGGCGAGAACCTGAGCCAGGATTCGAACGTCACAACAGGATCGATCTACCAGTCGGTCATCCGCAAGGAGCGTCGCGGCGACTATCTCGGTGCGACCGTGCAGGTCATCCCTCACATCACAAACGAGATCAAGGCGCGTATCCGCAAGCTCGGGCAGAGAGACGACGTCGACGTCGTCATCACCGAGGTCGGCGGAACGGTCGGTGACATCGAGAGCCTGCCGTTCCTCGAGGCGATACGCCAGGTTCGCAAAGACGTGGGCGCGGACAACACCTGTTACATCCACGTCACGCTCGTTCCTTACCTCAGCACATCCGAAGAACTCAAGACGAAACCGACCCAGCACTCGGTTGCCGAGTTGCGAAGCCGTGGCATCCAGCCAGAGATCATCGTCGTGCGTTCCGATCGTCCTATAGATCAGTCGGCGTCCCGCAAGATCAGTCTTTTCTGTGACGTTACGAACGATGCCGTCATCAACCTCGTCGACGTTCCGAACATATACGGTGTCCCGCTCGCCCTCCACGACGCTGGACTTGACGACGTTGTCTTGAGAGAACTCAACCTCGAGGCTCCCGATCCAGACCTCGAGGCATGGGAATCGATGGTGGAAGCGATGGAGAGCCCCTCCGGACAGGTCACGATCGGTCTCGTCGGAAAGTACATCGACCTGCCGGACGCGTACCTATCTGTTGTCGAGGCACTGCGCCACGCAGGGCGCACATCTGATGTCAAGGTCGAAGTGAGATGGATCCCCGCAGACGATGTCGACGGGCTGCTCGTGGATTCCTATCTCGAAGGCCTCGACGGGATCCTTGTTCCGGGAGGGTTCGGGATCCGAGGCATTGAAGGCAAGATCAGATCCATCGAGTACGCACGGGAACACGGGATCCCGTTTCTCGGACTCTGTCTCGGGCTTCAGTGCGCTGTCATCGAGTTTGCACGAAGCGTTGTGGGTCTGCAGGGCGCGCATTCGTCCGAGTTCGACCCGATGTCTCCGGATCCGGTGATCGATCTGATGGACACTCAGAAGGATGTCTCAGACAAGGGTGGCACCATGCGACTCGGGATCTATCCGGCCAAGCTCGGTGAAAACACCCTTGTCCGTCGCTTGTACGGCGACGAGGTCGTTTACGAGCGCCATCGGCATCGGTGGGAAGTCAACAATCGATATCGGCAGCAACTCGTAGACGCCGGTCTTGTTCTCTCCGGCACTTCGCCCGATGACCGGCTTGTCGAATTCATCGAACTTCCGGACCATCCCTATTTCATCGCTACACAAGCCCATCCGGAGCTCAAGTCACGACCTGATGTCCCACATCCGTTGTTCGATGGGCTGGTCGCGGCTGCTCGAAAGCATCACGACCAGATGGGGAACATCAGCCTCGAGGCTGCTCCGGTCGAGCAGCCTCGGTGAAAGACACCGGGCAGTTTCGCGTCAGAAGCCGTGAGCTGCTCCTCCACCTTGAATTCCTGGATGTCACGACACGTACCATCGCCTCACCGAACGGTGCAACGTTCGAGCGAATCGTCATCGAACACCCAGGCGCTGTCGCAGTGGTACCCCTTGTAGGAGACTCGGTCGCTCTGATTCGTCAGTACAGGGCTGCGGCGAGCGATACGATCCTCGAAATCCCAGCAGGGAAGCTCGACCGCGACGGCGAAGATCGTGAGGACGCGGCCCGCAGGGAACTGGCCGAAGAGACCGGCTATCTCGCTGGATCGCTCACCCATCTCACGGACCTGTGGACATCTATCGGAGTCTCTGACGAACGCATCTGCATCTTCTGCACCGACGATCTGCAGCCGGGCACACCTGCACCCATCGGTCCTGAGGAGAACGCAGCCGAAGTGATCCTCATGCCTTTTGATGAAGCGCTGGATCAGGTATCAAATGGCACGATCTCGGATGCCAAGACCGTCGTTGGACTCCTTTTTGTCGCGCGCAACCGTGCCACTTCCTGAACACGCGCCCGAGTTCCTCGAATCGATTCGATCCGAGCGAGGCCTGTCGGTCAACACCGCCGCCGCGTACCGGCGGGACCTCGTGCAGTACCAGGAGACGATCGACGACCACCCCGAGGTTCCACCAAGTCAGATCGTCCACATCCACCTCGCCTCCCTACGAACCAGAGAACTGGCAGATACGTCCATCGCGAGAAAACTTGCGTCCATCAGGGCGTATCACCGCTTCGTCATCACAGAGGGATACGGCACCGATGATCCGACCTCATCGATCGACAGCCCACGCCGTCCAACATCGATCCCAAAGGCCCTCACGGTCGAGGACGTGACGCGACTGGTTGAGGCACCAGACGTCTCGGGCCGCCTGGGGCGCAGAGACCGCTCGATTCTCGAGGTTCTGTACGGAACCGGGTGTCGCGTGAGCGAGCTCGTGAATCTCGATGTGCACGATATCGATTTCGAGACGAACACCGCGGTCGTGACGGGGAAGGGCAACAAACAACGCATCGTGCCCATCGGATCGTACGCTTCCGCTTCTATTTCTGCGTGGCTGCCCGATCGGATGCATATCCGAAAGGAGGGTACGGACTCCGGTGCGCTGTACCTCACCATCCGCGGCAACCGATTGTCCCGCCAGACTGTCTGGAGGATCGTCGAGAAGGCCGGTGCGACTGCCGGGATTCCGTCCGAAGATCTGTCGCCTCACGTGCTTCGTCATTCCGCTGCAACGCACATGGTCGAAGGAGGAGCGGATCTCCGTACGGTGCAGGAGATACTCGGACACGCAAGCCTCACGACCACACAGGTCTACACGAAGGTGAGTCCCGAGCATCTCCGAGAAGTCGTGCTCGTGAGCCATCCGCGAGGTCGATGACTCTTCGTTCGCGCGAGGTGCCACTAATCTGGAAACACCGCCGGCCGACATCCGCATTCAAGCAGGCAACCTGGAGGAATCGATGCCACCCATCGACATTGCGAAGACCGCCGCCACCCTCAAGGAGGAGCGCGCTACTCTGGTTCACCAACTCTCAGAACTCGGGGCGGATGAGCGAGGTGAGCTCACCGGCGAAATGGACTACGGCGATGCTTTCGCCGACGCGGGTGCGGCGACCGCTGAGCGCACAGAAACGATGGGCATCATCGAGAACCTCAAGATGCGTCTCGACAACGTAGCGGCGGCGATCGAACGCATCGACGACGGTACGTTCGGCACCTGCAGCGTGTGCGGTGAAGCGATCGGCGATGACCGTATGGAGTATCGCCCTACGTCTTTCATGTGCATCGATTGCAAGACGACATCGGAATAACCAGTCCGGTGCACCTCGTACGTCGATTCTTCGGATTCTTGTCGGCAGAGCCGCTGACCCCTCTCGAGCAATCGGAAGTCAGCTCCATCCTCGAGCCTCCTCTCGCAAAAGCGTTCTTTGCACAACGAATCGAAGACCAGAGGCATGCATACAGCGTGAAACTGCGAGTTGGACAAAGAAACGGCCTCTATGAAGCAGCGCTTCTCCACGACATCGGGAAGACCGATTCAGACCTCGGTGCTCTTTCCCGATCGCTCGCCACGGTGTGCAACAGCTTCGGAGTGCCAACGAGGGGAAGGTGGTTGGACTATCTCAACCATGGTGAAATCGGCGCACATGAGCTAGAAATGCTCGGCGCGGGAGACCTTGCCGTCGTTTTCACTCGTCACCATCCGGGCGCTCCGCCATTGGGTGTCGAACCCGGGTCGTGGCACCTGCTCGAACGGGCGGACAACGCGTAACAGGGGCAAGGGACGGATCGAAGTTCTTCTGCTCCCTGATACCAGACACCTGGTGCCCGACGGTTACCATGAGGGTTCATGTCGTTCGAAGTTCGCACAAGAGTGTTCGAGGGCCCCCTCGACCTGCTCCTCCAACTCATCACCTCGCACCAACTCGTTATCACCGACCTCAGCCTGGCTGATGTCGTGAATGAATACGTCGCGTTCCTGGATGACATGCGTGATCTCGACCTCGAGGTCACGAGTGAGTTCCTGTTGATCGCGGCAACGCTGATACAGATCAAAGCAAGACATCTACTGCCGGAAGATGAGCCCATCGATCTGGACGAAGAACTTGCACTCGCCGAGGAGAGAGACCGGTTGCTCTCCCGTCTGCTCGCATGTCTCACATTCAAGGACGTGGCCGCGGTGCTGCGTCATCGCATGGAGGCCGCACACAAGTACGTTCCTCGTGTCGTCGGACTTCCGGACGAGATCACTCCGCCCAGACCAGACGTGATCGTCGATGTCGATGCCCACGGGCTTGCGCATATCGCTGAAATGGTGTTTGAGACACCGGATCTCGATCCGGATATCGATCACCTCGATCTTGATATGCCATCGGTGCAAGACGTCATGCTCGAGCTCCAGGCACGCATGTCAACGGTCATAACCTCTGACTTCGATGAGATCGTATCCCACTGCACGCGCGACGTTGAGGTCGTTGCTTACTTCCTTGCACTCCTTGAATTGGCACGATGGGGAATCGTCCACGTGAGTCAGGACGAGCCAAACGCATCGATCACCATGTCATACGACGATGAAGCCGCCGACAAACGTTTCCGAGCCATGCTCAGCGCCGAAGGAGAGGCATGACCGACCTATCCACCATCCTCGAGGCGATTCTCTTTGTCGCCGAGGAGCCAGTCTCTGCAGCAGAACTAGCGGAAGTCACGGAGAAGCCACGTTCTGAGGTCGAGGAGACGCTCGCGGAACTCGCCTCGACCCTTGGATTCGGCCGCGGTGTCGTGCTGCGAAACGTCGGCGGCGGATGGCGGCTCTACACCCACCCTGAAACCTACGCATACCTGGAGCGGTTCGCGTCCACCGACCGTGCAAAACGTCTGTCCTCTGCCGCCCTCGAGGCCCTTGCTGTTGTCGCATACAAACAACCAGTGAGCCGTGGCCAGGTCGCGGAGATACGGGGGGTCGACTCTGAGCATGCACTCAAAACCCTGGAGCGGCGCGGTCTGGTTACCGAGATCGGTCGAGCTCCTGGGCCAGGTCAGGCGGTTCTGTACGGAACCACAGAGACTTTTCTCGAGAAGCTCGGTGTTCCTTCAATCACCGATCTCCCTCCGCTCGCCGACCACGTCCCTCCTGCGACGATTGTCGAGACGCTGGAGCTTCCGATGCGACCGGAGACATCATCGAACGACTCAACAAACTGATCGCCCGGACGGGTTTTGCTTCGCGACGCAAAGCCGACGTGCTGATCGCACAAAGCAGAGTCTCGGTGAACGGTGAGATCGCAACCGTGGGCCAACAAATCGACGTCATGCGCGATGCAGTTGCCATCGACGGAGTAGTTCTTCCACTCAACCCCGATCTCAGGACATGGCTTGTGTACAAACCTGCGGGAGTCGTCTCCACGATGTCCGATCCACAAGGAAGACCCACCGTTCGGTCCTTGGTGCCAGCCGAACCCGTTACCAATCCGGTGGGACGTCTCGACCTCCATTCTGAGGGATTGATGCTCATGACAAACGACGGTGACCTCGCACTCAGGGTCACGCATCCGCGCTACGGGATCGAAAAGACCTATCACGTTCTGGTGCGCGGGACGTTTTCGTCGAAGCAACTCAACCGACTGACCGATGGTCTCGAGCTCGATGACGGAATCGCACGAGCCAAGAGGGCCCGCGTTGCCGATGCCGCTCGCGGAAGAACCGTTGTTGAACTCACGATGACCGAAGGTCGGAAGCGAGAGATCAGGCGTATGTTCTCGAAGGTCGGCGCAGACGTCGATCGACTGGTTCGCACCGCGATCGCGGGCATCGCCGACAGAACGCTCGATCCAGGCGAATACAGACCCCTCACCTTCGCTGAGATCCGCGAGATCTACGCACAGTCAGAAACCACAACCAACGATGACTGAACGAATGATCGTCAATCCACATAGCCAACTACGGGCGTCCGTACAGGTACCTGGAGACAAATCGCTGTCTCACCGAGCGCTGCTCTGGTCGGCTATGGCTGAGGGCGACAGTCTCGTGACCGGTCTCGGCACAGGTGCAGACGTGCGAACCTCGGTGGCAGCGCTGACCCAACTTGGGGTGTCATTCGAAGATGAGAGAGTGAACTCGCCCGGCATAGCGGGCTGGAAAGCGCCAACGCAGCCGATCGACTGCGGGAACTCTGGAACAACCATGCGGTTACTTGCTGGAGCACTCTCCACTTCAGGCGTCCGTGCATCCCTCGTCGGAGATGCCTCCCTGAATCAGAGACCGATGTTGCGTTTGGTCGAACCGCTCCAGGCGCTTGGTGGCAACATCTCAACGACCGAAACGGGAACTGCGCCACTCGTAGTCGGAGGCGCCAGAGACATACACAGTGCAAACGTCACCATCGATATCGCATCGGCACAGGTACGTACCTCCTTCGAGCTCGCGGCGCTGCTTGCGCCTTCACCATCGGTCATCGACTCACCCGCAGGATTTCGAGACCACACTGAACGTTGGTTGCAGGCGGCCGGTAGGGGAGAGTGGGTTACGGCCACTGCCTTCAGAGTAGATCCAGGACCTATCGCTCCGGCACGTTACGACATCCCTGGAGACCCGTCCTCGGCGGCGTACCTCTGGGCTCTTGCGGCAATACGCCCAGGCTCCGAGATTCTGACGCCGAACATCAGCCTGAATCCCGGCAGACTCGGATTCCTCCAGGTCCTCGAGAAGATGGGAGCCGAGATTGATGCGACCGTCACCGGATCCATCGGCGGAGACCCGGTTGGCGACGTCATGGTCAAGGGACGATCCCTCGGCGCTGTGGATATCAGCGGGGACCTGGTCGCGTCCGCGCTGGATGAGCTTCCGCTTGTCGCCGTGGTCGCCGCGTTCGCGGAAGGCATCACAACCGTGTCAGGTGCAGAGGAACTGCGTATGAAAGAGTCCGACCGCATACTGTCGACGACGGAAATGATCCGTGCCCTCGATGGGGGCATCGAGCCGGCAGCGGATGGTTTCCAGGTCGTCGGGACCGGGTTTCTCTCTGGGGGTACCATCGATTCTGCCGGCGACCATCGCATTGCAATGGCAGCGGCAATCGCGGGATCACGCGCCGAAGGTCCAGTCGAGATACTCAACGGCGCCTGCGCAGCGGTGTCATGGCCCGACTTCTACGAGACCCTGGAGGCCTTGTGGTAATTGCCATCGACGGACCGAGCGGAGTGGGTAAGAGCACGGTGTCGCGTTCTGTCGCTCGACAGCTGGGTCTCGGCTACCTCGATACCGGTGCAACCTACCGTGCCGCCACTCTTGCAATGGTTCAGGCCGGCATCGACATCACATCCGAGCAGGCGATCCTTGACGAGTTGACGCATCACAGCATCGACTACAGCGAGAAGGGGATTGTGCTCGATGGCAAGTCCGTTGCCTTCGATGTTCGCTCGGACGAGGTCACACGAAACGTAAGCGCTCTTTCGGCGCACCCCAGGGTGCGGAATGCGATCGTCAAGATGCAACGCAGCTGGGTCGATGATCGGGGCGGCGAGGTCGTCGTCGAAGGGAGAGACATCGGGACGGTTGTGTTTCCCGAGGCACCCGTGAAGATCTATCTCACTGCAAGCGCGCTGGTACGGGCCACGCGCCGATCCCGTGACGCTGAGGCTTCCGACAAATCGATCGAGGAGATCGCAGCAGAGATCGAGGCTCGCGATCACGCCGATTCGACACGTAGAGCTTCGCCCCTGCGTCCGGCAGTCGATGCACTGGTGATCGACACTTCGGATTTGACGATCACCGAGGTCGTCGACAGAATATCGGAAGCGGCAACCCTCGTCTGAAATGACGCATCGGTCAGAGGCTCGTTGTGCATCGAACGGATCTATGGCGCTGTCGATCCGGGCTACTCGGAGGTCCGTCAGGGTGGCGGTTTCCAGGTGGTGTAGGTGTGGCCGAGTGGGCTTTTCCATTGGTATCGGCCGTCTGGGAGGCGTTTGTAGGTCCAGCCTTGGTCTTTGAGGCGGTGGTCGTGTCGGCATGCTGGTGCGGTGTTACACGGACAGGTCGCACCACCCTCTGAATACGGGATCGTGTGATCAATGTCGCAATCGGTTGATGGCATGCGACAACCAGGAAAGACGCACATACGGTCTCGTGACTCGATATGTCGACGCTGAGACACCGTCGGTCTTCGGCGGGTGATCCCGTCATGTAGGTGCCGGCCTGTCTCGGTGTCTGTGATCGTAAATCGCCACTCACCAACTTCATTGTCCGCTGCAACTTGTCGTGCAATGTCGGCAATGACGGGTGCAAAACCGTTGAGGTCACCGGGATGCTCGGCGAGTCCGGCCAACGTGTCGAGATCTGCTGTGAGATGCACAACCGCCCTGCCATTGGTCTTGTGTCCAGCGCCTTGGAGAAGGTCGAGGTAGACATCTGCTCGGAGCTGATCCATCGTGCGGGTCTCACCGTCACGAAGCAATGACTTGGCGATCGCGTTGATCCTGCGGCTGATGCCGGCCACCCTGTCCGGTGCAAGATCCAGGCCCAACAGGTTCGCAGTGCCATCAAGAGTCGGCTCAGCGATCAGTTTGCGATCCGTCACGGCACGTTGATATCGGTCCTCAGCTTCATGGGGGTCGGCTTCGATACAGAGTTTCTTGATCCGAGCCCGGAGTTCCCCCGTTGTCATCACCAGAGCAGCCTCAGCGATACGTTCAACGACTCCCCGGGCAGCAGCCACGCTGAGATGACATGTCTCGTGGTCGATCACACGGGCACGGCGCAGGTCGATCACACCCTCAGACAACATACGGTGCACCTTCGGAAGCCTCTCGGCAAGCTCCAACGCAAACGACATCTCAACGTCGCTCGAGTAGCGGGTCAGATGCAGGGCACAGCGGTTCTCATCAGACGCATACTCCCCGGCACGTACACGATCGTCACCCATGTCACAGTACACGTCACGAACCGCCACCATGTCCTCATACAGTTTCGCCTGATAATGCGAGATCATGCGCTGATGGGCACGCAACACAACAACCCGGTCATACCCACGCAAACGGTTGACATCGACCCCGGCTAGTTACGTACCCAAGATCGGTCCCGTCGCCATACGATCCAGTCACGCAGTACTGCAGCCAAAGGCGCCAGAC
>BTQS01000003.1:0-38069 GCA_036985995.1 Acidimicrobiia bacterium
TTGATCTCGTTCTCCATCTTCATAGCTTCGAGAACGCAGACAGGCTCACCCGCCTCGACGGATTCGCCAGCCTTCTTGTGGATCTTGACGATCGTGCCCTGCATTGGGGCCGTGACGATGCCTTCACCTGCCGACGAGCCAGCCTGTCTGGAGAGCTTCGGCGCCTTGCGCCTCGGAGCAATGCGTTTGCCAGACCCCGGCGCCGTCATCACCTTCGCCCAGTACTTGACGGCGAACCGGCGTCCGCCGACCTCGACGGTGAGGTTGCGTTCCGCGAGCTCTTCATCCTCGGGGAGTGTCGGTGCTGTTGATCGCCCGACGTCCGAGAAGTCGATCTCATTCTCAACGAGACGGGTGGACACCCTGCCTTCGAGAAAGTGCTCGTTTCCGAGGATCATCAGATGGGCAGGGATGGTGGTGTCAACGCCACTGATGTCGTACTCGACCAGCGCCCGTGTCGCCCTTTGGATGACCTGGTCGCGGTCATGACCGGTGACGATGAGTTTTGCGATCATATTGTCGTAGTACTGACTGATCTCGGATCCCTGCACGACACCCGAGTCGACTCTGATGCCCGGACCTCCCGGCTCCCTGTATCGGACGAGTGTTCCCGGATTGGGGATGAAGCCTCGAGACGGGTCTTCAGCGTTGATCCTGAATTCGATCGCATGGCCGATCGGCTTGGGGGTGGTGGTGATGGAGAGCTCCTCACCGTTCGCTACCCGGATCTGCTCAGCGACCAGATCGATGCCGAAAACCTCCTCGGTCACTGTGTGCTCGACCTGGATGCGCGTGTTCATCTCGAGGAAGTAGAACTCCCCGTCGGAGTACAGGAACTCGACAGTCCCGGCGGACTCGTACCTCGCTGCGTGTCCAAGAGCAAGCGCGAGTTCCCCCACGTGTGATCGCTGATCCGCGGTGAGGCCCGGAGCGGGACACTCCTCAACGAGCTTCTGATGGCGGCGTTGAAGTGAGCAGTCTCGTTCACCGAGGAACACGCCGTTGCCGTGCGTGTCGAAGAGCACCTGGGCCTCGATGTGCCTAGCGTTCTCGAGATACTTCTCGACATACACGGCAGGATTTCCGAACCAGGCCTCTGCTTCTCTGCCTGCCGACTCGAAGGCGTCCGCCAGACCTTCGGCTTCTCTCACGACCTTGAGGCCACGGCCGCCACCACCTGCGGACGCCTTTATCGCGACAGGGAAGCCGTGATCCTCAGCGAAAGCGGCAACTTGGTCGACGGACGTGAGCGGCTCGTTGGTGCCCGGCACACCAGGGACATCTGCTGCCTCGGCCGCGAGCCGCGACTCGATCTTGTCGCCCATCATCGTGATCGCGCTGGGCGGTGGTCCGATCCAGATGTGACCAGCGTCGATGACAGCCTGAGCAAAGTCGGCGTTCTCAGCGAGGAAGCCGTATCCGGGGTGGATGGCCGCTGCATCGGCCTCATGGGCGACCTCCAGGATGCGAGCGATGTTGAGATATGAATCGGCTGCTGGTGCTGTGCCAACATTCCATGCTTCGTCGGCCATTGCGGTGTGAACGGCATCGCGGTCGAGTTCTGAATAGATCGCAATGGTCCGTATGCCGAGATCTCTCGCGGCGCGGATGACACGGACGGCGATCTCGCCCCGATTCGCGATGAGGATGGATTCCACGATGTGCATCCTAGGAGGGGTATGTACGTGAGGCCGAAATCTCTTTCGGCCTGCGTGGGTACGACCCGTAGGGGTGTCGCGGCGTTACGACCGGGGTCTTCCGCCGATCTTTGGACCAGAACTGTACGAAAAGCACGCCGCGAACCCTGGGTTCGGGAATGGGTCGAGGTCAGTCGTCGTGGAGGAGGACCGTGCCGGCGGAGGTCAGGTAGGCGACGAAGGTGTCGCCAGAGACCATCGTCGGTCCCGACGCGTTCGCCGGGGCGCCGTCGACGTAGCGCCAGGTGTCTGTTGCCGGGTTGTAGAAGGCGATTGTCGGTGTGTCACTTGAGTACCCGGCGGGGAGGAAGACCGCGAGCTCGTCACCATGTCGGACCGCTGCCATCCGGGTGGTGAAGTGGGTCTCAGGGGGTCGGGCCAGAGCGTCATCGAGTGTCCGAACCGGCGCGATGGTGCGCCAGGTGTTGCTCTCTGGTGAGTAGGCGAGACCGGCGATCAGTGGGGCTTCCTCGGTCAGGAGCGGATCCCAGTTCTCGCCGATGATGATGAATTCGCCGTCGACGAAGTCTCCGACCGATCCCGAAAGGGCGAACTCCTCGGGGATCGGCGGCAGCGGGCGCCACCGATCTGAGGTCGGGTCATACACGGTACCGGACTGGGACGCGGGGAACCCTCCATAGTTGCCCAGGACGTACATCTCTTCACCCGACCAGGCCATCACCTGAACACCAACCGCCACGCCAGCCGGTCCGGTGGCGACCGGGCGCCATGTATCGGTATCTGGGTTGTATGCGGCGCCGGTGTTCGAAGGTTCGATGCGTGAGCCGTAGAAGATCGCCTCATCACCGGTCCAGACCGCGAACGGGGAACTGCCGAGTGCGGGAGACTGCTCCGCGGTTCTCCATTCGAGCGAGATCGGATTCCAAAGAGTCGTCGGCCCACGCCACACAAGCATCTCATCACCGGTCCAGAGGGCGACCTGACCCGACCGACCCGGGGACGGTGCACCGGGAATCCGATGCATGATGTTCCTGTCGGGGTCGTACCCCCAGCCACCGAACTCCTCGACCTCGATGCCCTGACCCGAGAAGTAGAGGAGTTCGTTGCCGCTCCAGACCATCGTCGTTGAACCGAGCCGGGTCGCCGCGGGATTCGGCAGCAGCTCCCACTGCGAAGGTGTCGCCGGTTCCGAGTACTGCGAGGCCTCAACGTCAGACGAATCGATCTGCCAGAAGAATTGACCGCTCGTGCTTGTGCTACCGGAGCACCAGAGGTAGAAGCTGGGCCAGGTCAGTGATCCCTCGACGCCACACGCGGCGGGTGGGTCACCGATCACGGCCTGTGGGCCGACGATCGAGAACCATCGGTCGGCCTCGGCATCCCAGATCGCGACCTCGCCGCACAGGACTGCTACGACGTCGTTGCGGTCCAACGCGGCCACCTCGGTATCGCTGATAGCGGTCGACTGTGGGCGGCAGTCGGATCGTGGGAGTGGCACATCTGGCAACGTTCGCCACCCGCGCTCTTTCGTCCACTCGGCGGCGTTGAGCCGAGCATCCCACGCAACAACGGCGGCGCCAGTCCAGGCGGCTGAGATGCGGTCGGCCTGTGGCAGCGGCGGGGGGTCGTATTCGGTCCACGTGCCTGTTCTTGGGTCGAAACCGGCGAATCGTCCGAGGCCGTCATTGGTCATGGGTTCGCCCTCTGCATCTACCAACGCACCGATGAGCAGCATCTCCTGTCCGGTCCAGAAGGCGTCGGCGTACGACAGGCTGAACGGCGGCTCCGGCAGCACGTCGCAGCATCCGAGATCCGGTCCGTACGACGCTACGAACAGGTTGTCGTCGAACACGGGCGGATGTGTCCTGTACCCGACGAGGATGACCCGGTTGTCTGCCCACACACCGGCAATAGGCCCGCCGCCCCCCGGTGAGCCCGTCGGCGGGTAGGCGAGCGTGCGCCAGGTGTTGGTGTTGGGATTCCACGCGGCGGCTGCTCCCGAGTAGGCGAAGAGTTCCCTCCCGGTCCACACGAGAACCGGGTCAACGCCCGCAACGATCGGGCTTTGCTCCATCTCTTGCCAACCATCGGATCGATACGGCGCACCCTGCCGCTGAACCTCGTTGCCAAGGAAGTCGACGCCTCCCCACACGACGAAGCGATCATCCGTCCAGACGGTGGCGAAGCCCGTCCGCGGCCTGAGGTCTCCGCCGCTGAGGGAGCGCCACCCCGGTGCTTGCAGGAAGGCTTGCAGAGTGGCACCTCGTGATTTCGGTGTTGTTTCGCCGACGGGTGTCGTCGTGGACGTCGAGGTTGGCGCGGTCACCGAGGTCACCGTGGTACCGCTCGTGAAGTCGAGCGTCGTGGGCGTCGTACTCCGATCGGGAGCGTTCGCCCGTGCGATCACCACCATGACAACCAACACGAAACCAACCAGAAGAGGCGCCAGCACCTTGCCGCTCATCGGATCAGCGTCGTTCTTCACACATCGACCCTACTTGAGCGACTGCCGACCTGAAACCTGAAACCTGATACCTGATTACAACGGGATATTCCCGTGCTTCTTGGTCGGCAACGTCTCGCGTTTGTCACGCAGCATGTTGAGCGCCCGGATGAGCCGTGGGCGTGTCTCGCGTGGTTCGATGACATCGTCGACAAGGCCGTTCTCTGCAGCGATGTATGGGTTGTTGAACTTCTCTTCGTAGTCGGCAACGAGTTCGGCCCTCGCGACTTCGGCATCGTCTGCGGCTGCGAGCTCCCTGCGGTGGATCACGTTGACCGCTCCCTGGGCGCCCATCACTGCGATCTGGGCTGTCGGCCATGCGAAGACAACGTCCGCCCGGACAGCTCGTGAGTTCATGACGAGGAACGCGCCCCCGTACGCCTTGCGCATGATGACCGTGATGCGGGGAACCGTCGCTTCTGAGAACGCGTAGAGCAGCTTCGCCCCGTGTCTGATGATGCCGTCGTGCTCCTGGTCGACGCCGGGGAGGAAGCCTGGCACGTCAACAAGCGTGACGAGTGGGATATTGAACGCATCGCAGAAGCGCACGAACCGTGCGGCCTTTGTGGAAGCTTCGATGTCGAGCGTGCCGGCCAGGACAGCGGGCTGGTTCGCCACGATCCCAACGGTGTACCCGTCGAGGCGTGCGAGGCCGACCACGATGTTGCCTGCCCAATGCGCATGGACCTCGTAGAACTCGCCGTCATCGACGATGCTCTCGATTACCTCGATGACGTCGTACGGTTGGTTCGGCGAATCAGGGATGACGGTTGTGAGCGCCTCGTCCATGCGGTCCGAGGCGTCCATCGGGGTGAAGAACGGAGGGACCTCCATGTTGTTCTTGGGGAGGAACGACAGCAGGTACCTGATCTCGTCAAGTGCCTCGCGGTCATCCTCGGCAACGAAGTGTGTTACGCCGGACTTCGAGGAATGGGCGTGCGCACCACCGAGATCGTCCATCGTGACCTCCTCACCGGTGACGGTCCTGATGACGTCTGGGCCGGTGATGAACAGGTGAGACGTGCCCTCGACCTGATAGATGAAATCGGTGAGCACGGGCGAGTACACGGCTCCGCCTGCGCATGGTCCCATGATCGCCGAGATCTGGGGTATCACCCCTGAAGCCCGGACGTTGCGTTCGAAGATCCGGCCGTATCCATGGAGCGCGACCACTCCCTCCTGAATGCGAGCGCCACCCGAGTCCTTGAGTCCGATGATCGGTGTTCCCGTGTCCATGGCAAGATCCATCACCTTGCAGATCTTGTCCGCGACTGCCTCGCCAAGGGATCCGCCGAATCGGGTGAAATCTTCCGCGAAAACGAAGACGTTGCGGCCATCAACGGTGCCCCAACCGGTCACAACGGCGTCACCGAACGGGCGTTTGTCCTCGATCCCGAAACCAGTGGCGCGATGCTGAACAAATGGATCGATCTCCTGGAACGAGCCCTTGTCGAGAAGCAGTTCGATCCGTTCCCTGGCGGTGAGTTTTCCCGCGTCGTGCTGGCGCTCGATGGCGCGCTGGTTGTCGGGAGCGAGAGATCGCTCTCGCAGGTCGCGGAGCTTCTCGATGCTTTCTTCTGTGCTCACCGGTCCTCCCGGTAGGCTCGCCAGTGATCAGGTGATAGTTCGACTCGTAAGGGCTTGATTTGGCTACACAATACGACATCGTGCGCCTCGACCGCATTGATAGCACACAAGACGAGGCAAGGCGTCGGCTCAATGAGACCGGAGATGCGATTCTCGTCGTCGCGGCTACCCAAATGATGGGCCGTGGCAGGCAGGGGAGAGAGTGGGCTCAGCCTGACCGAGGAATGTACGCCTCCTACTGCTTCTTGTCCGACTGGGCCATGCGGGACCGAACATTGATTCCTCTTGTCGCTGCTGTGGCTATGCGTGACGCTGTGTGTGAATCATTCGGCGTCGCGTTGGGACTTCGTTGGCCAAACGATCTCATGGTCGACGGCGACAAGGTTGGCGGGATCCTCGTTGAGACAAGTAGGGATGTGGTCGTGGTCGGATGCGGTGTCAACCTCTGGTGGGAGAAGCCGATGGATGGAGCGGCGTCGCTCCTGGCAGGTGACCCCGGAAGCGATCCACCACCGGCGCTTGCCGAGACATGGACCGAGCGATTGATCACACACCTCGACCGGGGGCGTGATCAATGGCCTCGCGCAGAATACGAATCGGCATCTGTGACACTCGGTCGAGACGTCTTTTGGGACACCGGACACGGTCGTGCCACCGCTATTGGTCGTGACGGTGAGCTCATCGTTGACCGCGACGGGGAACTGACCTGTCTGCGAGCGGGTGAGGTGCACACCCGTGATAGCCTGACCCGAAGAGCGAGGAGAGCAACGCGTGGCCGTACAGACGGGTGAGGGGACCATCGAGATCATCTACGGGTCGACCAGCATTCCCGCGGGTCCCCAGACCCTCAGCGGGTACCTCGCAAGACCGGACGGTGAGGGCGAATGGCCGACTGTTCTCGTTTTCGGGCCTCGACCTGTGCCGCAGTCATCGGTCAAGAATATCTGTCGGGTGTTTGCCCGGCATGGCATTTCTGCCCTTGCCCCCGATGTGACCGACAGTCACGAATCGAACGCTCTCACGGCGACGCGTGTCGCGAGATTCATTTCTGATCCTACCGGTGAATGGTCGAACGCACAGTTCGGATTCGGGGTACTCGCATTCGGACAGGGGATCTTCGATGCGTCGCGCCTTGCTTATGGAGATGGCAGGGTCGTGGCGATCGCATCTGTAGGGTCGAGACTCGATGAAGACGTCGTCGACGAACTGTCCACGGCTCAGATCCCCGCGCTGTGGATCGGGTCCCGCGCAGACGAATCCGTCGATGTTGACGCATCCATTGCTGCCAAGGAAGTCTTACCTCAGACCACCTATGTGGTCCACACGGATGTAGGTGAGGGGTTCTGGGACGACGGAGCCGACGGATTCGACGAGGCTATAGCCACTGACACTCTGGACCGCCTCATAGGGTTCTTCGGGGCAGAGCTTCCCCCGAGGGTGTGAAATGGCCAGGTCTGTAGTTTCCGGGGGAGCGGGGTTCATAGGCTCGAATCTTGTCGATCGTCTCGTTGATGATGGCCACGAGGTCTTCGTAGTCGACGATCTGAGTTCGGGTTCGCTTGCGAACCTGAGAGACGCAAGACAGCGGGGGTCTGTGGTCGTGCACCAGATAGATGTGTCGTCCCCTGAGGTTGTGGACCTTGTCCGGTCGTTCCGACCGGACAACATCTTTCACCTTGCCGCTCAGATCGACGTCAGGCAATCTGTCGCCGATCCCGTGCATGATGCGAAGATCAACATTCTTGGAACGATCAACATGCTCGAGGCCGCGAGACACGGCAACGCGGAGCGCTTCGTATTCGCAAGCTCAGGGGGCGCAACATTCGGCGATACGTTCAACATCCCGACCCCAGAGTCTCAGAATCGCGTGCCCGGGTCACCGTACGGGGTTTCAAAGTACGTCGTCGAGGAATATTTCCGGTTCTACAACGACACCTACGACCTCGAATATCTATCGCTTGGGTTCTCGAACGTGTACGGACCCAGACAAGACCCTCACGGCGAGGCGGGTGTTGTCGCAATATTCATCGGGGACCTCATCGCAGGCCGGACACCGACGATCTACGGTGATGGCACCCAAACCCGCGACTTCGTGTACGTTGAAGATGTTGCCGATGCGCTGGTTCGTGCGGCGCGCATCGGTGGTTCTCGCTATCTCAACATCGGAACAGGCATCGAGACGTCCGTGGCACGGCTGTATGAGTACATCGTGGAAGCAACAGGCGCTGACATCGCCCCCATCATGGCCGCTGCCAGGCGTGGAGAGCAGCTGAGATCGTGCCTCGATGCGCATGCGGCACAGGAACATCTCGGCTGGGAGGCCTGGACGGCGCTACCCCAGGGCATCGAGGAAACAGTTGCGTGGTTCAGAGGGACCGAGTCCTGACAATCCGCCTCGTGGGTGGAGAAAGGACTGTCTGTCACAGCTCGTCGAGCGTCTTCGGCCAATCGTCTTTTAGCAGCCTGCTGAGCGATCGGTCCGCGAGAATGCGTCCGTTGGTCTGGCATCCGGGGCAGTAGTTGGTTTCCCTTCCGCCGGCCACGATCTTCTGGATAGGGGCTCCACACACGGGGCAATCCTCGCCGAATTTGCCGTGCACGGCCATATCGGGATGGAACGCGGTCACCTTGGTCGGAAATCCGGCCCCTGTTTCAGAAATGCGCTTATCCGTCCAGTCCGAAAGTACCGCCTTGGTCGACTCGAAGAGCTCACTCACCTGAGCCTCAGAGAGGTTCGTATTCATCTGGGTGGGAGAGAGATGCGCCCGAAAGAGAATCTCATCGGCAAATGCGCCACCCACTCCCGACAGGTATCTCGCATCGGTTAACGCTCTCTTCAAGGTATGCCGATTGGTACGCAGTGCTGCGCCGAATTCATCGAGTGATGCATCGGCTATCTCGATTCCTCCCGGGTCCACCGAATCCAGGACTTCGCTGTCCAGAATCGACATCGAAGCCCTGCGTTTCGTCCCTGCCTCGGTGAGGAGCAGGGAGCCGGTGGAGAAGTCGATGGCAGCCAATCCACCTCGTTTTGGGATCGACTTTGGCTCATCGGACCACTTGAAACGTCCAGCGACCATCAGATGGATCACGCAATGGAGAGCTCCCGACAGGTCGATCGAGATCCGCTTGCCGATCCTGTGGACGCCTTCTACCTCCTGTCCGATGAGCGCATCCGTCGGCGGGTCGTATGTCTTGAGAAGCGAGAAACTGGATACCCGCACATCCTCGACTGTCGACCCGATTATCCGCGGACGGAGGGCATGGAGATATGCCTCTATCTCGGGGAGCTCCGGCATCAGCGGAATAGATCTTCGTCGGCAGGACGTACGAGATCGGTCGCTTTTCCGGTGCCTACGAGTCGGAGGCCGCGCACGACTGCAACGGGGATCTGGGTCGCCTTCCCCATGACAAGATCTGCGGCAGCGGCGATCTCGTCCACCACGGCGACTTCCGTGACGTTGAGCTCGTTCCCGTGGGCATCGGTTGTTCCGCGGAGGTCGACGATCGATGGCAGGCCGGAAATGCCGATCGCAACATCCACGAGACCGCGGCGCCAGGGTCTTCCGAAGGTGTCGGTGATCACGACGCCAACCGATGTTTCCGTGGCACGTTCTATGAGAGTCCGGAGCCGGTGAGCGCTTCTGTCCGGATCAACTGGAAGCAGCAAGGCAAATCCATCAGCGACGTTCGATCTGTCGACGGCTGCGTTCGCACAGATGAACCCGTGTTTGGTTTTGGCGATGATCAGGTCGCCCCTCCGTCGGATCACGTCGACTGCCTCGTCGACGACCAGCGAGTGGTAGGTCGCCTCATCGGGGATCTCGACGATACGGCCTTCTTGTTTCGAGACCACCTTGTGCGTGACGACAACGATGTCTCTCTCCTCGAGTGCCCAGCCATCTGCTTTGATCGCATCGACGATCATGCCGGCGAGGTCATCTCCCGGTTGAATCTCGCCAATCCCGGGTACCGGTCTGATTTCAAGATGCCTCATAGCGTCACCGTTTCGAGGAGCCGCGACGCGAAAGCAGCGCCGTCGTCGGGTCCCGCCAGACGAGTGTTGCCGGTGTGGACGTCTACGTTGAACTCGGCGCCGAGGGCCGTGTCCCTGCTATCGGAATCATCGATGAAAAGATGGTCGATGAGTCCACGGTAAGCCTCGAGCACTCCCTTTGTACCCGGCGAAAGACCTACCCCGGCCATGACCTGGGCCGCCGGTCCCTTGAGGGCGGCTCCTGAGAACAGTGGACTTACCGCGACACGGCCGGACCGCTCGCGAACGACAGAGTCGATGCCATCGATAGCGAGGATCGGCCATATGGAGAGGGGCGGGTTCGATGGGGCGATCACCAACGTGTCCGCTGATCGGATCGCCTCGACCACGCCGGGTGCAGGAGCAGCCTCCGCGGCACCGTGGTAGGCGAGCGCGGCAACCAGATCCGTGTGTGCGCGGTCCACGAAATACTTCTGAAACTCAAGCCATTCGTTGCCCTGAGTCTGTACGAATGTGCGCACGACGTCGTCTGATGCAGGCAACACGGTCACGTCGGTCATGCCAAGACCTCGAGCGAGATCCGCTGTGACTTGCGAAAGAGGGATTCCGAGGTCCAACATCTCCGTCCGTGCGAGGCAGAGGGCTAGATCCTTGTCACCGAGGGAGAAAGACGTGTCGAAGCCCATCGCTGCCAGGGATTCCAGGGTCTTATGTGTGTCGTCCGCTCTCCCCCAGCCCTGCTGCCCAACAACCCCTGCAAGGGTGTAGAGAACCGTATCAGGGTCGGCAGCGACGTAAACGCCGTATCGTTTGGTATCGTCACCGACGTTCACGACGACCGTGAGATGGTCGGGATCAAGCACATGGCGGAGGGCCTGTGCCATCCTGGCTCCACCGACCCCGCCGGCTAGCAGGGTTACGCGGTGATTGCGGTATCGCCGGATTGACTCCAGAATGCACCCCACATGTCCATGACGCAAATACGCCAGGCAAGCGTCGCTGCGGTCGTTGTTGCCGACGACTCCGGCTGGCTTGACGCCACCCTCACCGCCATCGACCAACAAGTGTACGAGCTTGGTGAGGTGGTCGTGGTCGGTAGCGCCACAAGCGTCAAGGCCGCAGTACCGGGTAGATCAGTGGTGGTGATCCCTTCGCTTGCAGAGGCAGTGGACGCTGTCGGCTCCTCTGCCGAGTTCCTCTGGATCCTCGCTGCAGGAGCCATTCCAAGACCTGACGCTCTCCGCGCAGCGATCGTCGATGCTGATCGAACCGAGGCGGGTCTGCTCGGGTCCAAGATCGTCGGACCTGACGATTGCCTCGTATCCGTAGGACTCGTGACAGACGCGTTCGGCGTCCCGTACACAGGTCTCGACGAGTCCGAAGTCGACCAGGGCCAGTACGACGTTGTGAGGGATGTAGCCGCGGTTTCTAGCACCGCATTGCTCGTGCGACGCGATCTCCTCCATGGGCTCGGAGGCGCTGACGCCACAATGACGCCACAATCCGCAGCGATCGATCTTGCGCAGCGAGCGAGGCTCAAAGGCGCCCGCGTCGCCGTGAGCCCTGCATCGGAAGTGTTTTATGACGTCGATACCGGACAAGACATACGGTGGCGTGAGGAGGCCGGTCGGATAAGGGGGATGATCAAGGTCTACAGCCCGCTCACTCTCTTGTGGGCGATGCCTGTCGATTTTCTGTTCGGTCTCATCGAGATGGTCGTGTCGATCTTCCTCGGCAAGTGGTATGGGTTCGACTTTGTCAAGTCCTGGGGTTGGAACGTCATTCATCTCCCCGACACCATTGGCGCCCGTCGCCGAGCCAGATCCGGTCGCGTCGCGGGCGATGAGGAGCTGTTCCGCTATCAGCGCAAGGGCAGCGTCAAGATGTCCCGCCTTGCGAGCGCAACGATGCGTGCCCTGGAGTCACGGCTCCCAGGCGAAGACCGATTCAGTGTGGAGGTGATCGGCGACGAGATGCGTCAGCCTGCCTTCGTCGTCGGTGTCCTTGCGGTGCTTTTCGTGCTCATGTCCGCCCGCAATCTGTGGTCAGATGGATTCCCAGCCGTCGGTTACACGCTTCCGTTCCCGACCAACGGTGGCAATGTCTTGAGTGCGTACGCTGGTGGATGGAACCCGGCGGGCCTCGGTAGCACTGATCCCCTGAGACCTCTGCTCGCGATCGCTGGATTCGCGAAATTGGTCACGTTCAACGCAGCGTCGTTGCCTGAGTACGTCCTGGGTGCCGGGGCAATGCTCGCGGGCATCTGGGGGATGATGCGGTTCCTGAGGACATGGTCTGTATCTGCAGCTCCAGGGCTCATCGCCGGTGTTGTTTACGTTGCAGGTCCCGCAGCCCAGGGCGTAGCTGGAAACACGGATCTTGGAACATTGCTCGCGCTTGGTGTTCTCCCTTGGGCTCTTCGCCTTGCAGTGAAACCGGTCATCGACGGGGGTTGGGCGTTTCTCTCGCGGATCGCCGCCGTGATCCTTACCTTCGGACTTCTCGGGTCCCTTTCCCCGCTGTTACTTGTAGTGCCGGCCCCTGCGATCCTCGTATACGCAGTGTTCCGGTTCACCGATGGTGAGGCGTGGCGGGCGTTCATTCTCGCACTGGTTGGAACGGCCGGCGGAGCGATGCTGCTCAGCCCGTGGATATGGTCGGCAAGCTTCCTGTCGATCGCAAGGGAGGGATACGCATACTGGTATCTGTCTTCGATCGTTGCTGTCGCGGGAGCAGTGGTTGTTGTTTCCGGCGTTCTGGCTGCCAGGCGCTCCCTGGGACTTCTTGCTGGATGGGGTGCGCTCCTTGCCGGGATCGGACTGCTCGGATCGCGCGCAGGCGATTTCGGTTTCGGCGTTGAAACGGAGTCTGCATCTCTCGCGGTTCTGAGCCTGGGTGTTGCGATCGCCATCGGCGTTGTTGCTCAATCTGCCACGGCTGCCGGTAGCGAAGGATGGCGGCGATTTGTGATGGGTGCCGGCTCCGTCGGGGTTCTTGTTCTCGTGGTAGCGTCGCTTCCGATCCTGCTCGGAGGACGCATCGGTCTACCCGGCGACCGATTCGGCTCCGCATTCGAGTTCACATATGCGACCGAGGGTCAAGCGGACATCTCGAGAATCCTCGTGGTGGGTCCCCCCGAGCTGCTTCCGGGAGACTCGCGCGCTATCGACGGTGGGGCGTACCGAGTCGTCTCCTCGCCCGTGCCCGATCTGGGCGAAGCACGATTGGCGGACCGACTGGCATTTGACGATGTGCTCGAGGAGAAACTAGCGATGGTCATCTCCGGTGAGACCAAACGGGTAGGTGGTGAGCTCGCACTTTTCGGAATCCGCTGGATCGTGGTGATGGGAGACAGCCGCGGGTCCGATGCCTCGGAGACGTCGGTTGCATGGAGGGATGTGTTCGCAGGACAGCTCGACCTGCTTCCGCTGACGGCGGCGGTGCAGAACACGGTGTTCGTGACGGACATTCGCCCCGTGGCTCGTGCGCTCACGAACACGGGTAACCCGTGGCCAAGAGATGGGTGGCTCTATAGGGGCGAAAGGGAACCAGGCAAGCGGGTGTTCATTGCGGAGAATCCAGACGAAGGCTGGGGTCCTGGGCCAAGGCTCACCACTGAATCGATGAACGAAATCGCAGCCGACGAGGGAATCGCGATCTACTCAGCGGACCAAGGTCGGAGAACTCAAGCCGTTTTCGTGTTGGCAGCGATCGTATTACTGATGGGATTCGCATCGTGGGGGAGGCGCCGATCATGAGACGGGCGTTGCTGCTTCTGCTAGCTGGGTTGACGACCGCCGTCGGGCTGATTCAGGTGGCTCCGCCACCCGACGAGGGTCCGAACTTCGCGACCGTCGATGTCGCGGAACCAGATGGCGCGGTCTCCAGCCCGAGTGTTTGGTACTGCCCATGGGTTGAAGCCGGGGATATCGTCGATACGGATATCATGGTCTCGACGGACGTAGACGTGGATGTGAACCTCACGCTCCTCGACCCACTCACCAACGAGGCGCCGACGGTGACCGAATTCAGCATCGTTGGTCCCGGAGCAGCAGGGATTGACACCGGAGCGATTCTCCGTAGGGGTGAGTCCCCAGCGCTTGTCGAGATCTCTGATGGTCCGGCAGCGGCTGCATCCATGGCTTGGGCCGACTCGCTGCTGTCTGGCGATAGATGCATCGTTTCTGTACCGAAGGTCTGGTACCTCACGGGTGGAACTACCAGGACGGGTTCATTCACAGAGCTGCGCCTGTTCAATCCGTTCGCAGACAACGCCGAAGTGACGATCGTTGCCTACTCTGAGTTCGGCGTGGACCTCGTTGCCGATCTCGACGGGCTCGACGTTGAAGGCCGCTCATGGACGACGATCGACCTCGAGAAGTATCTTCCCTTCAGAGATGAGCTCGCGTTCACGATCACTTCAACGAAGGGGCTCGTCATCCCCGCCCTCATCCGGACCGATGATCGAGGCGAAGCCATGTGGCCGGGATCTGCCCCATCCGAGACATGGGACTTTCCCGTCGTGACGACAGGCGGACTCGAACCGTTCATCGCTGTGCTTTCCGCGGGCGAAGATCAAATTCTCGTGAGCGTTGACATATTGACCGAGGACGGGTCGGTGAGGAACGCAAGAGAGATCACGATCGACTCATCGATCCCAGCGTTGATCCCGCTCTCCGACCTGGCAGCTGCACCATTTGGCGTGCGACTTCGTGCAACATCACCGATCGCGGCATCGGTCATCGCCGTCGTCCCCGTTGAAGAGGTCGATGGCGGCGAGGGAGAGCTTTCAGACGAAAACACCACGACGTCAACAAGTGAGACCGCGACAACTACGATCGCCGAGACGGAGCAGACATTCATCAGGGGTCTGGCCGGCACCGTCGGTATCGCCAGACCATCTTCGGGATGGATCGTTCCTATCGACACGCTTCCACAGAACGAAACCACAATGTGGATTCTCAATGCAGGCGGAGATGCCGTGACGGTTGCGGTCGACCCCCTCGGGCAGGTCGAGTTCAGCCTGGAGCAGCAGACCTTTACCGTTGGACCAGGATCGATCTACGGTGTTGAGATCGATGTTGGTATTGGCATCTACGGTTACCACGTAACTGCAGACGGGCCTGTTTCGGTTTCCTGGGAGATCTCTGGTGAGCGCGGAGCCGCCTTGGTTGCGGGGATCCCCGACCAGTGAGCGATCAGATCGTACGGATCGTTGTCGTTCTCGCGGTCATCGGCGTTGCGGTTCTCGTAGCGATCGTCGCGCGCAGACTGAAGCGCCCCGCGCACCCGGAGATCACCGTCGGCGACGTCGGCGAACGCCCTGGGGTTGTGCTGTTTACATCAACAGATTGCAGCAACTGCAAGCAGGCGATTTCAGTACTCGAGGATGAGTCTGTCTCCTTCAGGGAGGTGACGCATGAGCTCGAGCCGCAGCGCTTCGAATCGTGGACGGTGCTGGCGGTCCCTCTGTGTGTCGTGCTCGACGCAGATGGCCGCGTCGTCTGGATGATGTCGGGTGTTCCTCGCCGGAGATCGCTGCGAAAGGCCATCCACGCAGCGGGAATCGAGCGGATGTGACGGAATCCTTGGTTGACGGCGCTGCCTGTCCTACCGTTCAGCGGCCATGATGGTTGCCTGCATTCGCTGTTCCGGTCGTGCTACGACGATGCTCACCTATGACCATGCCGGTGCCGAGGCGTACCTGGACGATGTTCACGGCCATGAGCGCGCGCACGACGGCATGCTTCTATGCGAGCACCATGCAGGCAGATTCGTTGCTCCCCTCGGGTGGACGACGACTGACCGTAGAAGGTCCGATCCACGTTTGTTCTCTGGCGAAGAAGGCTGAGCCATGCCCATCGACAGGGACGTGATCGAGGCCATCAGGGAGATGGACGAACCTGAGCTTCGGCGACTGTTCATGCTCACACGAGCGAGGCTCGAGCAGCGAGGCCACGAGTTCCCCGACCTCGGACCCGATGTCAAGATCCGCAAACAGATGGTTCGATGCGGAAAGGCATCATGTACGACCTGTCCGCACGGCCCCTATGTGTATGCGTACTGGATGGAGGATGGGAAGCAGCGATCGAAGTATCTCGGACGCATCGATGACGTACCCGAAGTGGCTGAGAACTAGACACGAAGAGCGCGAATTGTAATACTGCAAGTGGTCGCCGGGCAGCGGCCTTTGAACGGAGGTCTTGTGAAGAAGGCATCAATAGACGGACTCATCTGCACATCTTGTGGACAGAACTCCGTGATCGAGATCGAGATGACGCTGCCTGACGGCACCGAGGTCGTGTTCTGCTCATGCCATGTCTGTGAGGCGAAGTGGTGGAATCGAGAGGGAGAGACGATCGCCGTCGACGGGATCATCGACCTGGTCGGGGAGTCCTGAGCCAGCCCTCCCGTTCATCGCTCAAATCGCGTACTTCGTTACGCTTGCCCCGTGACCGCTGCTGCCCCACCGGAGGCTCCTGAGACCTTGCCACCGCCACCTGATCTGCCGCCCGAACCTGAGCGGAAGTCGGTGACGTCAAAGTGGTACGTCTTCGCGCTCATCGCCGCGCCGACCGTGCTCATTCTGCTCACGATGTCTGGTGTGCTCGGACCGATTCTTCGGGACGGCCAATCATTGTGGCGGCTTCCATACCTCCTTGTCGCAAACACTCCGACCGGTGGAGACATGGGCGCCCACGTCCTGCTTCCGAAGATGCTGCTCGAGGACGTGCTTTCTACGGGCCGCATCCTCGGATGGAGCATGGACTGGTACGCGGGTTTCCCTGTTTTGTACTTCTATTTTCCTCTGCCTGCGCTCACAACTGTTGCCCTCGACCTGTTTCTGCCGTACGGGATCGCGTTCAAGCTCGTAACGATTCTCGGTCTCGTCGCCCTTCCCACGGCTTCGTACTTCTTCGTCAGGTATCTCGGATTCACGCGATTCGTCGCTGCGATCGCTGGTGTGGCAGGGTCGCTCTTCGTCTTCATGGAGAGTTACTCGATCTTCGGGGCGAATATCAAGTCGACACTTGCTGGAGAGTTCTCCTTCAGTTGGTCGTTCGCACTTTCGATCCTGTACATCGGCATGGTCGTTCGCGCGTACCGCGGGCGCCGGAAGATCGACATCTGGGCAGGTATCGTCCTCGGGCTCACAGCGCTTTCGCACATCATCACGACCATCGTGGCCGTGGCCACGGTTCTGCCGCTCGTGCTTGCGCCGGTTGCGCTGCTGTTCGTTGATCGTTCCAGAGCCCGTGAGGCCGGAGCAGGTGCTCTCGGTGTTATTTCTACGTGGGTTATCGGGTTCGGGCTCTCGGCGTTCTGGTCGGTTGCCCTCGGGGTCAATGTGCTGACAGGCATGACGTCCGACATGGGATGGGCCCCCGTCAAGACGATCATCGGGAACTATCAGAATCCGGGCTCGCCTATCCCCGGAGAACTCGTTCCAGTGCTCGTGATAGGGATCATCGGAATGATCTGGACTGCTCTGAGAAGGGATAGCATCGGCATAGTCGTGTGGATGACCCTGTTCCCGCTCGCAGGATATTTTCTCATTGCCTATTTCGAGCTCACGGTTCTCTACAACGCGAGACTGCTCCCGTATTGGTTCTTTGGCTTGTTCATCTTCGCGGGGATCGCGGTAGCACTGCTGGCCACTGCCGTCGGACGCAGATTCTCGAATCGTCACAGGGCAACGCTTGTTGCCGGGACTGTCGCGGTGGTGTTGATGGTCGGTTCCGCAGGGTTGTCGATGCACGATCTCCCTGGATGGGTGAAGTGGAACTTTGAGGGGTACGAGGGCAAGCAGGTTTGGTCTGAGTATGAGAACCTCATGCAAACGGTTGATGAGCTTCCTCCTGGGCGCATCATGTGGGAAGCCAACTCGGAGATGAACAAGTACGGGACTCCCATGTCGCTGATGTTGTTCCCCTTCTGGTCCGAGGGACATCCATCGATGGAAGGCCTCTTCTTCGAAAGCTCACTTACGACGCCCTTCCATTTTCTCAACGCTGCAGAAGTAAGCAGGCGACCATCGAACCCTGTACGAGGCCTCAACTACTACGGCATGGATTTCGATCGTGGCACGAAACATCTAGCGGTCTACGACGTCGACTATTACGTCTCGTATACAGAGGACGCCCGCCTGGCGGCCCAGAGTTTCGGCCTCGATGTCCTGGCGGAGGCAGAGCCGTGGACGATCTTCGCCCTCCCTGACGCGGATCGCATCGATGTCGCTTCAATGGAACCTGTTGTTTGGGCTGGAGACGAAGACTTCGTCGATGCCGCGCTCGAGTGGTACGACGATGTCGAGAACCTCGACTCCTGGCTTGTCGAGGATGGCCCGTCCGACTGGCGCCGGGTGAGCTCGGTTGACGAGCGTCTCGCAGATCAGAGACGCTATTCGAGTGGTGGTGAGGTCACGATCACGACCTTCGAGGACTACGAGGTCTCGTTCACCACGACCGCCGTCGGTCAGCCGCACCTCGTCAAGGTGTCCTACTTCCCAAACTGGACGGTCGAGGGGGCAGACGCGGTGTACCGGGTCGCACCATCTCTGATGTTAGTGGTTCCGACACAGAGTGAGGTAACCCTTCAGTTCAAGAACCGATGGGTCGAGAACCTTGGCATAACACTGACGTCGGCAACGATGCTCGGACTGGTTGCTTACGGCATGGTCTCGTATCGACGTCGCAAGAAGGCGAACGCGTGAAAAGATACCTCAGGAGTTTTGCGAACCGTGAATCGCTGCACCAGGCGATCAAGGTCGGTATCGTCGGTGTTTTCAACACCGTTGTGTCTTTCAGCCTCTTCAACGTGTTCAGGGTCATGGGAGCCTCACCCCAGTGGTCCCTTGCGATCTCATTTGCACTCACAACGTTCATGTCCTATCTGATCAACCGTCGATGGACGTTCGCACTCACGGACGGCAGGGTCTCCGGTCGTGAAACCGCTTCGTTCTTCGGCGTCAACATCGTGGCCTACGCGGTATCTGCGGGGATCATGGCTGTCGCCCAGAATTGGTTCGGCCCACTTACCAGACTCGGTGAGAACTTCGTGCTCGTCATCGCAGCGGCTCTGTTGATCCTCCCCAAGCTCGCCGGCTATCGCGACCTCGTGTTCGGAACCGCGCTGGACGAGGCTGCAGGAAGGACCGAGGAGACTTCCTCGGTATAGGCCATCAGCTATCGCGAAACGAGCGTCGTATCTTCCATACGCCACTGACGGTCCTTGGCACCCGTTTCACGAGGTTCGACTTGGACTCTCGGAGCTCTTCAACCGATGCTGGTAGCTCCGAGATGCGATATCCGGCCCGCTCGGCCCGGACCACGAGTTCGGTGTCGAACAAGTCCGTGCTCGAAATGACGTGCGGGACGATGTCGTCGACGACGGTCTTACGAACAAGCTTCATTCCGTGGGTGTCTGAAACGCCCGAAGAGAGAACAAATCTGAGGATCTGGTTGAACATCCACGTGGCGAACCTGCGGATCGAGCTGCGACGGTCGTCCGCGCCTTCGACTCGTTTGGAAGCCAGCACGATGTCGGCGGAATCGGCCAGTACAAGAGCATCATTGAGGAAGCTGGCTGAGAAGTAGTCGATGTCGAAGTTTGCTACCCACGCGGTGTCGGCACGGAGAAAGCCCTCTCGCATCGCGGCGCCGTAGTCCGGAGTTGGTAGCTCGAGCAACCTGAGGTTCCGGTAGGTCGGCATCACATCTCGCACGAGGTCAGCGGTGCGATCCGTTGAACCGTTCTCAACGACAAGGACTGAGATATTGGCGTCGACCGTTTCGAGTTCATCGAACAGTCGAGGCAGCGCTCCGGGAAGGAACGATGCTTCGTTGTGGACGGGGATGACCACCGTGACGGTGGGTCGGGTCGAATCGGCCATGAAGCGGCAAGTGTAGGAACGGATCGGGGGTTCGAGCAGGTGCCAGGATGTCGCACATCTGCTGCCGTAGACTCGGTGCGAATGGATCTCTCCAACATCATCAAGGCCTACGACGTACGCGGCGTCGTTCCGGACGAACTCGACGAGGACATCGCAACTCGAATCGGTGCCGCGTTCGCGGCGTTCGTCGACGCTGACGAGGTGATTGTCGGCCACGACTGCCGGGTGTCGTCACCCGCGATACGAGAAGCATTGATCGATGGCATCACAAGCCGGGGTGTCAACGTGCGCCTCATCGGGGAGATTCCGACCGACATGCTCTACTACGCATCCGGGTCCCTTTCGCTCCCTGGCGTGGTTATCACCGCCTCGCACAACCCATCGCAATACAACGGCCTCAAGTTCTGCCAGCCTGGCGCCGCACCGATCGGTGCCGACACAGGTCTACAAGACATCAGACGGATGGCAGAGCACGGCTTGTCGCCAACGGACCGAATCGGTTTGGTCGTATCTGAGGACGTTGTCGCCGGATACCTCGACCACGTCATCGCTGCGACGGGCGCCTCAGGGATAACTGGTCTCACGGTTGCCGCTGACGGAGGGAACGGCATGGCCGGTGCAGTGCTGCCTCAGGTGTTCGATCGCATCGATGCCGATCTGATTGGTCTGTACCTTGAACCCGATGGGATGTTTCCCAACCATCCGGCCGACCCGCTTCGACCTGAGAACCTGGTCGACCTTGTCAACCTCGTCAACGAACGAAAGCCTGACCTCGGGGTTGCGTTCGACGGTGATGCCGACCGGGCTTTCTTCATCGACGACAGCAGCGTGCCACTGCCGGGATCCACGACCACAGCGATCATCGCCGACTGGTTCCTCGCGGAACACCCAGCGAGCGCAGTTGTTCACAACCTCATCTGCTCCAAGGCAGTGCCCGAAACGATCGAAGCGGCAGGTGGTTTGCCGATTCGCACGAAGGTCGGTCACTCGTACATCAAACAGGTGATGGCAGAGTCCGGTGCCATATTCGGAGGGGAGCACTCCGGCCACTACTACTTCAGGGACAACTACAGGGCGGATTCGGGGATCATGGCGATGCTCGTGTTGCTGCGCGTGTTGACCGAGGCCCGTGTCCCGCTTTCCGAGTTGCGCAAGCGGTACGAGCCGTATGCCCAGTCGGGTGAGATCAACTTTGACGTGGCCGACAAAGCGGCGGCCGATGCGGCTGTGGAGCGTGCGTTCGAGGACTACTCGATCGATCGCCTCGATGGGCTGACCGTGGACCTGGAAGACCGGTGGTTCAACCTGCGGCCTTCGAATACCGAACCGGTTCTGCGTCTCAACGTCGAAGGCCCGAACGAAGAGGCGGTTGACGACCTGGTCGAACAGGTGGCCGCGATCATCAAGGAGGAGTCATGACGGACGACACGCTCATTTCTCCCGAGTTGCTTGCAATCATGCAGTGTCCCAGGTGCGCTGGAGAGCTCGCCGAGCAGACGGATCCCCCTGCACTGGTGTGCCAGGACTGCGGACACGCCTATCCGGTCGTGGATGGGATTCCGAACATGATCGTCGACGACTGACTCTCGGAGGAGAGCGTTTCGTTCCTACGGGGAAGTTGTTCCTTCACGCGCGTAGTCGTCCTCGAGGCGGACCACATCGTCGACCTCAGGGGTCGCGACCTCGATGATGTCGACGTCACCTTCGGCCGGCGCTTCGAACCGGTGGACCTCGCCGGCCAGAATGTCGGCCGCTTCGCCCGGGCCGATCTCGAGGATACGCGCTTCGTCGCCGTGCCCGAGCTGCAGCAGGAGCGTTCCGGTGAGCACGAAGACAGACTCGCGTTTCGTCTCGTGGTACTGGAGGCTGAGTCTCTTGCCGGCGTTCACATGGATCTTCTTGCCCGTGTAGAAGGGTGTCTCGCTCCAGATGAGCTCGTAGCCCCACGGCTTGTCCACGCGTCTTGCCATGGCAGCCAGCGTAGTGGTGGTCGTCATCTGAACATGCCCGCAGGACGCCCCTCACCGGGGGGACCGGCGAATGCCTGCGCGAGTGACATCCACTGCTCGGCGAGATGACCGGTGATTTCCAGGGCCGTGTCCGAGACGTGCCTCCGCTGGGTGACGACCAGACAGAAGTCCTGTGCATCTCCACTCACGATGTTCTCCGCGGCGTCCACATTCCACTCCCATTGGCCGCCCGACGGTGCGGTGAGGCTGACGCGCACAACCCCGGTTGGTGCTTTGAGCCCGTTGATGGTGAAGCTCCAGCCCATCGTCCTTACCCCCAGAAAGGCGATGTGTCTGAGCCGATCCGTGGGTGACCGCTCGATCTTGAGACCATCGACGATGTCCTGTCCGTGCGCCCAGGTCTCCATGAGCCTTGCGGTTGCGAAGCTCCGTGCCGACATGGATGGTCCGTACCAGGCAAGCCTTGCAGACGGATCGAGTGGATCAAGCGCATCGAGCATCGCGGAGCGGCCCCGTCGCCAATGAGACAGAATCTCGCCTGGTGTGGACTGCCGCGCGAGCTCGAGATGAGATGTCATGAACCCGTCGATGTCTTCTGACGCGGCTTGGATGCCTGCGAGAAATGCATCTGGATCCACGATCGCCTCAGCGGCCCTTTCATCGAAGAAGGTGAGATGACCGATCTGGTCGCGAACGTTCCAACCTGACGCCGGTGTTGGCGCGCTCCACGCGTCGTCATCGATCCTCGAAACAACGTCGTCAAGACAGTCTTGCTCAGCCCGGAGGTCCGAGACGATCTGTTTCACGTGTTCGCCCTGCGCCATTCGTTGTTGAGTTCCTCGGCAATGATCATGCGGCGGACTTCCTGGGTTCCTGCGCCGATCTCGTAGAGTTTCGCGGCTCTGTAGATCCGGTTGATCTCGGACTCCCACATGTACCCAGACCCACCAAAGATCTGAAGACCGTCCGCAGTGATTCTTGCAAGCTGATCGGCTCCAAAGAGAGCCACCGCCGCGGCGAGCTTGTGGATGTCGCCCCGACCGCCGCCTCCGATCTCGAGATCCTCCGTTGCCGTGAGCGCTCGATACGTGAACGTGCGCATCGCCTCGAGCGACGCGTACATGTCAGCGAGTTTCGCCTGGATCATCTGGAAGTCCGCGATCGGGCGACCGAACTGTTCGCGGTTGTTCGCATAGTCGACGGATAGCTCGAGGCATCGTTCGGCAAGACCTACGGCGCCGGTGGCGAGGTACACACGCTCGATGTCGAGGCCGCTCATTGTCACCGCAACACCTCGGTTCTCCTCGCTAAGAAGGTTCTCCGCGGGAACGACGCAGTTATCGAAGACGATCTCGCCGGTTTGGCTTCCGCGGTACCCCATCTTCGTGAGCTTCTGGGCAACCCTGTATCCCGGGAACGCGGACTCCACGATGAATGCTGAGATCCCGTGTGCGCCGGCCTCAGAGTTCGTCTTGGCGTAGACGAGGACGACGTCGGCGATCGGACCGTTCGTGATGAACATCTTGGAACCGTTCAAGATGTAGGTATCTCCGTCGCGGGCCGCTGTCGTGGCCATAGAGCCAAGGGCGTCTGATCCGGCGCCGGGTTCGGTGAGTCCGAGCGCACCGACGAGTTCGCCCGAGCTGAGACCCGGTAGGTACTGCTTGCGCTGTTCCTCGTTTCCGTTGCGGTATATGTTGTTCGCACACAGGTTGTCGTGTGCTCCGACGGAGAGCGCGACCGCATGGTTCCACTTCGCATAGGCCTGACCGACGAGCCCAGCCTGAAAGAGGCCCATGCCCTGGCCGCCATACTCGCTCGGGATCGTCAGGCCGAGCTGCCCGTGGCTGCCGAGCATCGGGAACAGATCCTCCGGCCACCACTCCTCGTCGTCCATCCGCTGAGAGAGGGGATAGAGCTTGTCTCTGGCGAATCGCTCAGCCTCATCGAGGATCAGACGATCCTCTGCGTTGAGATCGAAGTCCCTGGTTTCCATCTGCCCTCTCTGGTCGACGCGGTGAATCATACTCACCGGAAATACACCGTGCGATATTGGAACCACAGTGTGTAGTCTGGGCAAAGCTATGGTGCGACGTGAATCACATTCACTCGAGCAGGACCGACCTGCGAGCGAACGATCGATCGAGATCGTTGATGCTGCGCGGACGCTGTTCGCCGAGAAGGGTTTTGACGGAACATCGATCAGTGAAATCGCGGGATCCGTCGGTGTTGCGGATGGGGCCATCTACAAACACTTTGTATCGAAGCGGGCGCTGCTGTTCGAAGTCATCCGTGGGTTCTATGAACCGGTGATCGATCTTGCGAGTGAAACGGTCAGAGGCATTCCAGACGTACGCGGGCGTCTCCGCTATCTGATCTGGCTTCAGCTTCGTGCCTTTGCCGAGGAGCCGGAAGTGTGCAGGCTCATCATCGCGGAAGCTCGTCCGATGCACGACTACTACGAGTCCGAGGTCGCAGATCTCAACAGACGTTGGACCTCGTTGCTTGTTGAGGTGATCAGGGATGGCCAGTCGGATGACACGTTCCGTCCCGACATTCCAGCCACGATGATTCGTGATCTCGTGTATGGCGGCATCGAGCACATCGCGTGGGGTGCGGCGACGGGTCATGGAGAGATCGATGTGGACACCGTTGCTGATGAACTCATGCGATTGGTCTGTCAGGGCATCGAAGCGAGATCACGAGAAGGCACGGAACTCGATGCCAGAGTGGCGAGGCTCGAGGGTCTGGTCGAGGATGCTCGATCATGACCGTTCTTCGTACCTCTATCGATACACGTTCGCTCGAGTTCCGGGCGAACGTTGAAGCGATGCGTGAGCACCTCGAGGCTCTTGACGATCTGCTCGCCAGAGCGCTTGCCGGCGGTGGAGAAAAGTACGTAACGCGCCACCGAAAGCGAGGTAAGTTGCTTGCGCGGGAGCGCATCGAGTTGCTGCTCGATCGAGACGCGCCATTCTTGGAACTGTCACCTGTTGCGGGGGCGAACACTGAATACAACATCGGTGCGGGCGTCGTGTCGGGTATCGGCGTCATCGAAGGCGTTGAATGTGTGATCGTGGCGAGCGATCCGACCGACAAGGGTGGAGCGATCAACCCCATCGGGCTGGCAAAGGGACTCAGGGCTCTCGAGATAGCCGCCCAGAATCGACTTCCCGTTCTGTACCTCGTTGAGTCGGCGGGCGGAGACCTTCCGAGACAGATCGACGTGTTCCTTCCGGGTGGTAAGACGTTTCGCGAGCTGACGAGGCTCTCCGCTGAGGGCATTCCGACGATCGCTATCGTATTCGGAAGCTCAACGGCTGGTGGGGCGTATCTGCCCGGCATGTCCGACTACACGGTATTCGTCGAGGGTGAAGCGAAGGTCTTCCTCGGAGGACCCCCTCTCGTGAAGATGGCGACAGGCGAAGAGTCATCAGACGAGGAGCTCGGTGGAGCTCAGATGCACGCTTCGACCTCCGGGCTTGCCGACTTCATGGCTGCGGACGAATCCGACGCGATCCGTCTTGGACGCATGCTCGTGTCAAGGCTCAACTGGACCAAGCGCGGGGGAGAGTCGAGCCATCCTGCCGCCGATCCGCTCTATGACCTTGAGGAGCTGCTCGGAGTCGCCTCGGCTGATCTCAAAGTCCCGTTCGACGTCACGGAAGTCATCGCGCGCATCGTCGATCGCTCCGAATTCGACGAGTTCAAACCTCTCTATGGCAAGAATTTGGTCACCGGCTGGGCGCGGATTCATGGTTACGAAATCGGGATCCTGGCCAACCACAGGGGAGTTCTGTTCTCAGAGGAGTCCCAGAAGGCAGCCCAGTTCATCCAGCTGGCGAACCGGACGGACACGCCGTTGCTTTTCGTGCAGAATGTCACCGGGTTCATGGTCGGGGCGAGCTACGAGCAGGGTGGCATCATCAAACACGGCTCGATGATGATCAATGCGGTATCAAACAGCACGGTTCCCCATCTCACGCTCCAGGTAGGTGGATCATACGGCGCAGGCAACTACGCCATGGCAGGCAGACCGTATGACCCGCGGTTCCTCTTTGTCTGGCCCAATGCCAAGACATGCATCATGGGCGCCGAACAGCTCGCCGGCACGCTGTCGATCGTGGCAAGAGCTGCAGCCGAGCGCTCGGGAACGGAGTTCGATGACGAGGCTGACGCGCAACGTCGAACGATGATCAAGATGAAGATCGAACAGGAAGAGCAAGCGGCCTATCTCAGCGGTCGAGTCCTCGACGATGGGATCATCGACCCAAGAGATACCCGAACCGTGCTCGGCATCGCTCTGTCGGTGGTGCACTCGGCTGAGGTTTCGGGAACCGACCGCTTCGGCATCTTCAGGATGTGACGCTGATGTTCTCCAAGGTGCTGATCGCCAATCGTTCCGAAATCGCTCGGCGAGTCATCCGCACCTGTTCGGACATGGGGATCGCTACGGTTGTCGTCTTTTCGGACGACGACGCCTGTGCGCCGTTCGTCCACGACGCAGGCGAAGCCGTCGCACTGCCTCTCGGATCCTCCTACCTCGATATCGAGTCGATCGTCGAGGCAGCCCTGCTCACGGGAGCCGAGGCGATCCACCCCGGTTATGGCTTTCTAGCGGAGAACGCAGATTTCGCAGCAGCCGTGGAGGGCGCAGGTCTCGCATTCATCGGTCCTGCACCTGAAACGGTCGCATCGATGGGTTCGAAGCTCCACGCCAGGGCGTTGGTGGATCGCACTGGGGTGCCCGTCCTGCGAATCGCCGAGCTCGGCGATGGTAGAGATGCCGCCGACGCGGCGGATGAGGTCGGGTACCCCGTGCTGGTGAAGGCCGCAAGTGGTGGCGGTGGGAAGGGTATGCGCATCGTCGCTGATCCGGGAGACCTCCGCGTTTGCATAGAGAGTGCAACGAGGGAGTCCGAGTCTGCGTTCGGGGACGGCACGGTCTACCTCGAACACTTCGTCGAGAATTCGAGGCATATCGAGGTTCAGATCTTCGGGGACGGTGCGGGCAACGTCATCCATCTCTACGAGCGCGAATGCTCCGTTCAGCGAAGGTTCCAGAAGGTCGTCGAAGAATCACCGAGTCCCGATCTCGACCCTCGGCTGCGAGAAGAACTCTGGAAGGCTGCGACCACCGTTGGCGAAGCTGTCGATTATCGGGGTGCGGGCACGGTCGAATTCATCATGGATCCCTCTGGAGCCTTTGCGTTTCTGGAGATGAACACCAGGCTTCAGGTTGAGCATCCTGTCACGGAACTCACCACGGGTATCGACCTCGTTCGCATGCAGCTCGAGATCGCAGCCGGGGAGCCATTGATCGCTCAGGGGGACATTCCCGTGCAGTCCGGCCACGCGATCGAAGCGAGGCTCAACGCCGAGACACCACGAGACGGATACTTGCCCTCAACGGGGACGGTTCACCGGTTCTCAGTGCCCGGCGGCGTGAGAGTCGACACCGGAATCGAGGATGGCGCCGTGATCTCCCATCACTACGACCCGATGGTCGCCAAAGTCATCGCCCATGCTCCTTCGAGGGCCGAAGCCGCTGCCCGTCTCGCACATGCCCTGCGTCGGAGCTGTATCCACGGCGTCGATACCAACCGGGATCTTCTCGTACGAATACTTGGAGACAAGGAGTTCCTCGACGGGGCCGTGGATACTCGCTTTCTCGAGCGGAAGAGTGAAATCCTCACCGAACCTCTCGTGACCCACGAGGCGGTGCGAATACTTTCAGCGGTAGCCGCGCTGGCAATCCAGGACTCGAATCGAAAGCAGGCGCCTGTGCTTGCATCGATTCCCTCTGGATGGCGCAACGTGCCGTTTCAGCCCCAGATGCTGTCCTTGAATCACGGCGCCGATGCCATCACCGTGACCTACCGGATCCACGGCAGCAGAGTTGATGTGACGGTTGACGGCCATGACCTCGCGATCGACGCTGTGCACGACCTGAGTCCCGATTCGGTTGATCTGTCGATCGACGGCGTGCGGCGCGTGTTCCTGGTGAACGTCGTTGAACAAGACGTGTACGTTGATAGCACCCTCGGCTCTGTTCGGCTCACCACATCTCCGAGGTTTCCCGAGGCAGACACGGTGACCGGAACCGGAGCGATGATCGCGAGGACTCCCGGCACCGTCGTCGATGTTCCCGTCGCCCCCGGTGACATGGTCATGGCCGGTGACACGGTGATGGTCGTTGAAGCGATGAAGATGGAGCAGGCCATCACAGCACCCGTTGCCGGTCGCGTGTCGATCGTTCACTTCAGCGTTGGCGACCAGGTCGATGCCGGAGCTGTGCTCGTCGAGGTACTAAGCGATGAGTGATCCACTTCGTATCGCAAACGCGTCGGGATTCTATGGAGATCGGTTCTCTGCGATGGCCGAACAGATCTCCGGCGGCAAGATCGATGTTGTTACCGGCGATTATCTCGCCGAACTGACGATGCTCATTCTCTGGAAGGCAAAGCAGAAGTCGCCAGAGTCTGGTTATGCCGTGACATTCCTCAACCAGATGCGTGAGGTTCTCTCAGAAGTGGCGCAACAAGGAGTGAAGGTCGTTGCGAACGCCGGAGGCCTGAATCCGGCCGGACTCGCGAACGATCTGCGGACGATCGCCAAAACTCTCAAGGTCGACGTTTCGGTCGCGCATGTCGAGGGAGACGACCTCCTTCCTCGCCTTGGAGACCTGATCGAGAAGGGGCACGAGTTCAGGAACCTGGACTCCGGCGAGAGCCTTGCCGGCCTTACCGCCCTCCCACTGACTGCGAACGTGTACCTGGGCGCGTGGGGGATCGTGGAGGCTCTTGAACGCGGCGCCGACATCGTGGTCACCGGTCGTGTGGCCGACGCCGCCCTCGTCGTCGGACCCGCGGCATGGCGTCACCGATGGCAGCGAGACGACTGGAATCGGCTCGCGGGTGCCGTAGCTGCCGGCCACGTTCTCGAGTGTGGCACCCAGGCGACAGGAGGCAACTTCTCGTTCTTTCGCGAGATCGCAGATCCCAGACATCCCGGGTTTCCCATAGCCGAGGTGGCCGAGGATGGGTCGAGCGTGATCACGAAACACATCGGCACTGCGGGGGCCGTGACCGTCGATACCGTCACCGCACAGATTCTCTACGAGATCGACGATCCTGCCTATCGGACTCCGGACGTCATTGCTCATTTCGACACGATCCAACTCGAGCAGGTGGCACAGGACAGGATCGCGCTTTCGGGTGTGCGTGGATCCCAGGCCCCCGAGGAACTCAAGGTCGCGATCAACTACCTCGGTGGCTACCGGAACTCCATGACGCTTGTCTTGGTCGGCCTCGATGCTGAGGCGAAGGCGACACTCGTTGAGGAGACAATTCGCGCGGAATTGGCAGGAGACAGAGCACCAGACGTGCTCGAGTTCGCCTTCACCAACGGGGGAGAACCCGACGCCAACGTAAACGCGGAAGCTGCGTCGACGCTCACCATCACTGCAATGGACGCTGATCCTCTGGTCGTCGGCAGGGCATTCTCTGCCGCGGTCGTGGAACTGGCGCTCGGGAGCTACCCCGGATTCTTCGCAACAGCGCCCCCGGGTGGCGAATCATCGTACGGTGTCTACTGGCCTGCGCTTGTGTCGCGGTCTGTCATCCACCAGGAGGTGGTGCTCGAGGATGGATCTCGTGTCGGGATCAGCGATCCGCCTCATGGCGAAGATGCCACGGACCGGGATGGGGAAGCCGAGCCTCGTCCACCATGGGAAGGTGCGACACGTCCTGCGCCCCTCGGCATGGTCGTTGGCGCACGCTCCGGGGACAAGGGTGGAAACGCCAACATCGGCGTGTGGACACGGTCGGATGGCGCGTATCGCTGGCTGCTCCAAGAGCTGACCACGACAAGGCTCCAAGAACTTCTTCCCGAGACGGCTCCGCTCAGGGTTGACCGGTATGAACTGCCCAACATCCGGGGACTCAATTTCGTTGTACACCGCCTGCTCGGAGACGGTGTAGCTTCCTCGACCCGTTTCGACCCCCAGGCAAAGAGTCTCGGCGAGTGGTTGCGCGGCCGAATTGTCGACATCCCCGAGACGCTGCTGACGGTGAACCGTGAATGGTGAGCTGTGAACCGTGCTTTTACTACCGTTGACCTCCACGGCACTGAAAGGACCTCTGTGGACAACGACATTCTTGACATATCGCTTGCAGAAAAAGGCCATCTTCGTATCGAATGGGCCGCCCGGAGGATGCCTGTGCTTGCCGCGATCAGGGAGCGGTTCGAAAAGGAGAAACCGCTTGCCGGAGTGAGGATCGGTGCATGCATGCATGTCACGACTGAGACGGCGAATCTCATGCAGACCCTCATCGCCGGCGGAGCTGAGGTCGCTCTGTGCGCATCGAACCCACTCTCGACCCAGGATGATGCCGCCGCTGCGCTTGTCGACTTGGGCATTCCGACGTATGCCGTGCGAGGGGAGGACGCCGACACTTTCTATGAGCACATCGACGCTGTGCTCGACACCCAGCCACATCTCGTCTTCGATGATGGCGCGGACATGACGACCGTGCTGCACAAAGAACGCGTGAGCCAGGCCGTTGTCGGTGGAATGGAGGAGACGACGACAGGTGTGATCCGTCTCAAGGCGATGGAGTCTGACGGCGTACTCCGGTACCCGATCGTCGCCGTGAACGATTCGGACACGAAACACCTCTTCGACAATCGCCACGGCACGGGCCAGTCCAGCCTCGATGGCATCCTGAGGGCTTCGAACATTCTCTTCGCGGGAAAGCGAGTCGTCGTTGCCGGGTTCGGGGACTGCGGCTGGGGCATCGCCACGAGGGCAAAGGGCCTCGGGGCGGACGTCATCGTCACCGAGATCGACCCGATCCGCGCGGTCGCCGCAACCATGGAAGGTCACCGGGTCATGACCGGTGCCGAAGCTGCGGAAATCGGGGAGGTGTTCATCACTGCAACCGGCAACATCCATGTGTTCCGTGCAGAGCACTTCGACAAGATGCACGACGGGACCATCATCGCCAACGCCGGTCATTTCGACGTTGAACTTGACCTCGTCGCGCTCGATGAGATGTCTGTATCCCGTAGGGTGCTCAGAGACAATCTCGAAGAATTCACGCTCGAGGACGGTCGACGAATTCTCGTTGTCGCCGAGGGAAGGCTCGTGAACCTCGGTGCCGCTGAGGGACATCCTGCCGATGTGATGGACATGTCCTTTGCAGATCAGGCCTTCGCTGCAGAGTGGATCATCGATAATCAGGACACGCTCGAGGCAAAGGTATACGTGCTTCCCCAGGAGCTCGACGAGGAGGTCGCTCGTCTCAAACTCGAAGCGATGTCCGGTTCTCTCGAGCAACTCACTCCAGCCCAGGAGCACTACCTCTCGTCGTGGGAGCACGGAACCTGACAGATTCCGCCACCCGCAGATATCTCGCACGGATCGGACTCAACGAGGCTCCTCCGGTCGATGTGCACGGGCTCGAGACGTTGCAGCGGGCGCATCTGACCAGCGTGCCGTTCGAGAATCTTGACATCTATGCGAGACGCGGCGTCGAAACAGGTCTTGACAGGTCGGTGCCCAAGATCGTCGAAGGGCATCGAGGCGGGTGGTGTTTCGAACTCAATGGTGCTTTCAGCGGTCTGCTGGCTGCCCTGGGTTTCGAAGTCCGACGGTTGGGCGCGACGGTCCTTCTTCCGGGTGCCTTGAGTGAGCCCAGTCACCTCACCCTCGAGGTGACACTCGAATTCCCGTTCCTGGTCGATGTCGGGTTCGGTGACACCTTCATCAAACCGCTGAGGTTGGATCTCGAGGGGCCACAGGACGGTGGGTCCGGCGAGTTCGCGTTCGTAGCCGACGGGGAAGACAAGACCTTGTTCCAGGTTGGCGGCGATGGATCACTCGTTCCGCAGTACCGATTCGGACCGACCGAATGCGGCTTGCAGGACTTCGATGTCGCGTCGGAGCGCCTGCAGATGGAGACAGGGTCATATTGGACGAGGGCACGTTTCGTCACGCGTTTGCTCGCGGGGGGACCAGACCGGGTGACGCTGCTCAAGGATCGCATCAAGTTTCGCCGCAACGGTGTGTGGAGCGAGCAGCCGATCACAGCCCACGACTGGCCGGGGGAGTTGGAACGCTGGTTCGAAATGATCCCGTAACGGTAAACCTGTCCCAGGTTGTTGATACGGTCAACGACATGTTTTGTCTCGCGTGTGCAATGCCTGGATGGCCGCTTTGCGACCCGTGTGTCGCGTCGTTGAGGCGAGCGCCACCGACAGTTGTCTGCGGTGTGCCCGTCGAGGCCGGATTTCGTCACGTCGGTGCGGCCGTGCATCTCGTGCACAACCTCAAATATCGTCGGTCGATACGTGCAGGCAGGATTCTTGCGGCGGCAATGGTGTCGGGCCTGCCCCGTGACACAGCGGTGCTTGTACCTATTCCGAGGTCGTTTGTTCGCAGGGTGACCTATGGCATCGACCAGGCACGCGTACTTGCGGATGAGGTGGGCAACCTCACCGGAATCGAGGTGCTCGATGCGCTGGGCGCGCCGCTGTGGTGGAAGCGCAGGGCCGGCGCTAGGCGGAGGGATCGTCATGCCATCGATTTCAGGAGGATCGCCGCCGTGCCAGAAGGTTGCGTTCTCGTCGATGATGTATTCACGACTGGTTCGACGGTGATGAGCGCAGTCGCTGTTTCAGGGTCCCGGAGAATCTCGGTACTCGTGGCGACCTCAGCGGGTACTATGGAGTCAGGAACGCCGCTGTTCCCGAGCCTTGGAGGTGACGTGACGCAGATGCGTGAGAAGGCCAACACCCCGTCACACGCCGCGCGACCACGCCTCCAGACTGAATCCCCCGAAGCCGGCTCGGTTGTGTTGCCGCGCTCGCTTCGTTTCATCGACCGAGAGGAGATCGGGTGACCGTTCGAGTTCACGGCAAGAACATGCAGGTACCCAACGACATGCGTGACTTCGCGACGGAACGCGTCGAACATGCAGGGAGGATCTTTGACAACGGCGGAGACGTCGACGTCGAGTTCACCGAGAGCCACAATCCACGTCGGGCAGACGGTAAGTACCGAGTTGAGATCACGACCAATGCCGCAGGACACATCGTTCGTGTGGAAGCAGAGGCCGCAGAAGAACGAACAGCCGTTGATCTCGCATCCGATAGATACGAGCGCCAGCTCCGCAAGCTGAAGACGAAACTGATCCAACGAAACCGGGTGTCGAACAAAGACCTAAACCACGTGTCTAGTCAGTCCGATGTTGATGAAGACCGTGGCGTTGCGATCGTCAGAACCAAACGGTTCTCGATGAAACCGATGTCCCCAGAGGAAGCTGCATTGCAGATGGAAATGCTCGGACACGAGTTCTTCTTCTTCCTCGATGCGGATGCGAACCGACACTGTGTTGTGTATCGGCGACGCGACGGCAACGTAGGACTGATCGAACCGGAGTGAGCCGGAGCTGAGATGAAAAGATTGCTCGTCGTAGATGATGTTCACCTGTTCAGGGCTGGCCTGACAGCCGCCCTGACCGGGGCAGGCTACGACGTGATCGGAGAAGCGGCCAATGCTGAGGCTGCGGTTGCAGTCGCGGAATCCGAACTGCCGGACATCGTTCTTCTGGACATCCTCATGCCGGGTATGTCAGGCATCGACGTGCTCGGGAAGATCAAAGCCGCCTCGCCGTCCTCTGAGGTCGTTCTCCTCACAGGCTCCGAATCGGACGAGGACCTGATCGCTGCCATCCGAGGCGGTGCTCGAGGGTACATCCTCAAGGACATGCCCTTCGACGAGCTTGTAGCCGCGATCGACAACATTGCTCGAGGTGGCGCAGCAGTTTCTCCCGGAATGGCAGGCAAGCTCTTTGACATCGCCAGAGAACTTCTCCTGCATCAGGAATTGATCAGCACTCGCAAGCCGACGCTGACTGGACGTGAGCTCGAGGTCCTTGGTCTCGTCGCAGATGGCAAGACGTCTCGCCAGATCGGTGATCTTCTCTACATCTCAGAGAACACAGTGAAGAACCACATTCGGAACATCCTCGACAAGCTCGGATTGCACTCACGCAACGAAGCGGTTCTCTACGCCGTCAGGGAGAATCTGATCACCCTTCCTTGATCGGTTGTTGATCGGCGCCGTTGCGGGACATTGTTCGAGATAGGCGGTTAGCTCCGTAGAATCCGTACCGCCATGTCCCTTTTCAACAAAGCGCTCCGTTTGGGCGAGGGCAAACGACTCCGAGAGCTGGAACGGCTCGCCGAGGATGTCAATGCCCTCGAAGCAGAAGTCGAACAGCTTTCAGATGAAGAGCTTGCAGCTCGTACTCCGTGGTTCAGGGAACGCCTTGATGCCGGTGAGACGCTCGACGACATCGAGGCCGAGGCATACGCCACGGTACGCGAGGCGTCGATACGTGTGCTCGGCCAGCGCCACTACGACGTTCAGGTAATCGGAGCGGGCACTCTGCACCGTGGCATGATCGCCGAGATGAAGACGGGCGAGGGCAAGACTCTCGTCGGCACGATGCCTGCCTACCTCAATGCACTGAGCGGAGGGGGCGTCCACATCGTCACAGTGAACGACTATCTCGCCAGTAGGGACGCCGATTGGATGGGCAACATCCACCGTTTCCTTGGCCTCGATGTCGGCATCATCCAGGCATGGATGACGCCTGAGGAACGCCGCCCCGGTTATGAAGCGGACATCACGTACGGCACGAACAACGAGTTCGGTTTCGACTATCTGCGTGACAACATGACGATGACCCCTGAACACATGGTGCAGCAGGGGCATGCGTTCGCGATCGTCGATGAGGTCGACTCGATCCTGATCGACGAGGCCAGGACCCCGCTGATAATCTCGGGTCGCGTGGGGGAGACCGGCAAGTGGTATACCGAGTTCGCCCGCATCGCATCGAGGCTCCGAGAGGATGAGGACTACGAGGTCGACCTGAAGAAGCGGCAAGTGATCACGACGGAGCCGGGTGTTACCCGCGTGGAGGGGATCCTTGGCGTCGAGAACATGTACGACTTTGCGAACGTCGATTTCATCCATCACCTCGATGTTGCTCTCAAAGCCAAGACGCTCTACCAGAAGGACGTCGACTACATGATTCGCAACGGCGAAGTCATGATCGTTGATGAATTCACGGGCCGAGTCCTCGAGGGTCGACGATATTCAGAAGGTCTCCATCAGGCGATCGAGGCCAAAGAAGGCGTGCACATCAAGGAAGAGAACCAGACGCTTGCCACGATCACCCTCCAGAACTACTTCCGCATGTACGAGAAACTCTCGGGCATGACCGGTACAGCCTTTACGGAAGAGGGCGAGTTCGTCGAGATCTACGGTCTTGTCGTCGTTGTCATCCCAACCAACAGGCCGACCGTCCGATTGGACGCCGGTGACGTTGTATATGTGGACGAAGACCACAAGTTCGCAGCGCTGGCCGACGACATCGAGGAACGCAACGGTCTCGGGCAACCGATTCTTGTTGGGACTACTTCGATCGAGAAGTCTGAGCGGGTAGCAGACACACTGAAACGTAGGGGAATCGACTTCGAGGTCTTGAACGCAAAACAGCACGAACGTGAGGCACATATCGTCGCCCAGGCCGGCAAGTCAGGCGCGATAACCGTCGCAACGAACATGGCAGGCCGTGGCGTCGACATCATGCTCGGCGGCAACCCTGTCGAGCTCGCGAAAGCCGCCATCCGAAAGAAGGGGCTCTCCCCCGACGATGAAGGATACGACAGGGAGTACGAGCGAGTACTTGCCGAATCCACCGCCGAAACCGAACGCGACAAACAGCGGGTGCTCGACGCCGGCGGCCTGTATGTGTTAGGCACCGAACGGCATGAGTCGCGTCGAATCGACAATCAGTTACGCGGCCGTTCGGGCCGTCAGGGTGATCCAGGTGAGAGTCGCTTCTATCTGTCCCTGGAGGATGATCTCATGCGTCGCTTTGCGAATGAGCGTGTTGCATCGATCATGTCGAGGCTCAAAATCCCGCCGGACGTTCCAATCGAGGCGAGGATGGTGACCAAGTCGATCGAGCGAGCGCAGACCCAGGTCGAATCGCAGAACTTCGAGATTCGCAAGAACGTGCTGAAGTATGACGAGGTGATGAATACCCAACGCAAGATCATCTATCAGTGGCGAAACCAGATCCTGCAAGGCGATAACACCGAAGAGCTCCTTGCCGATTGGCGTGACGACGTGGTTGAAGACACCGTGCGCGAGATGACAGACGAAGTCGACCCATCTGAGTGGGATTGGGAGGAGCTGCATGCCCGACTCGTCGATCTTTACCCAACCAAACTCACGCGGGATAGTTTCGACAATCCACGAGACCTTGTCGCTGAAGAGGTGATTGATGCGTACCTTGCTGAGACTGCCGATGCGTATGCCATACGAGAGAAGGAGCTCACTGCCCCGTTGATGCGATCACTCGAGAGAACTGTGGTGCTCTCCGTGATAGACAACAAGTGGCGCGAGCACCTTGCGGAGATGGACTATCTGAGGTCCGGAATCGGTCTTCGCGCGATGGGGCAGAGGGATCCGCTCGTCGAATATCAGCGGGAGGGTTTTGGCTTCTTCGAGGAACTCGTTCACGCGACGAAGGCCGATTCGATTCGGTACATGTTCCATGTTGAGGTGGCACGGCGCGAGGAGCAGCCCAAGGCGCAAAGCCTCGTGACATCGAGTGCAAAGGGTGACGGAACGACACAGCGTCAGGTTCGACGTGAAGGCGACAAGATCGGTCGAAATGATCCATGCCCATGCGGATCAGGCAAGAAGTACAAGCGGTGCCACGGCGCTCCGGGAGCCGAGCCACTCCCGGCGTAGTGCACTGATCGGGTTCCCCGGACTCGCGATTCTCGCGCTGTTCACACATCCACGGAGAAGTACTCAGCGATCTTGGATCGTAGTTGGCTCTCCGATAGTTGCCCGGTGACGACCTCGCGAACGATGCCTGAGGCGTCGACGAACACGGTCGTTGGCATACCGATCCCACCAAATGCCGCGTAGACCACACCCTGTGGGTCGCGGGTCAGCCGGTAGGTGACACCTGTCTCCTCGGCGAGGCTCGTAGCCAGGCTCTGATCGTCCTGGAGGTTGACACCGATGAAGGCGACTTCATCCAGTGTGGCCTGGCTGACCCGTTCGAAGTCTGGCATTTCAGCGATACAGAACGGGCACCAGGAGGCCCAGAAGTTCAAGACGACCGGCATTCCGGCTTCGCTGTACTGCGACAGGGTCACTTGCTCACCGTCGAAGTCAACCATCTCGACGCTGGGAGCCGGTGCTCCCTTGGAGGCCTGACCGGAGGCGGCCGCGGCGTCTTCGGGTGTCGGCCGCGTAAGGGTCAGGACGACGAGTAGCCCGATCACCACCACTGCGCCTCCTGCCCATTTGATGCGTCGGTTGCGCGTGCGTCGTTGCGCTTCTTGAATGCTGACTTCGCGGCGCTTGCTGCCTCGCAGCTTGTCCTGGGTTCCTGACACGGTGTTCTCCTTGTTAATCGTCTCTGATCTCTTCAGAATCATGCGTGACCGAACCGACTGAGATGGGATCTTCGTGGACGGCACCTTCAGCATCGGTTCGCCTAGCACTGTTGAATCGGTTCCAGAACATGCCGGCCATGATGGCGACCAATACCAGCCCTGCGCCCAGGATGATCACACGACCGTAACTTCCGGCGATTCGTTCGATCGCCGCGGTGAAGGTGCCAACGAAACCGACGATCGGGTCGTCTCCCAGCGTTGCGGCGGATCCGAATTTCACTCGGCCCCAGTAGTAGGTGAGGTAGACGCCCGCGATCGTCAACATCGTGCCCGTGATCCGATGCATGTACGGAAGCATCCTCCTGACCCCGCGCACCAGACCGTCTCTCAACAGTGCCGCTCCGGTGGAGAACAGGACGAGCATGATCGCCATCCCGAGTCCATACGCTGCGAGCACGATGAGCGCCGAAGCTGTGCCTTGTGTCGCAAGTGATGCCCCGACAACGGCGAGGAATACGGGCAGGGTGCAACCGAGTGATGCGATTCCGTATCCGATACCGAAGACGAACATTGTCTTCGGCTGCCGTTCCTGGCCAGGACGGACGGGGTTTGAGATCGTCGTGGAGATCCTTCGGCCAAGCAGTGTGGCGATGCCAACGACGAGCAGGGCGATACCCAGTGCGATACCTGCCCACGGTATGGCGCGGACGATCTGCGTCGCCCCGTATGTGATGGGCAGCCCGACGGCGCCGAACACGAGAAGGAATCCGGCAGTGACCAGCAACCCTGTGATGAACCCCTGCGCCGTGCGACTGCTCGCCGACGGCAGTTGATCTTCGTCCGCCCCGACGTAGAACGACAGGTAGGCAGGCAGCATCGCGAATCCGCAGGGATTGATCGTCGAGAGTCCCCCCGCTGCAAGGGCGAGAGTGATAGGACCGAAATCCATCAGAGCACCACCTTCCGG
>BTQS01000004.1:0-32898 GCA_036985995.1 Acidimicrobiia bacterium
ACGGTCTCGAGCTTCTTTGCGGCGAGCATCCCGTCCTCTGACAGCGTGGTGAGCGCCTGTTCCCAGGTCTGCCCGATGACAGAAGGCAGCTGGACCGGACAGTTGAGCGGTTCTCCGGAGACCTCACACGGATGGACCGTCCACTTTTCAGACAGGGGGCGGTACCGCCAGTCGAGGTTGAGATCGGTTTCCTGTCGCCCGTCCGGATAGGTGACGACGCGATCGACGTGGATCTTGAAGCCGTCTATCCCACTGCGTTCCTTGCGTCGTTCGCCGGGGTTGAGGATGTCTTCCGTATCAGCGACGAGCTCGATCTCGAACGGGACGATGTCCTCTTTCTCACCAGACACCGACTCGCACACGAGCCCGCCGTTGTTCCCGTACATCTTTACCGTGATGGACGTGGGCGTGTATGCGGTCTTGACGATCACGGGGTAGTCCGTGTTGTTGCGGAACTTCACGTCGGGCTTGGGGAAACCCAGTGTTGCCTCGCGGCCGGCCGGGTACCGGGTGAAGGACAGGGAGTGCGGCCGATGCTCGACGTCTTCGAGGCATGAGAAGAAGACGGCGTTGAACAGCGTTGTTCCGAACTGGCTCACGCCTCCGCCGATGTTGGCGGGGTTGTCGCAGCAGTACGGCTCACCATTGATGATCGCCGGTGCAGCGACGTATCCACCTTTTTCCGTTCGTTCGCCTACATAGTCGTTGATCGACCACTCTTGTCCGGGAAGCACGATCGCTCCGTCGACATCATCCGCCATCTGATGGATGTTGATGACCCGCGCCTGGTTGGCCGGATGCTCCGTCGTGAAGCCGCCAAGGGGGCCGAGTGTCGTAAACGCCTGGGCGTCTTCGGTCGTGAACGCAGGTTCAGCTCCAACAAGTACAGGGAAGGTGCCAACCCCGGAGCCCATTGCAGCCTGTTTCATCTCCTCCAGGAGGCTGTCAACGTCGAGCAACGTCCCGCTTCTACCGGGGATGACGGTGAAGTCGTCCGTCTCGAGATCGATGTCGAAGCGAGCACCGACGGGCTGGATCTCGTACTCGGAACGCCTCGGTTCGAGGATCTCGAGAACCCGTTCGGCATCGAAGCGGACGTCGATGCGCTCGCCGCTCGGCGTGATATCGGCCAGGACGGCGGACGCGAGTTGTTCGGGCGTGAACGTCACTCGGAACGACACTTCCCGCGATCTCAGGGTCATCGGCCGTGCGATCATCTGTTCCATCTCTAGAGCGGCAGCATCGATCTGTTCACGCGATAACTTCGGTTGCTCGGTGTCCACCGGGATCGCCATACCGGCCTTGTCGAGCGTGGACATCTCGGCCTTCACTATCGGGACGGCAGAGGTTCGGTCTATGGCTTCGCCCTCTTGCGGGTATTCCACCACGACGGCGTGATCGACGACTGCGAGGGAACCGTTGAACGCTCGGGTCGGGATCGCCGTCACCTCCCAGTCCGCTATGGCGGCTTCTATCGCATCGTCGTCGAAATCGATTGGGAGCTGTATGTCTACGAACGTTGAGAACGAGCGAAGCCACGAGATGAAGTTCCCGATCACACCAGTGTTCCGTCTAGCGTTCATGGCGTCGTCGACTGCTGCCTCGATATCGGCGTCGAGGCCGATCCCGACAGGGCTCAGCTTGAAGACCCGGCCGTTCACAGTGAACACGCCGGTACTGGATCGTAGATCGTTCTCGTAGACCTCCAAGGCGATGGTCGCGTTGGTCGGGTCAAGGCCACCGACGGGAACGCCGGCAATGGCTACGTTGCGTGTGATCTCATTGGACGCGGCCACACGGTCGACGACGTAGATCGCGATGGGGAAAAGCAAGATCGCCAGCGGAACGATGGCGAAGATGGTTCTGCGTGGCGGCTTCATGAAGGTTTCAGTGAGGGGTCGTCGTGCTCGCGAAGTGTAGGAACGGGTACCGGTAAGTCCCGGGTATCCGTTGCATCCCCCGAATCCGGGGAGCGAGGACTCCTAGCCTCCGCCTGTGTAATTGCCGACGATGATGGATACGGTCCCACCGATATCCTGGAATCCGCTCGGGCTCACCGAAAGGACGACTCCGTTCTCGGAAGCGTCCGTGGTGTCTTTGAGATCCACGTCGACTATGAAACCGGCCGCGGTCAAGATGCTCGACGCCTCTCCGGAGGAAAGGCCGACCACGCCGGGAACCGGCAGCGGGCAGACACCGTCACCGCCGACCCGCTCGTCACACGGATTGAGCAGGATGACGTTCTTCTCGCCCCGGTATCTCCAGAAGAACTCCTCACGCTTGATCTCGTTGCCATCGGCGTCGTAGAAGATGCGCCAGTTGGTGATGCTCCAGCCGCCCGAACCCCTCGACTTGACCTTCTCCACGCCTGGTGCGACGACGCCGTCGGGATCAGCCTTGTACAGCAGGACCGGACCCGTCGGGTTCGACCGCTCGGACCGTTCGGTTCCGCAGGTCTTCCCCTCCTGGTTTCCGAAGAACGTGACGGTGACGGAGTGTTCGGTGGACGCCGTCTTGATGATGACCGGAGCATTGGAGTCGTTCTCGAACGCAACGTCTGGCTTCGGGTAGCTGAGGGTTGCCTCGCGTCCCTCCGGGTACTTGGAGAAGTAGATGCTGTGCGGCTGATGTGCGACATCGTTGTAGCAGCCAAAGTAGATCGCGTTGAAAAAGGTCGTACCGAACTGGCTCACACCACCGCCGATGTTGACCTTGTCCTGTTCACACGACAGTTCACCACTGACGATCGCGCAGTCGTACTTGAAGCCCTTCTCCAGGGTGCGCTCTCCTATGAACTCGTTGATGGAGAAAGTTTCGCCGGGCCAGACGATCGCGCCGTCCACGAGGTCAGCCATGAGCCTGATGTTGTCGGCCCGGTTCCTACCAGGCATGTAGGTCGTGAACTCTGATACTTCGTAGAGCTCGCCGTAGGCCTGTGCATCCTCGGTTGTGAACTCGGGTTCTGCATTGAGGTCGAGTGGGAGGAGGCCGGTGCCGTCTCCGAGTGCTGCCTGCTCAACTGCGACGAGCACGTCATCGGCGTTGACGGTTGTCCCCAGGAGCGACGGCGCGAGCTCGATCGTGTCGTTGAGCGGCAGACCATCGACACCCGGCGCCCGTGGTGCGTCCGGGATCTCGTAGTTCTCATTCCACGGCTCCGTGTCGTCGACGAGAACGATGTCCCAGCGGGCATCGGTGGGTGGGATCTCGAAACCGCTTCTCGCTTGTTCGATGAGGGGTGCGATGACAGACCGATCGATGGAAAACTCGATGTCGGAAGTACCGTCGGTAGCCACTTTCACCTTGAGCGCGCGAGCCGTGTTGAAAGGGTTGACGACGAATGTGAAGCCGTACGTTTCGTTGGTGAGTTCGACTCCCCTGGCGATGATCGAGTTTGCTCGGTCTGCTGCCGCATCGATACCGGTACGCGTGTGCGCCGGAGTTGCTATCGCGGTTGGGAGCACGATGGTCTCCGTCGATCCGGAAATCAGCGCCGCCTCGATCAGATCCATCGACACGATCCGGTCGAGTGCTTCGCCGGTCGTGGGGTACTTCGTGACAGTTCGCTGGTTGAGGATCTCGATTGAGCCCTCGAACGCCGGATTCGGGATAGCTGCTTGCTCCCACTGCGCGAACTTCTCCTTGAGGAGATCCTCGTTGAGGGTCGCCGTAACGGGCACATCCACCTCATCGGAGAACGCCTTGAACCATTCGGTTACACCGTTTTTGTATTGCTCCATTGCGGCGGACACCGCCGCCTCGGTATCGAAGGTGAGGTAGACGTCATCGGGCTCGAGTGTGAACGTCTCGCCGTTCACCTCAACGGTCACGGTGTTCGCGAGGAGCTTTGCTGTGTATGCCTCGACGGCCGCTACGGCCTCTGCTTCCGTGTATCTGGCCACGTTGACACCAGAGATCGACACGTTTCGCGCAACCTTGTCGGAGGCGGCTGCGCTGTCGATGAAGTAGACGGTCAGCGGTAGCAACAGGATCAGCACAGGCACGGCGATGAAGAGAAACAATCTCGATTTCGGGGTGGCCATTTGGCGCTCCACGCGGGTCTTGTTGGCGGCGTTGTGCGAGTATATGAGCCGGCCTCACGTAGCAGTCCCATTTCGCGCGACGCCACGCGATACGATGCTGCTGTGACGGCTTTCGACGGACTCGCACCAGGCGAGCGACTTCCCGTATCGGCGACGCTCTACACGACGTATCAGCGATGCCCGCAACAGGCACTCGCGCGACTTCAGGGTGTCTACGCGCCGGCGACCAGAGCGTCGCTCAAGGGCAGCCTCGCTCATCGCGTCTTCGCCCACCATCTGGAGAAGGGTCCGATCGATCAGAGCGACTTCGAACAGGTTTGTCGTCAGGAGATAGGTGCGAGTCTCGGTGAGACGATGGCGTCGTTGACCATGAAGCCATCGGAGTTCCGGACGATGGTTGGGGAGGTTGCCGAGCTGTACGACCGATTCGTTGCCGTTCCTACCGACGGGTTCGTCGAGGCTGAGGCATCGATCGAGGTAGAGCCCGTCGATGGCGTGGTGCTCAAGGGCCGCGTCGACGCTGTGTTCGATGACGAGGGTTCTGTGCGGATCGTCGACTGGAAGACGGGCTCGGACCTCACCGGCTCGAATTCACAGCTCGACTTCTACGCGATGGTGTGGAGCATGGCATTTGGAACATCCCCACGAACACTCGAGGCGATGTCGGTTCGCACGGGTGAGAAGCTCGTCAAGACGCCGACGGAGGCCGACATCGAGTGCGTGCAACGTGAGGTCGCCGAGATGGTGGCTGAACTTCGATCTGCCATCAGTGAGCGTGGCGAGTTGCCACGCACCGCCGGACCTTTCTGCCGCTGGTGCCCGCTACTCGACGAATGCAGCGAAGGGTCCGCTGCCGTGGCGATATTGAAGTAGCAGTTCGGTCGCTTACAGATGTCCGTCGGTTCGTTAGTTCCTACGTGCGCCATACTCGCCGTCATGTCTGCCACCATGCTCGCTCTTCACGCACATCCTGACGACGAGTCGTCGAAGGGAGCAGCGTCTGTTGCTCGTCTCGTCGATGAAGGTGTACGAGCGATACTGGTGACGGCGACAGGTGGTGAGGCCGGGGACATCCTGAATCCGGTCATGGATCGTTCAGAGATTACGCAACGGCTCGCCGAGATCCGTGCGAGCGAGCTCGCGGAGGCCGCAAGCATCATCGGGTACGACGAGGTTGTGATGCTCGGATACCGCGACTCGGGAATGCCCGATTCCGATGACAACGGACGATCGGACGTGTTCCGCAATCAACCGCTCGACGTTGTGCTGGGCGCTGTCGTTGAGATTGTGCGCAGGGAGCGTCCCTCGGTCGTTCTCGGCTACGACGCCCACGAGTTCTACCCGCACCCGGATCACCTGCGCGTACACGAGGTGACACTCGAGCTGGTAGCGGCAGCAGCCGACCCGGATCGGTATCCCGCGGCCGGCGACCCATGGCAGATCGAGAAGCTCTACGCACCCGTGTTCACGCGCGAGCGGCTCGTCGTCCTTCACGAGGCCATGCTCGAGCGGACAGGCGAATCACCCTTGGTAGCATGGCTGGAGCGGCTCGGGGACTTTCACGTACCGGATCGAAGGCTCATGAGATTCGACGTCACGGGGTATGTTGAACAGGGAAGGGACGCGCTTCGTGCGCACCGCACTCAGGTCGACCCGAATGGCTTCTGGTTCGCGGTTCCGACAGATGTCGTCGAATCGGTGTATCCGTGGGAGGATTTCGAACTTCTGTACAGCCAGGGGCCTTGGGATGCAGCGGAAACCCATCTGTTCTCCGGGATCGATGTGTGAGGTCTTGACTCACGTGCCCACTTCTGGGGAAAGCTCCTTGTTGGTTTCCGTCGATGTCCTCCGGCAGGAGTTACTGGCGGTTCCCGACCTGCTGCTCAGCAACGACGATCGAGCTGTGATCAGTGATGCGTTGACGTCTCTCGACGTGATGGGCCGTATCGCTAGCAGGAGTGCCGTAGTTGTGTTGGTAGGTCCGTCGGGATCTGGACGTTCGTTCATCTTCAACATGATCGTCGGGTTGAACGCCTCACCCGAGGGTGCGCTACGACCAACCACCACCGGCATCGTTGCGTCCGGTTCGGGAGAATCCGGTGCATACGATGCGGACGGAAGATATACCATTGCTCCCGAAGCGCCCAGCGGTTTCGTCTTTCTCGACACGCCGGGCTGGGAGCACGACCCGGACACGGTTCGATCAACGCTCACCGAGGCAGATCTCGTGCTCGTCGTAGTGTCTCCGAGCCGGTATGGAGATGCATCGGTCGCGTCGCTGTGGGCCGAAGTGCGTGAGGCGAATTCCCGGGTCATCCTCAACCGTGTACGTGGGGATGAGCAAGAACAATCCACCCTCCTTGAATCCGTTCGCGGCATATTCGATACGGGACTCGTCGTGGTCGGTGAGGGGGAGACAGATCCGGTGATCCTTCGCAAGATGGTCGCTGCCAGTGTTGGGGATCGAGGTGAAGCGTCCTCGATGACGATCATGTCACACGCGGCTGGCTCTGCTGCCCGGTTCATCGCTGGAACCGTCACGAGCAGTGCCCCTGAGATAGGCGCAGTTCGACGCGCGGTGGAAGGCCTCCCGCTCGTCTCCACATCGATGCCTCCCCTGGCGGTTCATGACAGCTGGCTGGCTACGAAGCAGGCGGCGGTCGAGATGGTTGCGAGAACGATTCGAGATCGTGACGATGACATCGTTCGCGGCTCGAAGACGCACCTGGGGCAAAGGATCCTCGACCGTCTCGGTCGTTGGGACGGAGCTACTCTGGATGCCGATCTCGATCTGTGGCGAGTGCGGTGTGTAGATATCCATATGCAGGCCGCATCGATTCGGTGGCGCCGCCGGGCGGCGGAACGGATGGTCGAGCGGCTTGCCTGGAAATCTGCGATCAACGACGGCGTCGTGCTACCGGAGCGCTTTCTGCGGATCATGGGAAAGCAACGAGCAGTGGTGACGGACACCGGACGCGATGAGCTCTCAGTGCTTATCGCCGGTTCGGTAGAAGAGCGACGCGTTGGATGGCTCAACCTATTGTCTGACCTCGGTAACTATCAACCCGGTGATCTGGCGGGAGCAGCGGACGCCATGGATTCTGCTCGGAGGATCGATGACTAGCCTCGTGCCACTGCTCGACGTTGCTGATGTTGCAGTCGCTCGGACCGAAGGCGTGCTCGATGACGAGGTTCGTCGGTCGATCGCCGAAGTAGCGAGGCGGGTACGGCGCAGGACCGGGTTCCTCGGGGAGTACCTTGTTGTCGCGCTCGCTGGAGGGACGGGAACCGGTAAGTCATCCCTACTCAACGCCCTTGTCTCAGACGATGTAGTGGAGGTCGGCATCGTGCGACCGACGACGAGCGACGCCATCGCGGTGGTGCCGGCCGAAGGCGCCGCTGATCTCAGTGGGTTGACGACGAATCTCCGCATCGACAAGGTCGTCGTATCCGATGCCGTCACATCCACGGTATTTGTCGATCTTCCTGATTTCGACAGCATCCAAGCCGCGCATCGCCACATTGTCGAGCAGGTGCTGCCGGCAGTCGACGCGGTCATATGGGTCTTCGACCCCGAGAAGTATGCAGATCCGGTCGTGCACCGTGAGTTCCTCCAGCACCTCTCCACCTACCGCGACCAGTTCATCTTCGTGCTGAACCAGGTAGATCGGCTGGGACCGGATGCTTCGATGGTCGCCGCGGACCTGGAAGTCCTTCTCGAAGGGGATGGATACAGGGGACCTGAGGTCGTGAGTACGGTCGCGGCCGGTTCGATCGACGTTGCTGATCTCGAGGACGCGCTCGATCGCCGATTCGACCTGAAGACAACGGCGCTGGCCAAGGCAGCGCTGGATCTGCGAGGAGTAGCGAACGACTCGTGGACTGCGTGCGCCGAACGAGCACGCACGACAACCGACGATGACGAGGCCCAGAGCGTGGCACTTGCGGCAGCGACATTCGTATCGTTGGGTGTCGAAGCGTACGATTTCCATCATTCCATCGAGGGAGACCATCGTGGGTGAAGCGATCATCGACACCTTGTCCGACATATGGAGAGGCAAGGGGTTCGAGATCACCGCGACGATCGGTACGATCATCGCCGCCGTCGTTGTCATGGCCATCGTTCGAAGATCTCTCACCCGGTGGAGGGCACGGGTCGCTTCCCGGTTGACGACGTCGGAAGCTCAAGAAGACCGAGAGCGTGGGCAGCGGCTCAGCACCCTCACCGACGTTGCAAGACTCATCATCGCGGTGGTCGTATGGTCGGTCGTCGTACTCACCATCATGGGTCTTTGGGGTATACCTATGGCGCCTTTGTTCGCCGTTGGCACAACCGTTGGTATCGCTGTCGGTTTCGGTGCCCAGGATGCCGTCCGAGATGTCATCGCCGGTTTCCTCATCCTGCTCGAGGATCAGTACTCGATCGGAGACGTTGTCTCGATTGCCGGCGTCGATGGATCCGTCGAAGCGATCAAGCTGCGCACGACCGTCCTGAGGGATCTCGAAGGCAACCTCCATCACGTGCCCAACGGTCAGATTCAGGTCGCTTCGAACAGAACACCCGACTTTTCGCGGTACGTGGCCGACATCCCCGTCGCTTACGGAACCGACCTCGACCATGCAATGGCGATCATTCTCGACGAGGCCAGGGCGATGGCCGAAGATCCGGAATGGAGACGGAAGTTCCTGACGGAGCCCGAGATGCTCGGTATCAACGAACTCGGCGACTCATCTGTGATCATTCGTGTCCTCATGACCCTCGCAGCCGAAGAGCGGTGGTCCGTCAAGCGCGAGTTCCTCCGCAGGTTGAAGCGGCGCCTCGATGACGAGGGCATCGAGATCCCGTTCGCATACCTCAACGTGATCGTGCAACACGAAGACCGTTAGGAACGACGCGGTCTGAGCACGAGGATCGCGTCGTTGCGAGGTTCGATCTCGAGGCGGGACGCGTAGCCAAGGAGCTCTCCGTCGGCCTGGAACGGCGTTTTCGGGTCGGCGTCCACGATGAGGTGCTCGTAGTCGGTCCAGAGCCGGATGCCCGTCGCTTCACGGTGTTTTCTCCGCAGTGCAGCGCGACTGAAGATCTCGGCCGATTTCCTCACACTCAGACTGTTCGCCGCGAGCGTAGCGACACCTTTCGGGGGGTGCGGAGTGAGGTGGAGTGGCATCCGGCCGAAGTACGTATAGGGGTTGTGGACTTGTGTGAGAGCCACGACAGCGTCGAAGCGGTCCCCATCACATTCGATGCGGAGATTGGGGAACTCGGCTCTCCAGCTCGTCAGGAGCCGCGTTATCGCTGTGGTCGCGTAGTAGATACCGCCGAACCTCGACTTGGCGAACGGCCGTGTCTCGGCGATCTCGACGATATCGGCGTCGAACCCCATCCCGAGTGAGAAGGTTGCGTGTCGCTTGATCGACCCGAAGTCCGTCTCCGCTTCGACGCGAAGCATCCGAGTTGGAATCGGGCTGTAGTCCATTGCTGCTTGGGCCGCAGCTCTTGGTTTCAATGGGACTCCGAGTATCCGTGCGAGCACGTTCGTCGTCCCAACCGGGATCAGACCCAGAGCGGTGTCCGAGCCGACGAGCGCATTCGCGACATGGTGTGCCGCACCGTCACCACCCATGGCGAAAACTACGTCGATTCCCGAGGCAGCCGCCTCGCGCGTGGCTATGCCGGTCTCGAGCGCGGAGATCGGCCAATCCGTCGTGAGGTCGAAGGCGAGCTTGAGGGATGTGACGACCTGGCGGTAGAGCCCACCTGTGAACTGCGACGCGGAGGGATTCGCTATCAGAAGGGCCGTCGTCATGATCCAAGCCTACGGTGGACGGGGCCTGCAACTTCCGTTGACGATGTCAATCGGCGAGCAGCTTCTCCACCTGAACGCGAAGATCGAGCGGCCGAAACGGCTTGGTCATGAACGAGTCAGCGCCACCTTTGGCTGCGCGGTCTGCCATCTCCGGCTGTGCGTGTGCAGTGAGAACCAATACCTTCAGGTCTGCCGTGGATGGATCCTCGCGCAGTTGTCGCAGCACCTCCCAACCGTCAAGTCCGGGCAGACCGATGTCGAGCACCACGGCGTCCGGTCGGTCATTCCGTATCGCCTCGAGACCCTCTGTGCCGTCGCTTGCGGATTTCACGTCGACGCCGAGAACACGGAGGCACACTTCGATCAGCCTTCGAACCGAGGCCGAGTCTTCGATGACGAGTACGTACTGTTCCACACGTGAGTTATCGGTCCCTCATCGCATGACTTCAGGTGTTCTTTACACGGTTCCCCTTGATCGTCCGTTATCCATCATCGGCGGGTAGAGGCGTATCCTTAGGGGCCTAGATATTCGATCCCAGGAGGCAAGGTGCTGAGCCCGTACCGCACAGAGCCCTATTCTGACTTCGCTGATCCGGTCACCGCGCAGCGATACCGAAGCGCGATCGCGACCGTGAAAGCTCGCCTGGGCGAGCGTGCGATGCTCGTTGTCGGCGGTGAGCACATCGATACGAGTGCGTCCATCGAATCGGTGGACCCCTCTGTTCCGGACCGGCGCGTTGGCTCGGCAGCTTCAGCGGGTCTCGAGCATGTTGATCAAGCGATCGAAGCCGCCTGGCAAGCGTTTGGCCCATGGTCAAGACGGGCAGCCGAGGAACGGGCAGGACTCATCCATCGGGTCGGAGACCTCATCGCTGAGCGCACGTTCGAGTTCTCAACGTGGCAGACATTCGAAGCCGGGAAGAACTGGGCAGAAGCCGAAGCCGACGTCGCCGAAGCGATCGACTTCTGTCGCTACTACGCCCATCAGGCATTGAAACTCGCGGAGCCGGTCGAGGTACATCCCTATCCCGGTGAGGTGAACGAGTCGTGGCTCCAGCCCATCGGATCCGGCGTTGTCATTCCGCCGTGGAACTTCCCGCTGGCCATTCTGGTGGGGATGACGGTGGGGCCCGTCGCGGCCGGAAACACGGTCGTACTCAAGCCAGCATCGAATACCCCGCTGGTCGGGTGGGGCTTCATGAAGGTCCTCGAGGAGGCAGGCATCCCTCCCGGGGTAGTGAACTATCTCCCTGGTTCCGGCGGGACGATCGGTGATGCGCTCGTTGAACACCCTCGGACGCGATTCATCAACTTCACCGGATCCAAGGAGGTCGGTCTCCGGATCGCCGAACGTTCAGCAAAGGTCCAACCGGGTCAGCGCTGGCTCAAACGGGCGTACATGGAGATGGGAGGCAAGGATGCGTTGATCGTCGACGACACGTGTGATCTCGACGCCGCTGCTGTCGACGCTGTTCGCTCGGCATTCGGATTCCAGGGGCAGAAGTGCTCGGCATGTTCCCGACTGATCGTCTTTGAGTCGATCCACGACGAGTTGCTCGACAAGGTCGTCGACATCGCGTCACAGTTGAGCGTTGGCCCGGCGGTGGATAACCATCCTGTTGGCCCGGTGATCTCACAAGACCAGCATGCATCGATCCTTGCCGAGATCGCGTTAGGCGTCGATGAGGCAGAGCTGGTCATGGGAGGCCACGCCATCGATCGGGACGGTGGGTACTACATCGAGCCGACGATCTTCGCCGGCGTCGACCCCGATGCCCGTCTGGCTCAGTATGAGATCTTCGGACCCGTGCTGTCGGTCATCGCCGTCAAAGACTTCGACGAAGCGATCGAGGTCGCGAACGGCACCGAGTTCGGACTCACCGGAGGCCTCTACTCGCACGACGAGCAGCGCCTCGAGCGAGCAAAGCGCGACTTCCATGTGGGGAATCTGTATCTCAACCGAAAGATCACGGGTGCACTCGTCGGGATCCAACCTTTCGGTGGTTTCAACATGTCTGGGAGCAATGCGAAAGCGGGCGGGCCCGACTATCTGCGTCTGTTCATGGAGATGAAGAGCGTCAGCACAAGAGTCGACAGCTTTCTGTGAACTGTGAGCGGCTGACGATCCGCTCACTCACCGGTGTACGAATACCGGATCACGGCGTTGCCGAGGGTATCGGACACGATGACCGTGTCGCCTCCGTTGGACCATACCGGCGTGTCGGAGCACCATTGGAGACTGTTGAGAGGCCCACCCTCACACCCCGTGATGACCGTCACCTCGTCGCCCGGCGCAAGCACGGTTCCTCTCGGGAACGTAAAGCGATTGGTCGAGCTTTCGTCGCGAACCGTCCAACCTGAGAAGTCCACCCGTCCGTAGCCCTCGTTCACGAACGTGACGTACTCCTGATCGAGTGCATCGTCGTCCGGCCCGCTGGGGTCGTACTGGATCTCGCCCACTCGAACGACGGGCCGATCGGCCTGCAAGGCCTCTTCGTCGCCACACACCAACGTTCCCCACATGCCCTTCCCGGATTGGTATGCCCTGGCTTCGAGTGCTTTGAGGGAACTTTGGTGTGGGCCACCGTTCTGGACCGCTACCGCGTTTCCGTCTGCCACCATCGTCGCGTTGACGAACTCGAGTCCGTTCTCGGTCTCGAGATATGCGTACCGAAGCAGTCGTCCGAACTGGTCGGTATCGGATTCGCCGTCGACGAGTACTAGCTGCTTGTTCGCGACGAGGGCGGTCAACAGGACGGTAGCTTCCCGTCCCCAACACTCGTTGAGTTCTGGTGCATTGATGCCGTCAAGTCTCACATCGACAGCTTCGCCTTCGATGACGGTCGAAAGCGTGTCGCCGTCCGTGACAGACGCGACGGTTCCGACGACCCGGTCCTCCTGCGGGGGAAGGGTGATTGTCGTTGTCGTCCCTTCCGAGCCGATCGGCATCGTGGTTGTTGTCGTCGTCTCTATGAACTCGGGCGCCAACGGACGCGTTGTCGTGCATGCCGCGGCCACGAGGGCCATCACCACAACCACGAGCACGATCGATCTGCGCATGTCGCAACGGTACAGCTGCTTCTCGGAAACTCGTGGTTGGTCACTCCTAGGATTAGCCGTCGACGCTCATTCGGGAGGAATCACTCGTGCAGAACCTGTTCGACCTGACGGGAAAGGTGGCGCTTGTCACCGGGGGAAACAATGGAATCGGGCTTGCGATGGCGGGAGCACTTGCGCAGGCCGGCGCCGGTGTCGCTATCTGGGGACGCAACGAGGGACGGAACACGGATGCCGCTGACGTGCTGCGGTCACACGGCGGAGAAGTGCTGCCCCTGGCGGTCGACGTGTCGGATGAGGCCGCTGTCGTCGAGGCCTTTGAGGTAACCGTCCAGAATTTCGGTCGCGTTGATTCGGTCTTCGCGAACGCCGGCGTCGGTTCAGGTGTCACCCGGTTCGAGGACATGACGACGCAGGAGTGGCGATACGTCTTTCAGGTCAACATGGATGGCGTGTTCTGGACCTTTCGCGAAGCGGTGAAGCACATGAAGCCCCGTGGCTCTGGCTCGCTGGTGGTCACATCGTCGGTGTCGGCGGACATCGGTTTTCCTCGTGGCGAACACTATGCGGCCACAAAGGCAGGGGTACGAGCTCTCATTCAGGGAATTGCGGTCGAATATGGCAAGTACGGGATACGAGCGAACGCCATTGCGCCGGGGTATGTCGTAACCGGTATGACAGCGGGTGTCATCGGATCGGAGCATTTCGAGAGCAAGGTGAAGCCACGCATCCCGGTCGGTCGGTTCGGTAAACCGGGGGACTTCGAAGGGATCGCCGTGTACCTCGCCTCCGATGCCTCGGTTTGGCATACGGGAGACACGATCACGATCGACGGCGGTTTCCTGAACAAGTAGCGAGAAACGCGATCCCTACAATCGGTGATCCGCGATAAGCGATCGAGGAGTCATGATCACGTTCGATGAGCAGGTGGCAATTGTCACAGGAGCCGGCCAGGGTTTGGGTCGTTCGCACGCTCTCGCTCTCGCTGCGCGGGGTGCACGGGTCGTCGTGAACGATCTCGGTGGCGCCAGCGACGGCACCGGCGCTTCGCTCACCACCGCAGAGTCGGTCGTTGCAGAGATCGAGGCAGCTGGTGGGGAAGCAATGGCGAACGGTGCCAACGTCGCGGATTCGAGCGCTGTCGCAGCGATGGTAGGTGCTGTGATCGACCGGTGGGGCCGGGTGGATGTTCTGGTCAACAACGCCGGGATCTTGAGAGATAAGTCCTTTGCGAACATGGATCAGAGCGACTTCGACATGGTCGTAAAGGTGCACCTGACGGGTACGGCGATCTGTACGAAGGCCGTGTGGGGTCCGATGCGCGACCGCGGATACGGCCGCATTGTCGTCACAACCTCCTCTTCAGGCCTCTACGGCAATTTCGGGCAGGCGAACTACGGTGCAGCAAAGCTCGGCGTGGTCGGCTTGATGAACACATTGCGAGCGGAAGGCGTCAAGTACGACATCAGGATCAACGCGCTCTCTCCTGTCGCGCACACACGCATGACTGATGACCTCCTGCCTGAGGAGGCCAAGGAGCTCTTGAAACCGGAAGAAGTGACGCCGGGTTTGGTGTTCCTCGTATCGAGAGATGCTCCCAACGGGATCATCCTGGCGGCAGGCGCCGGCGGATATGCGGCGGTGAAGATCTATGAAACCGACGGTATCTGGCTCAATCCAGGCGAACGCACGCCCGAGAACATCGCCGCTCGGATCGCCGATATCCTCGATCCTCATGAGCAACAGGAGTTCACCACAGGCGGGGAACAGTCCATGAAGTTCGTTGGGAAAGCCATAGAAGGCATGCAAAGCGCGGACTGAGGAGAGCAGTATGAGGGAAGCGGTCATCGTCTCGGCAGCGAGAACACCGATCGGTAAGGCCTATCGGGGCGCGTTGAACAATCTCGAGGCTCCGAGCCTCGGAGCCGTGCCCATCAAGGCAGCGGTCGAACGCGCCGGTATTGACCCAGGCGAGGTCGACGACGTGATCATGGGCTGTGCCATGCCCCAGGGCACCCAATTCCCGAATATCGGTCGCCTCGCAGCGCTGGCCGCCGACCTTCCTACTTCGGTGAGCGGCATGACGATCGATCGTCAATGCTCCTCCGGCATGATGGCGATCGCCACCGCGGCCAAACAGGTCATGTATGACGGTATGGACGTCGTGATCGCTGGGGGCGTCGAATCCATCTCTCTCGCCCAGAACGAGCACACGAACACCTGGAGGATGATCGACCCGGCCTTGATCGAGAAGCACCCGGCGGCATACATGCCGATGATCGCAACGGCGGACGTCGTCGCTGAACGTTTCGGGATCTCCAGAGAGGCGCAGGATGCGTACGGCTACCAGTCTCAGATGCGCACGGCAGCGTCCCAGGAGGCCGGTGCGTTCGATGAGGAGATCGTCCCCGTCACGGCCAACAAGATGCTCGTGAACAGGGAAACCGGTGAGACGACGTACGAGGAGGTGACGCTGACAAAGGACGAGGGCAACAGGCCATCGACGACGCTCGAGGGCCTCGCGAACCTCGGGCCGGTCACCGAGGGTGGGACCATCACAGCGGGGAATGCGAGCCAGCTGTCCGACGGCGCGGCCGCGACCGTCGTGATGGAGGCCGCGCTCGCTGAAAAGCGCGGCCTAGAACCACTCGGGTACTACCGAGGCCTGGCGGTAGCAGGCGTCGATCCCGACATCATGGGAATCGGCCCCGTGTATGCCGTGCCCAAGTTGCTCGACAGGACGGGCCTCACGATGGATGACATCGATCTGTGGGAGCTGAACGAGGCCTTTGCGGTCCAGGTGATCTACTGCCGAGACGAGCTCGGGATTCCGGACGAAAAGCTCAACGTGCACGGCGGAGCCATCTCGATTGGCCATCCCTACGGGATGACCGGCGCTCGGATGGTGATGCATGCCCTGATTGAAGGGAAGAAGCGGGGAGCCCGCTATGTCGTTTCCACGATGTGTGTCGGTGGAGGCATGGGAGCTGCCGGCTTGTTCGAGGTGCCTTGATGCGGGCAGTCCTGTGCGCTGAGCTCGGTCCGTTCGCCAACCTCGAACTCGCCGACGTCCCGGACCCGGTAGTTGGTTCCGGTCAGGTACGTATCGCGATGAAGGCAGCGAGTCTGAACTTCCCGGATCTGCTGGTGGTCCAGGGTTTGTACCAGATCAAGGCTGAGCCTCCGTTCGTTCCCGGTGCCGAAGGTGCCGGCGTCGTCTCCGAGGTGGGCGAGGGTGTCGAACACGTACAGGTCGGTGACCGAGTGATGGCTGTTGGGGTGACAGGTGCGTTTGCGCACGAGTGGGTGCTCGACGCCCATGCAGTGATCCCGCTCCCGGAATCCATCGATTTCGATACGGGCGCTTCCCTCACGCTTGCTTACGGAACGGCGTATCACGCGCTGGTGCAACGAGCCCGCCTCCAGGAGGGGGAGACCCTTCTGGTTCTTGGCGCGGCCGGGGGCGTAGGGTCCGCCGCGGTTGAACTCGGCAAGGCCATGGGAGCTACGGTCATCGCAGCGGCGAGCACAGATCACAAGCTCGACTTCTGCCGTTCCCTCGGGGCGGATCTGGGGGTGAACTACTCAACGGCGAACCTCAAGGATCACGTGAAGGAACTGACGGACGGGCGCGGGGTTGATGTGATCTTCGACCCGGTCGGAGGCGACTTGTCCGAACAAGCCCTCCGTACGATTGCGTGGGGAGGACGCCATCTGGTCATCGGGTTCGCCGCCGGGGACATCCCGAAGATTCCGCTCAACATTCCGTTGCTCAAGGGAGCGTCCATCGTCGGGGTGTGGTGGGGATCGTTCACCCAGCACGAACCGCAGGTCAATAGAGCCAACGGTGCGGCGCTCTTCGACATGCTCGCAAGAGGGACGCTGAACCCTCGCGTCACGAATGTCTTCCCGTTGGCTGAGTACCTGGCAGCCTTCGAGATGCTCGCTTCGCGGACTGCCACGGGCAAAGTGGTACTGAGAATCAGTTGACCCCCGGCCCGACGGATGCCTGGAGGTCCTGCATGCCGGCGATCCAGCGGTCGTAGTCGGTCGCCTTGCGTCGAAAATACTGACCGACGATCGGGTGGGGGAGGATGAGGAAGCGCTCCTCGACGATTCCCTCGGCAACGGCATCGGCAACGTCCTCGGCACTGATCGCAAGCTCATGGACCCATGACTGCATCTCGGCAGTATGTCCGCCGAAGGCATCGAGCATCGGCGTGTCAACGAACATCGGGCACAGACACGAAACAGTGATGCCGCGCTGCCCGTAGGTGACGGCAAGCCACTCCGCGAGTGCAACAGCCGCGTGTTTGGTGACGGAATACGGCGCAGCACCGATGTTGGTCAGGAGCCCGGCAGCAGACGCTGTGGTCAAGATGTAGCCGGCGCCGCGATCGAGCATCCCGGGAAGGGCATGGCGCGTCGCATATACATGCGCCATGACGTTCACCTCCCAGGTCCGCTGCCACGCGACATTCGGAGCGTCGATGGATCCGTCTGTCGGGATGCCGGCGTTGAGGCACAGCAGGTCGATGCGCCCGTACGACGCCTCCACGTGCTCGATGACGGACCGGGTCTGGTCCTCGTTCGTCACGTCGAGGGCGATGCCCTCACCTCCGACCGATTCTGCTACGGCTTGAGCGCCTCGAGCGTCGATGTCTGTGACGACGATCATGCCCGCGCCGGCGCTGTTGAATCGCCTTGCCATGGCAGCGCCGATTCCACCGGCTCCGCCGGTGATGAGGATGACCTTTTCCCTGATGTTCACCTCGTGCCCTCCGTCCGCTCCTGCGTGATATTGGCACTCCGACTCGGTGTACGCGAGGGATCGCCCCCTAAACTGCGATCCACATTTCGCGAAAGGGTGTCATGATGATCGTCCCCGTTGATCAGCTGTCTTCGTACGTCGGTACCGAGATCGGCAGATCTGACTGGTTCACCATCGACCAGGGTCGGATCGATGCTTTCGCGGAGGCGACCCTCGACAATCAGTGGATTCATGTCGAAGGCGAGGCTGCCGCTACCGGGCCATTCGGGAAGCCGATCGCTCACGGTTTCCTGACCTTGTCGATGCTCAGCCACCTTACGGGGAATGCCACGATCGTCCCCGAGGGCGCGACCATGCTGATCAACTATGGCAGCGACAAGGTCAGGTTCCTGGCCCCGGTGAGGGTCGGATCGAACATTCGGGCGATCGCGACGCTCAAAGAGGTCAAAGAGAAATCCCCAGGCCAGCACCTCATGACCTCGAACATCGTGGTCGAGATCGAGGGTGAAGACACGCCTGCGCTCGTGGCAGACATTCTCACACTCGCCGTCATGGCGCCCACTTCCTAGCGTCCTGAGACCCATCGGGAGACCAACACGTGACAGACACAACACCAGACGCATCGACGGTCGATGAAGCCATCGACAAGCTGCTCGCGGATTGCCCGCCAGAATCAACTGATGCCAGGGTCTTCTGGGGCGCCCAGTTCGACGCGGGGCTCGCGTTCGTCGACTTCCCCGTAGGACACGGTGGCCTGGGCGTGTCACCGAAGTACCGCGAGACGATCGCGCGAAGGCTCACCGAGGCCGGGGCTCCGACGTGGAACCGGTCGGCGAACCTTCTCGGTATCGGAATGGGATCCGGTGTCCTCGCTACCCACGGAACACAAGAACAGATGGAGCGATGGCTACGTCCCATGTTCACGATGGACGAGATCTGGTGTCAGATGTTCTCCGAACCGGGCGCCGGTTCCGACGTTGCGGGACTCTCTACCCGCGCCGTGAAGGACGGTGACGAGTGGGTTGTGAATGGCCAGAAAGTGTGGACCACACTCGCCCACCTCGCCAAGTGGGGGATGCTCGTGACGCGGACTGATCCCGATCAGCCGAAGCACAAAGGGCTCACGTACTTCATCGTGGACATGGAGGCAGAGGGCATCGATATCCGCCCCCTCTATCAGATCACTGGTGAGGCAGAGTTCAACGAGGTGTTCTTCGACGACGCCAGGATACCGGACACGAACAGGATCGACGATGTTGGCGCCGGCTGGCGAGTCGCGATGACCACGCTCATGAACGAGCGGGTTGCGATCGGCGGGAACACGGTACCGAGAAACCATGGTGCGATAGGGACTGCAATCGAGACATGGAAGGCGTCCGGATCAGGCGACCAGGAGACACGGAGGGAGCTCGTTCGGCTGTGGGGTGAGGTGGAGGCGCTTCGCCTCACGTCACTGCGCGCGACCGAGAGCATGAAGGCGGGAGTACCGGGGCCAGAGGGATCGACAGGCAAGCTCGCGTGGGCGGACCTGAACAAGGAGGTCACGTCGTTCACGGTTTCCATGCTCGGGTTCGAGGGTGCCACGATTCCTGAGGGGTACACACTCGAAGCCACGACCTACGACACGCGTGAGGTCGAGCGGGTCATGAGCCCGCAGCGCCACTTCCTGCGGGCGCGTGCCAACAGCATCGAAGGCGGAACGTCGGAAATCATGCGCAACATCGTGGGTGAGCGGGTGCTCGGTCTTCCGGGGGAGCCAAGGGTCGACAAGGACCTGCCGTGGAAGGAGGTGCCGCGTGGCTGACGCGATCACGTTCGCACGTAGCGATGAACAATCGATGCTCGCGAGCACCGTGCGGGAGTTCCTCGAGGCGAACACCGACCTGGATTCGGTACGTGAGATGTCGCTCACTCAGGACGCCTTCGACGAGGTGGCATGGCGAGGACTCGCCGAGATCGGGGTTGTTGGACTCAACATCCCTGAGGCCTACGGAGGCGCCGGCTATGGCTTGGGCGAGCTTTCGGTCGTCTTCGAGGAGCTCGGCCGCATGGTGACGCCGTCCCCGCTGTTGTCCTCGCTGCTCGCGTCGACCGCGATTCTCGCTGCAGCGACCGATGAGCAGAAGGCCGCATTGCTTCCATCGATAGCATCGGGTGAAACGATCGCGACACTTGCCGTGTTCGAGGATCTCCACGGCAGTGATCTCACTTCCGCCGAGACCGTAGCCGAACCAGCCGATGGCGGGTGGATCGTCAACGGAACGAAGCGCTTCGTCACCGATGCTCCTAATGCGAGCCTCCTCATAGTCGCCGCTCGCGTCGACGGTGCTGCCGCACTGTTCGCTGTTGATGTCGATGCAGACGGTGTCACCGTGCGTGTCACGCCGGCGCTCGATGCGACTCGACCTCTCGGTGAGGTCGTATGCAGTGACGTACGGCTCGGCAACGACGCGTACCTCGGCCATGCGCCACACCCCGAAGCCGTTCGAGCCGCGCTCGATGCCGGCGTCGTCGCGCTTGCCCACGAGCAGGTAGGCGGCGCCCAGAGATGCCTCGAGATGGCAGTCGAGTATGCCAAGACCAGGTACCAGTTCGGTAGGGCCATAGGCTCGTTTCAGGCCGTGAAGCACACATGCGCGGACATGCTCGTTGCCGTCGAGCATGCAAAGTCTGCTGCCTGGCATGCAGCGCGATCCATCGATGACCCTGATGAAGCGCCCATTTCGGTTTCGCTTGCGAAGTCGGTCTGCTCGGACGCTTATGTCAAGGTCGCAGGTGACAACATCCAGGTCCACGGCGGCATCGGCTTCACATGGGAACACGATGCGCATCTGTACTTCAAGCGAGCGAAGTCGACCGCACTCCTCCTTGGATCAGTCGGGAGCTACCGGGATCGTCTTGGGGACGCGATCGGCGTCTAGTGTCTACCGGGCGTTGAGCGCGTTAGGGTCGACGTATGCAGTTCGGAACATTCATCCCCCAAGGCTGGCGACTCGACCTCGTCGGTATCGACACGAGCCAACACTGGAACACCATGGTCTCTGTGACCAGAAAGGCTGAGTCCCTCGGATTCACATCGGCATGGGTCTACGACCATTTCCACACGGTGCCTCTGCCCACACAGGAGGCGACCTACGAAGCGTGGACCCTCATGGCGGCGCTCGCTGTCGTCACCGACACCATCCGACTCGGGCAGATGTGCACCTGTAACGGGTACCGCAAACCCTCATATCTCGCAAAGGTCGCCGCGTCGATCGACGTGATCTCGAACGGGCGGCTCGAGATGGGCATCGGCGGAGGATGGTACGAACACGAGTACATCGCGTACGGGTATCCGTTCCCGAAGCCCTCAGTGCGACTCGGCGAACTCGATGAGGCGATCCAGATCATGCGAGCAATGTGGACCGAAGACGAGGCATCGTTTGAGGGGAAGTACTACACCGTCGAGGGTGCTATCTGCCGACCGAAGCCGATACAGGATCCAATGATCCCGCTCTGGGTGGCAGGAGGGGGTGAGCAGCTCACGCTCCGCACCGCTGCGAAATATGCCGACTACACCAATTTCGGCGGAACGCTCGACTCATTCATCCGCAAGTCGTCGGTGCTCGAACAGCATTGTGGGCGTGTTGGCCGTGACTTCACGACGATCACGAGATCCGTGAACTTCAATGTGGCCATCGGTTCGAGCGACGCTGAGGTCGCGTCGAGCATCGAGCGCTCGCACAGTCGATTCGCCACGGTGCTCGACGACCCTGGTGTCGCGGTGGACCGGTTGTTCGGTGGTATCGGCGCGGCAGCGGGTACACCGGATCAGATCGTCGAACAGTTCAAGGCTTACGAAACCGCGGGCATGAGATACGCGATCATCTATTTCCCCGACGTTGCCTACACAACCGAGTCTATGGAACTGTTCACCACAGAAGTGATGCCGGCGTTCGCGTGATCTACTCTGCGCCGTCGTAGAACTGGGCTGCTTCCGTCGAGCCTTCGAGCGCAAGGGTGGAGGACGCGCCGCCTGTTACCGCCTGGCTCACCTGATCGAAGTAGCCGGCCCCGACTTCGCGCTGATGTCGCGTCGCCGTGTATCCGGCCGCCTCCATCGCGAACTCGGATTCCTGAAGCTCGACATAGGCCTCCATGCCTCGCTCTGCGTATCGGTGTGCCAGGTCGAACATCGTCGCGTTGAGTGCATGGAATCCAGCGAGAGTGATGAACTGGAACCGGTACCCCATCGCCCCTAGCTCCTTTTGGAACGTTGCGATCGTTGCATCGTCCAGGTGGCGTTTCCAGTTGAACGAGGGCGAGCAGTTGTATGCGAGGATCTTGCCGGGATACTGAGCGTGGATAGCCTCGGCGTACGCGGCAGCTTCTTCGAGATCCGGCGTCGACGTCTCGCACCAGATGAGATCCGCATACGGGGCATACGCCAGGCCTCTCGAGATGGCAGCGTCCATGCCGTTTCGAATCGTGTAGAACCCCTCGGAAGTCCGCTCACCCGTAGTGAAGACCCGGTCCCGTTCGTCGACGTCGGTGGTCAGGAGCGTTGCAGCGAGTGAATCGGTTCTCGCGACGATCAGTGTCGATGTGCCCATGACGTCGGCCGCGAGGCGGGCTGCCCGCAGCGTCCTCACCTGCTGTGCTGTTGGGACCAAGACCTTGCCACCCATGTGGCCACACTTCTTCTCCGAGGAGAGCTGATCTTCAAGGTGTACGGCAGCAGCTCCGGCCTCGATGAATGCCTTGGTCAACTCGAACACGTTGAGGATGCCGCCGAAGCCCGATTCGGCATCTGCAACGATCGGCACCATCCATTCGTGAGAGCCATCGCCCTCCGACCATTCGATCTCGTCGGCGCGCTTGAGGGCGTTGCAGATCCGTCGCACGAGGGCGGGAGCCGAGTTCGCCGGGTACAGGGATTGATCCGGGTACACCGATCCCGCGAGATTGGCGTCTGCGGCAACCTGCCAGCCGGACAGGTAGATGGCCTGAAGACCGGCCTTCACCATCTGCACGGCCTGGCCACCCGTCATCGCTCCGAGCGCATTGACGTAGTCCTCCGTGTTCAGCGAGACCCACAGCCGTTGTGCCATCGCGTTCGCGATGGTGTGCTCTTCGAGGAAGGATCCCTGGAGCCTCACGACGTCGGCGGCGGAATAATCCCTTTGGACACCTTCCCAGCGAGGGTTCGTGTCCCAGTCCTTGCGGATCGCGGCCGCTCGTGTGGCGATGATGTCCTGGTTGGTCATGGTCACTCCCGTAGGTGTCGAGTCAGGCTTCGAGGATCTCGTAGGCGGGTAGGGTCAGGAAGTCGACGAACTCGTCTCTGAGCGCGACTTTCTCGAACAGCTCCCTGGCCTCATCGAATCGGGACGAGTCGTAGAGCTGATGCCCTCTTTCGGTTCGGAGACGATCGGTCTCTGCGTCGGCGATCTTGCGAATGAATTCGGGCGTGATCGGCGTTCCATTCTCGGTCGTAGAGCGCGAATGGGTCCACTGCCAGATCTGCGAGCGGGAGATCTCGGCCGTAGCCACGTCCTCCATGAGGTCATAGATGGCGGCGGCTCCGCTACCTGCCAGCCATGAAGCGATGTACTGGATCGCGACGTCGACGTTTTGCCTGATGCCGACCTCAGTGATCTTGCCATCCGGGACACGGAAATCTGTCAGGTCGTCTTTCGTGACCGACACATCGAGACGTTGTTTCGACAGCTGGTTCGGCGCGTCCCCCAAGACGTCGTCGAAGATACCCGTCACAAGTGGAACGAGATCGGGGTGTGCCACCCACGTTCCGTCGCACCCATCACCGACCTCCCTCGTCTTGTCCTCTCGTACCTTGGCGAACGCCACCTGGTTGACCTTCTCGTCCCTTCTCGACGGGATGAAGGCCGCCATGCCTCCCATTGCGTGGGCACCCCGCTTGTGGCAGGTCTTCACGAGGAGTTCGGTGTATGCCCGCATGAAGGGAACGGTCATGCCGATCCTGGCACGGTCGGGTAGCACGAACCCCTCACGGGATCGGAACGTCTTGATGACCGAAAAGATGTAGTCCCATCGTCCTGCGTTCAGCCCGGCCGAGTGGTGCCGGAGCTCGTGGAGGATCTCCTCCATCTCGAACGCTGCCGGTATCGTCTCGATCAGGACCGTCGCCTTGATCGTTCCCGCGTCGATACCCATGGCGTCCTGTGCGTGCACGAATACGTCGTTCCAGAGTCGGGCTTCCAGGTGGCTTTCGAGTTTCGGCAGGTAGAAGTAGGGTCCGGATCCGCGCTCGATCAGCTCCTGTGCGTTGTGGAAGAAGTACAGCCCGAAGTCGAACAGCGATGCCGAAACCTCGGTGCCATCGATCGTCATGTGCCGCTCATTGAGATGCCAGCCCCGCGGTCGGACCATCAGTGTCGCCGGGTTCCGGTCGAGCTCGTAGCGTTTGCCCTGCTCGCTCGTGAAGTCGATCTGTCTCCGGATGGCGTCGAATAGATTGATCTGGCCCCCGACGATGTTGTGCCAGGTAGGAGCGTTCGAATCTTCGAAGTCCGCCATGAACACTCTCGCCCCAGAATTCAGGGCGTTGATGACCATCTTGCGATCGGTCGGTCCGGTGATCTCACAGCGTCGATCCTGGAGGTCTGCTCGCACCGGCCCGACGGACCATTGCGAGGAGCGAACGTCTGTCGTACCGGGGAGGAATCGAAGCTCGGCTCCCTTGTCGATCTCGTCCTGGCGCCGTTGTCTTGCGTCGAGGAGATCGAGTCTGGTGACATCGAATCGTCGGTGGAGATCGGCGACGAACGTCAACGCTTCGTCACACAGGATCGCCTCGAACCCCGCCTCCGTGTGGCCTGTGATCGCGATGTTGCGCATCTGTATCCCTTCGACTGATGTCAGGAAACGACAATATTTCTTGTTTTGCAAACTCATGGAGTGATAAGAAACGCTATACTTTCCGTATTCGATGACAGATAGGTAATTTCATGACAACAATCGACCCGCTGATGTTCGGCCAACGAGTTCGGTACCACCGCAAGGTGGCGAAGATGACCCTCGACGATCTCGGGTCGATCGTTGGAAAGCCGGCTCCGTACCTGTCATTGCTCGAGAACGGCAAGAAGGAGCCGAAGCTCGGCGTCATCAACGATCTGTCGGTTGCGCTTGGCGTCGACGCATCCGACCTGCTGCTTGCAGAGGCCCCGACCCGCCGTGCGGAACTCGAGGTCGCGATCGAGCGAGCACAGCGAGACCAGGCCTATCGCGACCTCGGGTTGCCGTATCTCAAGCCGGGCACGCGCATCCCCGATGCAGCCCTCGAACACATCGTTCGGCTCTATGAGGAGTTGCGGGGCCGCGACGCTGCCGCACCGTTCACGAGGGACGAGGCAAGGGCGGCGAACGCTCAGCTCCGGGCAGAGATGACCGAGCGGGGGAACTACTTCTCGGAGATCGAGAAGATCGCTGCCGCTGCGGTCGCTGCGGTCGACTACGCGGGGCAGGGAGCGATGTCGAAGGGAGACCTGAACGCCCTGGCAGCGCATTTCGGTCTCAAGGTCATCCGAACTCCGGAAATTCCTGCGTCGGTCCGCTCGGTCACAGACACCAGGAACGGCAAGATCTACGTCCATGGGCGGGACAGTCTTGACTCGAAGCAGGCGCGTTCGGTGATTCTCCAGACCCTCGGGCATTTCGCCCTTAGTCATCCGGATCCGCGAGATTTTGGTGAGTTCCTACGGCAACGAGTCGAGGCGAACTACTTCGCGGGAGCCGTGCTCCTGCCGGAGGCCTCTGCGATTCCGTTCCTGCGCGACGCGAAGGACGATCGGAACCTGTCCGTTGAGGACCTGAAGGATCGATTCTTCGTTTCCTATGAGATGGCGGGCCATCGGTTCACGAACCTCGCAACCGAACATCTCGGGCTCGGGACCCACTTCGTTCGGTCGGACGACCAGGGCATCATCTGGAAGGCCTACTCGAACAATGGTGTGCCGTTCCCCACGAACTCCGTCGGCGCCATCGAAGGGCAGCGGTTGTGCCGTGAGTGGGGTACGAGGCAAGCTTTCATCTCCGATGCTCGCTTCACGATCCACTACCAGTACACCGACACGAGCGCTGGAACATTCTGGTGCGCGACCTTCGTTGAGACGGCCCATGAGCCTGCGTATGCCATAACCGTCGGTGTCAGATTCGAGGATGCGCGGTGGTTCCGTGGATGGAACACTGAACGGCATTCGGTGTCGAAGTGCCCCGATGGTGTCTGCTGCCGATATGTGAGCGAGGAGGCCGCGGAGAAGTGGAACGGCTACGCCTGGCCTTCTGTGCGACCGAACTCCCACGTTCTGGCTGCCATGCCGGTCGAGACGATCCCGGGAGTCGACATGGTGGAGATCTACGATTTTCTCACCCGACAGGAGAATGAGGCATTCCGATAGGTGAGTCCGGACTCAGCCGCTGCGCCCAGGCGGGTTGAAGGCTCGATTTCGGTACGCTGACGACGTGTCCGGTCTCCTTCGCGTCGCGGTGCTGTCCATGTCTCTCGGCGTTGGCGTTGTGTTGAGTGCTTGCAGCGGCAATGCGCCTGCTCCGACATCGGCGCCACCGATCCTGTCTACAACCTCGTCGCTGGTGTCCACGACGACCCCTTCGGTCACATCGACGGCGGGACGAACCACTACGACGGTCGCTGTGACGACGACGACCGTGTCGCTCGAAGATCTCGTTCTGTCACTCGCCGAGGTCGACAGTGGATTCTCAGCGCCGGTCTTCCTCACGGCGGACCCTGCCGGCGGTCCGGATCTCGTGGTCGAACAAGCGGGTCGGATCGTGCGTTCAGATGGTGGTGATCATGAGGTCGTGCTCGATATCCGCGATGACGTGCGGTTCGATGGAGAGCAGGGACTGCTCGGTCTTGCATTCCATCCGAGGTTCAGCGAGAACTCGCTCGCGTACGTCAACTACGTGGACAACTCGGGAACGACCGTGATCGAGGAGCTCACCATCGTCGACGGCGTGTTCGACGTCGCATCACGTCGGAGGATTCTCACGATCGACCAGCCTGCGCCCAACCACAACGGTGGCATGATCGCTTTTGGACCAGATGGCTACCTCTGGATCGGAATGGGTGACGGGGGAGGTGCGAACGACGAGTTCGGCAATGGTCAACGGGTGGACACGTTGCTCAGCGCGATGCTGCGAATCGCCGTGGGAATCGAGGGCGTCGACACGTACGCCATCCCAGCGAACAACCCGTATGCGGACGGGGTTGGCGGGGCGCCGGAAGTGTGGGCGATCGGACTGCGGAACCCGTGGCGTTTCTCGTTCGACGGTCAGGATGTTTGGATCGCCGATGTCGGCCAGGATGAGATCGAGGAGATCAACGTGGTGCCCGTCGACGTGCGAGCCTTGAACTTCGGATGGGCGGTCATGGAGGGCTCATCGTGCTTCCGCTCAGCAACGTGCGATAGAACTCCGTATGTGGAGCCCGTCGTCGAGTACGACCACGGCCAGGGATGCTCGATCACAGGCGGCTATGTGTATCGAGGAGACGCGATCCCCGAGATCCAGGGCCTGTACTTCTACTCCGACTTCTGTTCGGGGTTTCTCCGCAGCTACTCGGCGGCCACGGCCGACATCGACTGGACGCCACTGACGGGAACGATCCCTGCCGTCTCGAGTTTCGGCGCGGGAGGGGATGGGGAGCTGTACGTTGTGTCCTTGTCGGGCTCGATCTTCAAGCTCGAGGCGCGACGATAATCACCATGGGTGAAGGAATATGAACGGCAGGCCGATCATCATCGATACCGATCCCGGCCAGGATGACGCGATTGCGATCCTCCTTGCGCTGGCGTCACCTGAGGTCGAAGTGACGGCGATCACGACCGTGGCGGGCAACGTTCCACAACCGCTCGTGACCGAGAACGCGCTCGGGTTGCTTGCGCTCGCGAGGCGAGAGGACGTGCCCGTGTATCGCGGTTGCGAACGGCCGATGCTTCGGAAGCTGTTCACCGCTGAGTACGTGCACGGGCCCACCGGCGTCGATGGCGCTGTCTTGCCTGTGTCGAGCGTTGATGTCGCTGAGGGCCACGGGGTCGACCACATCATCGAAGCATGTGCGAACGCCGCGGATGGCTCCGTCACCCTGTGCCCGATCGGTCCTCTGACCAACGTCGGTATGGCGATCGTCAAAGAACCTTCGATCGTCCCGAAGATACGCGAAGTCGTCTGGATGGGAGGCGCCTTCGATGAACCGGGGAACACCACCGCTGCGGCGGAGTTCAACGCATACGTCGACCCGCACGCAGCGCACGTCGTGTTCACTTCAGGAGCTCCGTTGACGATCTTCCCGCTCGATGTGACCCACAAGGCGTTGATGCTTCCTCGACATGTCGAGGCCATGGCTACTCACGACACACCGGTCGCCACGGCCGCGTCCGGCATGATCAGGTTCTACGAGGCGCACGACATCGACAAGTACGACATCCCCGGGGCGCCTCTGCATGATCCGTGTGTCATCGCCTACCTCGTCGATCCCACCATCTTCTCAGGATCGCAACATCACGTGGCCGTCGACACCACGAGTGAAGACACGATCGGGAACACATTCATCGACGACGCGGCCGGTGATGCGAACGCGACGATCATGTCCGACGTCGAGGCTGAACGGTTCTTCACGCTCGTCATAGAACGTATCGGGCAACTGTGACGGGCGGGCCCCTCATCGGACTCCGAGTGGTCGAGTTGGCCGGCATCGGCCCCGGCCCTTTTGCGTGCAACTATCTGGAAGACCTCGGTGCGACGGTCATACGGATCGAAAGGTCAGGGGGATCGAACGCGCTGCCCGACGCGATGGCGTCGATCGGCCGAAGGCCGCGCACCACGTTGTATCTGAACCTGAAGGACGAAGATGATCGCTCGATCGCTACGACGGTGATCCGGCACGCCGACGTTCTCATCGAGGGGTTCCGACCGGGTGTCGCGGAGCGACTCGGGATCGGACCGGAACGGATGTGCGAGGCGAATCCGCGGCTCGTCTACGGTCGACTGACCGGTTGGGGTCAGGATGGCCCGTATGCACAGATGGCAGGCCACGACATCAACTACATCGGGTTGAGCGGTGCGCTCGCCGCGATCGGGACTTCAGACATGCCGATTCCGCCCCTCAACCTGCTGGGTGACTACGGCGGAGGGGCGATGTTCGTCATCGTCGGGGTTCTGGCGGCGCTCTTCGAACGGTCCTCAACAGGTTCGGGCCAGGTGGTCGACGTGGCCATGGTCGATGGCGCGGCCACGCTCATGGGCCCGATTCGTGATCTCGCGAACGCCGGGCTGTGGACTGAAGAGCGCGAGGCCAACTTCCTCGACGGTGGCTCCCCGTTCTACACCTGTTACCGGACGGCCGATGACCGGTTTGTGGCCGTCGGTGCGCTCGAGCCACAGTTCTTTTCGGTGCTGGTCGCCGGTCTGGGCCTCGATGAGGCGAAGCTCGGAGATCGGCTCGACCGCACGGCCTGGCCGCGGCTGCGCCAATTGTTGACAGAGTCCTTTCAACAGCGTACCCGGGACGAGTGGATGGACATCTTCGATGGGACCGATGGGTGCGTTACCCCTGTGCTGAGCCTCAGTGAGGTGGGTACCCATCCCCACAACCAGGCGCGCCGAGCGTTGCGCGACGGAGACGGCGGCTCAGTGCCGACACCAGCTCCTCGGTTCGAGGGGATGGTGCCCGAGCAGCGACGCCGTGACCTCGACTTCGATGGTGTCTCCGAGCTTCTGGTGGACATGGGACTCGAGCCCGCTCTCATCGAGGATCTGATCGAGAACGCGGTCATCCGCTGGACTTGAGTAGCGAAGTTCGGAGTATTTGACGGCGAAGTCGCGATCAAGACGTATCGGTCGCTACGACATCATATTCTTCGAGTCTCAGAGCTACACGAGCGATGAGGATCACAAGGACGAATGCCACGGCGGCGACCACGATGGATCCGATGATCTGGCTGTCGGGGGCGCCGATCACAGTGGAATCGACGCCCAAGGGCCACGGCCACAGTACCCGCAGGGAACCTGCCATGATCCCGATCAGAGCCGCAAGTACCGCATCGTGGTACATCGTCAGTGCCTTGTGGAGGAGTTGCGAGAACAGTGCCAACCCGATGACTGCACCGACGGTGAACACACCGAGGGAAACGACGTCCCGATCGGTCACGGCTCCGAGGACCGGTCCGTACATGCCCATGATGACGAGTAGGAATGAGCCCGATATGCCGGGAAGGATCATCGCGCAGATCGCGATGGCCCCCGCGCCGAAAAAGGCCCACAGGGTTGGATCGGTGATCTGAGAGACCGAGTCCTCCGTGGTACCTCCACGGAGGCCGAGGAGGACGAAGACTGCGAGGCCGACACCGACGAGGATGAGGGCCCGATTCAACGTCTTGTGTCTCAGCAAGCTCCATGTGATCACGATCGAACCGGCGACGAGGCCGAGGAACATCGCTGCCATGAGTACGGCCTGCTCACGTAGCAGTGTTTCGAGGAGTCGCGCCAGCGACGCAATGGCGAGCAGGATTCCACCACCGAGGGCGAGGATGAAGGCCCATTCCACCTCGTCGAGCCACCGCTTCGTCCCGGCGAGATCTGCTCGCATGAGGTGGCCGAGCGCCGACGAGCCGGCGCGGATAGAGGCGATCAGCCGTTCGTAGATGCCGAAGATCAAGGCGATCGTTCCGCCCGAAACCCCGGGGACGATGTCTGCTGCACCCATGGCGAATCCGCGGGCGATCGAGAGGGTGACCGAGCGAACCATGCCGCCGAGTGTAGGTTGGCACTGCGTTACAACGAGGGAGAGGCAGTGCGGGCGGTTGTCCAGAGGGTCGCAGATGCCACCGTGACAGTGGACGATCTCGTGGTTGCATCGCTCGGTACTGGACTCCTTGTGCTCGTTGGCGTCGTGCCTACCGACAGCGAACGGGAGGTGGCGACACTCGCTGCGAAGCTCGTTGCGATGCGTGTCTTCCCCGACGAAGACGGCAGGATGAACCGGTCCATTCACGACATCGGCGGTTCCATACTCATCGTTTCACAGTTCACCCTCGTCGGTGACATCACCAAGGGCCGACGGCCATCGTTTAGCGGCGCTGCCCCTCCCGAGCATGCCAGGGGGATCATCGACCGACTCGTTGCGTCGGTGCGCAACCGCGGCGTTTCCGTGGAAACCGGTCAGTTCGGAGCGATGATGAACGTGTCGCTCACCAATTGGGGTCCCGTCACGTTCGTGATCGACGAGCCCGCAGCGAGTGGGTCGGCCCGAGCGGGGTGAGCCCGCGAGCCATCAGCTACGGTCTGTCGGCCGTCAGCTGATCCCTGCCTGCGCGACAGTGGTGTAGGAAGTCACAGAACCGGCATGCAGGCGTCGGCTGCGCGTCGAAGGGGCCGGATCGGGCCATCTCGACGAGGCGGGATACGCTGTTCGTCGCAGAGACGATCCACCGATCGTCGACAGATTCTGTCACCTCTTCACACCGCCCGCCTCCGAAATACGCGAATGTCACTTCCAGAGTGTCCGGCACATCATCCGCGATGGAGCCGTCGGTGACGGCGAGCGCGTACGCCTTGAGCTGGATATCGCGCGCCTCATCGTCGCGGCGCGTGCCTGACTTGTAGTCGACGATCTCCCATGTACCGTCATCCTTTTCGTAGATGGCGTCGATCTTGCCCCGGATAGTGCCCTCCTCGAGGCCGAGGACGAACGGAACTTCCGAGAACCGGGACTGCATCTTGTAGAACCGGGACGTCACGAATGCATCCCAGGGGTCGTGGCGATCCGTCCTGGTCGAGTTGCTACCGTCGAGATGCACAGCATCGTGAGCGTCGATCGTCGGATCATCGAGTGCGACGACACCCAGGTTGTGTAGCTCCACCTTCCGGTGGAACTCGGTTCCTCGTAACGCCGAGGCCCGAGGGCGTCGTGGCAATCGATCGTGGTGGATCCACTTGAATTTCAGTGGGCATTCGGCAAGCGCAACGAGGTTCGTCACCGATGTGGAGAATTGTTCGGTGCTCTCCTCGGCCTCTGGGACCTGGAGGTTCCCGATCTTCATGATGAGCTGTTTGCTTCGATCTTGCACCGCGTCGACCATATCGGGGTGGTTGGCGGCCATCCACTGTGGATCATCGATCCGGGCTCTCAAGGCGCCGGCCCAGCCCGTTGGGAACAGGGGGTCGGGAGCATCCTGTGGCACCTCGTCGGGCGTCGGCTCTGGCTTGGGGCCCGGGTCCTCGGTCCAGATGGGTGTTCGTGCTCCATCGAGTTCGTGGGCCATCTCGAGGAAGGGAGAAGGTATCCGCGGCCTCCTCACATCACGGTCCCAGGCATGGCCCGTCATGATGAGTTCATGTTTCGCCCTGGTCACCGCGACGTACGCGAGCCTCCACTCTGCGTCATCGTGGCGAGCCTTGAGAACTGCTCTACGTTCCTCCTGTGACGGCGCGGCTTCCGCTCCGGCGAACGACGACCTGTCGAGGCGAAGCTGATACGGCAACACGAGAGGCGACTTGCCAGGGTCGTCATAGGTGCGCACACCGGTGGGGAACGTGCCCTTCGCAAGCGACGGGAGGAACACGATGGGCCACTCGAGGCCCTTCCCAGCGTGAGCGGTGATCACCTGGACGACGTCGGCAGACAGATCTGTCGCTGCTTCGAGTTCTTCACCGGGTGTGGCGTCGCCCAGGGCGTCGATGTATCGCAGGAACGCCGCGAGGGTCGGCTTGCCGTCGAGGGGTCGCCACCGGTTCGCAAGCGAGGAGAACCGTCCGATATTGGCCCTGGCCGTCACCGCGTCGGCAGGAGGCCGGGCCGCGACCTCGTCCCAGAATCCGAGTCGGTCGATCGTCATCGCCAGGATGCGGGGAACGGTGAGCATCTGTGCCCGTGCATGCAGATCGGTATACATCGCCCTGAATCGCTCCAGACGGTCTCGGCCGTGGAGCGACAGGTCCTCTACCTCGTCGAGATGCTCGAGGGCCACCGCGAGATTGCGTCCCTCGACGTGGCCGCACCATCGTGCGAGCCGCGAGATATCGCGCATACCGATGCGAAACATGCCTCCGATACATATGCGTAGAAGTGACGGCTCGTCCGCCGGGTTCCCGAGGAGTCGTAGCCAGGCAAGGAGGTCTGCGACTTCCGGGATGGTGAGCAGCTCACCCATGGAACTGACGGCATACGGGATCTCGGCCTTCC
>BTQS01000005.1:0-26990 GCA_036985995.1 Acidimicrobiia bacterium
CGTCACTCGACGGCCGCGGGTGATACCGGGGTGAAAGCGATACGCGGGGCATCGGCCCACAGACGTTCGAGTTGGTAGTAGGTCCTTGTCTCCCGATCGAAGATGTGCACGACAACGTCGCCGTAGTCGAGCAGCACCCACTCCCCATGATCGCGTCCTTCACGACGGATCGGTTTCCGATCCAGCCTCCTCAGGGCCTTCTCGGCATCGTCAACGAGGCTCTTGACGTGCCGGGTCGAGGTTCCACTTGCGAGGACGAAGACATCGACGACAACGAGAAGGCTCGACAGATCGAGGATGACGATGTCCTCCCCCTTCTTGTCAGCGATCGCCTCTGCGGAGGCTATCGCAGTAGCGATCGCCTCCGCCGTTGCTCCTCGTTGCGGGCTACTCATCGCCGACGATGATAGAGACCGTTTTGTCGGACGATGTCGCAACGCTGTACAAGTTGTTGGCCTCGATGTACGCGGCTACCGCCTCAGGAACGAGGAACCGGGCGCTGTGACCACGCGCAACATGATCTCTGATGTCGGTTGACGATATGTCGATCGCCGGCAGGTCGATCCAGGTATATCGATCGCCGAGGGCGGTATCGACCTCTGCCGTATCGATGCCCGGCCGTAGGATGACGGCGAACGTCACTCGCTCCATCAGTTCAGCTGCGCGATGCCACGTCGGCACACCAGCAGCTGCATCTGCGCCGAGTATCAAAACACACCGTTCAGTCATGGTCATGATCGTGTCGATGGTGTAGGTCGGACCCTCACGACGCATCTCACTATCGTCTGCAACGAGGTACGGCGCTTCGGATGCAGCGAGCCTGGTCATCGCCATGCGATGGCCGGCGTCCGTCAACGCATCACCTGCCTTCTGCCACGGATCGCCGGCCGGCATGAGCAGAATCTCGGCGAGACCGAGTTGCTCGTGCGCGGCATGAGCAATCGCGAGATGTGCGATGTGGGGAGGGTCGAAGGTTCCTCCGAGGATGCCGATCACGTGCCACAGGATACCCGAGACGAGAGACCGTGAGCCACAGCCCCGGAGACGGCGCGCTCGAGCAACGGCCGAGCAGCAGTGGATCAACGTAGGTGGATCCTCGCCGCAACGAAAAATGGAACGCCTGCTTACCATCGTGCGCTCCTGATGAGCCGACGACGTCGCCACGTCGCACGCGTTGACCGCGAACTGCCCGGATGTCTGCGAGGTATGAGTAGGAAGTTCGTACATTGCCGCCGTGACGAATCGTCACCGACCGCCGCCCCGCGACGGTTCCTGCGAATGACACGACACCGCCTCCGACAGCGACAACACCACTCCCCTGCACAGCCGCGATATCGATGCCCCAGTGTCCGGCGAATCTCCCTATGGGCGCAAATCGTCGGACGATGGTCAGGGGTTCACCAAACGCGAAGCCATGACATGGTGCGACCAGCGGAAACATCGACACAACGACGGATAGAGCAAGTAGCGAGAGCATGTCCATTCACACCGCCGCAACGCGCCGATCGTACCGCGTTCCGCGTTCGGCTTCTAGGGGGTAGGAGTTGGCGCACCGTGGAGCGTATCGAGGACAACCCTGCGCAGTTCGGCTGGTCGGAACGGTTTGATCAGGTACCGGTCCGCGCCGGCCTCGTCCGCTCGTTCGACGTCGGAAATATCCGATCTACCGGTGAGCACGATGACGACCATGCCGTCAAGCGCTGGTTGAGAACGCGCGAACTCGAGAACGTCCCAACCGGACATGTCCGGCAGTCCGACGTCGAGAAGGAGCATGTCGGGGACGTCCGATAACATCAACGCGCATGCATCCCTCCCCGTGCCGACGGCTTCAACGTCAAGTTGGAGCTGACTGAGACACACCTCTACCAATCTACGGATGACGTGCGAGTCGTCGACCACAAGCACCCTGTGCACGTGTGAGCCCCCCTTATGGTTCAGATCACGGTAGGCATATATCTGCTCCATCGTCCTATCGACGGCAAAACTTGAACTCTCAAATAGATCAAGACGCAAGCCGAGGTCGTCGGACGGTCGGGAGTGTGGCACGCTCAACGAAATCTTCGAGTTGCCGGAGCGTGCGGACCTGATCAACGACATCGCAACGACTTCCATACAGTGACATGACCGAATCGCCTGTATCCCAGTACCGCCTCGGTTCGGGATTCAGCCAGAACGTTGCGCGAGACCGCTCGACGATGCGCTCCAGGTACCTCTCCCCCGGGGTCCGGTAGTTGTTGCGGGCGTCGCCGGTGATGATCACCGACGTACGCGGTGAGATCGAGTCGCTGTAGCGCTCCCACATTTCTTCAAAGGATCGCCCATAATCGGAGTGACCATCGGATCGGACCAGGTCCGCTTGCCTGCTCATCGCTACGAGCCCATCGGCGAAGTCGACATCGGTCCCGAAATACTCCGTCACATCATCGAGGCCGTCGATGAACCCGAATACACGCACTTTCGACAGCTCGGAGGCTATGGCGTAGGTGAGCTGCATCGTGAACCGCGCAAACGTCGCCATCGAGCCCGATAGATCGCACAGCACAACGATCTCGGGTTTCGAGGGGCGGGGCGGCTTGAACTGCGGCTCAAGCAAGACGCCCCCGTGTCCGAGTGATCGGCGAATGGTGCGCCTGACATCCAGGCGGCCGGAACGACCGTGTTTCCTACGATGCGCGAGGCGTGTGGCAAGCTTTCTCGCCAGCGGTGCTATCGCCTGTTCGACCTGGGCGATCTCGGCCTTCGTTGCATGCATCAGATCGATGTCTTCGACAAGGGGAAGGCGACGCGACGCCGCTACCTGCCTCGCCCCCCTGTCCGCAACGAGCCGCGCAGTGACCTCACGTTCGAGTTCGTCGCGCACCGCTTGCACCATCGACTCGGCTTCGTGCTCCCTCAGCCTACGATCGATCTCACGCCCGGGTTGGGGCGACACCAGCGCAGCGAGCAGTCCGGCAAAGAGTTCGTCCGTACCGATTCGGCGGAGCACCCGATACGTGTAGTACCTGCCGCCTACCGGTCGTCCGGGTTGCATCCCTGCGTACAGCGTGACGGCCCTGCTGATCAGGCGACGCAACTGATCGTGCCGGCCCTGTGTCAGAGCCCCAACGAGTGCATCGAGCAGGCCGTCGTCATCGCCCGACCCCCCGGCGGCACCACCTCCTGGATCTAATGAGCCATCGGCACCGGAAGCGTCGCTCTCGATCGAGCCCGCAAGGCCGAAGAAGACGTCGAAAGCAGCGTCGAACGCCGGGTAGTGGCGCGAGTTCTTGATCATCGTTGCCCCGAGCGTTGCCCTCAGATTCGCTGAATCCGTGAGATCGGTGTGCTCTATCGCCGAGGCAGCGTCAAGCACTTCGACCATCGACACCGGAATGCCCATCGTTCGAAGCTCATCGACGAACTCGGTCAGCGAGGCGAGCACGTCCTGCTACCCGTCTTCAAAAAAGTCGAGCGACAGGTCCTTCGCGGTCTTTTCGATGTCGGTGCGGTACTTCAGCAGCACGTGGAGCGTGTCCGCTGTCGCTGCATCGTCGAGATCTTCTATGCCCAGAGCGAGCAGCGTGCGCGCCCAGTCGATGGTTTCAGACACAGATGGCGCCTTCCTCAATGGGATCTGTCGGATCGCCGCGACCGTCCGTGCGATCTTGTCGGCGAGCACCGCCGGGAGTTCCGGGACGCGCGTATTGAGGATCGACCGTTCGCGTTCGATCGTCGGATACGGAATGTGGAGGTAGAGGCATCGACGCTTGAGCGCTTCAGAGAGCTCCCTCGTGTTGTTCGACGTCAGGACGACGATCGGTTTCGTGACCGCTCGAATCGTGCCGAGCTCAGGAATCGTCACCTGAAATGCATCGAGCACCTCGAGCAGCAGCGCTTCTGTCTCGACTTCGACGCGATCTACCTCGTCGATGAGAAGCACGACGGGTTCCTCGGAGCGGATGGCAGCGAGGAGTGGCCGCTCGAGTAGGAATGGCTCGGAGAAGATGTCACCCTCCAACTCCCCCCAGGACGCACCTTCATCGGCTTGGAGCCGGAGTAACTGCTTGTGGTAGTCCCACTCGTACAGCGCCTTCGCCTCGTCGAGCCCTTCATAGCACTGAAGACGAACAAGGCTTCTGCCGGTCGCCTCGGCGAGGGCGAGTGCCAATGCGGTTTTCCCCACACCTGCGGGCCCTTCGGCGAGGATCGGCTTGTCGAGCCGCTCGGCGAGGAACACCACCTGCGCTATCCGAGCGTCAGCGAGGTACCCGACTTCGGCAAGGCCCGCGTTGACATCCTTCGGAGTGGCCCAATGAGTAGTCATGGAAACCAGGGTAGCCCCGGCCTTTACCCACGGTTCATATCGAGAATCACGAGGTCGTCGCGATGAACGACCTCACCCCCGACGACTGAGCTGTGTGATCCGATCACATCCTCGAGCTCGGCTGCCGAGAACCGTGTAAGTCCCTTCGCAACGATGCGGCCATCGGCCGACAAGATCTCAATGGCTTGTGAGCGCTGGAAGCTACCAGAGACAGCGGTGATGCCAACGGCGAGGAGCGAGCGTCCCGCATCGCGCAACGCGACAGACGCGCCGTCGTCGATGGCCACGGAGCCAGACGTCGGCAAGCCGAAAGCGATCCAGAGCTTTCGTGCAGACAAGGAGGTAGGCCTCGGATCGATCCACGTACCGATGTCATCGCCGGCTACCGCGCGAGCGACAGCGTCGTCGGTACCGCTCCCGGCGATGACGGTTGGAATACCCGAGAACGCAGCCATACGAGCGGCAGCGATCTTGGTGGCGACACCCCCGCTGCCAAGTGCCCCCTTCGTGCTCGTCTCTCTGAGCCGGTCGAGAATGGTGTCAGAGTGCTCGACGGCCGCCAGCAACTCCGCAGTATCTGAAACTCGTGGGTCGTCGGAGTACAGGCCGTGTGTGTCCGTCAAGATGATGAGCATGCCGGCACTCACGAGATGCGCTGTTATCGCGGCAAGTTGATCGTTGTCACCAAGGCGGACCTCATCGACCGCGACGGTGTCATTCTCGTTCACGATGGGGACGACACCATTCGCCAGCAGCCCTTGGAGAGCAGCACGCGCGTTGAGGTACTGGGTTCGAGAGCCGAGAACGTCCTTGGTGAGGAGAACCTGGCCAACCTGAATTCCGTGGCGCCCGAACGCAGCCCCATAACGCGCCATCAACTTCGTCTGGCCGATGGCAGCAGCGACTTGAAGGTCGACAATGTCCTTCGGCCGCTGGACCATTCCGAGATCCGGGAGTCCGGCCGCGATAGCGCCCGAGCTGACCAACACCGGTGCATTGCCCTTAGACCTGAGGTCGGCGAGCTGGTCGGCAACCGACCCGACCGCACGATCATCAAGGCCTCCGCCGACACTCGTGAGGCTCGACGACCCAACCTTGACAACCACCGGCGACCCCGCACGAACAGGCTCTCTCACAGGTCCGCCTCCTCATCCGTCTCGCCGTCGGGGTCAAACGTGAACACGATAGATCCGATGCGCACATCGTCTCCCGGCTCGGCTCCAGCGGCTCGCAGGCCATCCACGATCCCGCTACGCACGAGGCGCTTCGCCACGAAGTCGGCAGCATCGGGATCCGTGAGATCCGAGAGGTTCGCCGCTCGCACGGCAGCGGTGCCTTCGACGACCCACTCACTGCCTTCCCTACTGATCGTAAAGTTCTCCTGTAGAGGCCTGTGGAGGATGAACCCTTCCCGTTCCGGTGCTTCGCGATCCACGCGGTCAACGAGATCCGCGATCGCATACATCAGATCGTCGATGCCCTCTCCCGTCACGGACGAGATCCTCACAACGTCGTCAGGAAGTCCGAGAGCCGCTAATTCATCGTCATCGAGGACCTCGGATTTCGACACCGCCACAATCCGCTCACGTACTATCAGAGCAGGGTCGTGTAGCTCGAGCTCGTTGAGCAACACCTCCAGCTGGCGTGCGGCCGGGTCACTCTGGAGCGGTGAAGGATCGAGCAGAACGACGAGCGCCCTGGCTCGCTCGGTATGCCGAAGGAACTCGTGGCCGAGGCCCTTTCCCGATGCTGCTCCTTCGATCAGACCGGGTACGTCCGCGAGAACGATCTCTCGATCGCCAAGCGATACAACACCAAGATTCGGGGTCAGCGTCGTGAACGGATAGTCGGCGATCTTCGGGCGAGCTGCCGACACGCGAGAGATGAGCGTTGATTTTCCGGCATTCGGATAGCCGATCAGGGCAGCATCAGCGAGGAGCTTGAGTTCGAGACGGACCTCGACCTCTTCGCCGTACTCGCCTTGCTCTGCAAACGTGGGAGCTTTCCTGGCAGGTGTGACGAAGGCAGCATTCCCTTTTCCGCCCTTGCCTCCTCGCGCGATCACGAGCTCCTGGCCCGGCTCGACCAGGTCGGCGACCAGGACACGGGCGTCCCGCACAACGGTACCGAGTGGCACCGGGAGCCGAAGGTCGCCTCCGCGGCGCCCATGTCGCAGGTCGCCCTCGCCATGAACGCCGCTCGGCGCCTTCCAGTCGGGATGTCTGTCGTACCGCAGAAGCGTCGGTACGTTCTCGTCGGCAACGAGAATCACATCGCCTCCTCTACCACCTGAACCACCGTTCGGTTTCCCCTTCGGGAGACCCTTGCGCCGAAGGAACGCGGACACGCCCGCGCCACCGTCGCCCCCTCTGACTCTGATGGTGACACTATCGACGAACATGAGAGAGACGATATACGAGGGATCTCAGCGGATATGGAAACCCACAGGTCCGTCCCACTTGAAAGAGGCACCGAACTTCGTGGACTCGACCTATCAGCACGTCCCCAACCGTCGACGTACTACCGGGCTACGAGAACAGAGACCTGACGGCGGCCACGCCGTGAACCGTATTTCACGGTTCCTGCCTCGAGAGCGTATAGCGTGTCATCTCCGCCCCTGCCGACATTGACACCCGGGTGGATGTGGGTACCACGTTGGCGAACGATGATGGCACCCGCATTGACGAATTGACCGTCGAATACTTTCGGTCCGAGCCGCTTCGCCGCGGAGTCGCGACCGTTGCGTGATGAGCCGCTTGCCTTCGTTTTCGACATCGCTACGCCTCCTCGGTGTCAGGGGATTCGTCAGCGGCAGCCTTAGCCACCTTCTTGACGGAGCCGCCTGCCTTGATCTTGGTGATCTTGATGGTCGTGTACTTCTGGCGGTGACCCTGACGACGCCGGTATCCGGTCTTGTTCTTGTACTTGAAGATGTCGACCTTCGGCCCCGCAGACTCCCCGATCACCTCAGCCGCAACCGATGCCTTATCGAGTGCAGCGCGGCCGGAGATGACTGTTCCATCATCCTTCACGATGAGCAGCGGCGTGTACGAAACCTTGTCCGTGTCCTTGATGCGTTCCACATCGAGCACATCGCCCTCGTGGACCTTTGCCTGCTTTCCGCCGGCGCGGATGATCGCGTACATAATCCTCGGGTGGTCTTTCAGTGTGTCGGCACTTCCTACATCCCGGCGCGGTCAAACGAACCGGAATAGGAACCGTCTTCCAAGCATAGCAACGGCTAACCACTATCAGGCTACGGCTCACAGCGAAGGATGCCCTGTCGGCTGCTGGCTCCCGGCCGTTGGCTGTCGCCCGATCTACTCGGCTGCTTCCTCGACGCCGGCATCGTGCGCCGGCACCCCGGTGGCTGCGGCTTCCTCGTGTAGGAGAACACCGCGACCACTGCAGTGCGGGCACACGTCCGAGAAGGACTCGAGCAACCCGGCCGACACGTTCTTCCTTGTCATCTCCACAAGGCCGAGGTGGGAGACATCGAAGACTTGCGAGCGCGTCTTGTCCTTGGCGAGATGCTCACGGAACCGCCGGAGAACAGCCTCCTGGTTCTTCGGGTCCTCCATGTCGATGAAATCGATGACGATGATGCCCCCGATGTCGCGCAGGCGCAGCTGTCTGGCGATCTCCTCAGCCGATTCGAGATTATTCTGGAGCACCGTCTCTTCGAGATTCGTGCTCCCAACGAATCGGCCGGTGTTCACATCGATGACCGTGAGCGCTTCTGTGCGGTCGATCACGAGGTGACCGCCGGAGGGAAGCCATACCCGCCGATCGAGAGCTTTGCGGAGCTGGTCTTCGACGTGGTAGCGCTCGAAGAGGCCGAGGTCATCCCCATACAGGTTGACCTTGTCGACCAGGTCGGCTTCGGTGCCTGAGAGGTATTCGAGAACCTGCTTGTGGATCTGTGAATCGTCGATGAGAAGCCTGCGAAAGTCGCGCGTGAAGTGCTCCCGAATCACCCTGATCACCAGCGGAGGCTCCTCGTATAGCAGCGACGGTGCGCGAGCTACCTTGCGCTCTTCATCGATCTGATCCCATATCGCCTTCAGCCGATCGATGTCACCTTTGATGTCGTCGCGGGTCGCGCCTTGCGCGGCTGTTCGCACGATGATGCCCGTGCCTTCGGGACGTAGCTCGGCGACGACCTCGCGTAGTCTGCGCCGTTCATCGTCTGGAAGCCGTCGCGAAATTCCGCGCACATCCTCGCTCGGCGCCAGAACCAGGTACCGCCCTGCGATCGAGATCTGGTTGGTGAGACGTGCTCCCTTGTGGCCCATTGCATCCTTTACGACCTGCACGACAACGGGATCACCGGTGCTGAATGCGCTCTCGATTCGCTTCGGTTTGCCCTGAAGGTCGTGCTCTGCGTAGTTGACATCACCGGCGTACAGGACACCGTTCTTGCCCTCTCCGAAGTCGATGAACGTCGCTTCCATCCCTGGGAGGACATTCCTCACCTTTCCGAGGTACACGTTGCCAACGAGCGATTTGCGGTCCGACCGTGCGATGTAGTGCTCGACGAGAACCGGGCCCTCCAGAACCACGATCTGGGTCTGCTGAGGGCTTCTACGCACAAGCATCTGCTTGCGAGCTGTCTCTGGTGGTTCGACGATCTCGAGCGGCGGTCGCCGGCGCTGCGAAGGACCACCAGATCGCGAACGCGTGCTCCTCGAACCGGAGCCGCGCTGCGGCTTCTTCTTGGTGGCCGTTGCCGAGTTCGACGTTGTTCGCGGTTTGACGAACCTACGAACCGTAACCTCGTGGCCTTCGACCGTACGAACTAAACGCTTTTCGGTGGCTCCGCTCTTGCGGATTACGCGGGGTGTCTTCTTCCTGAAGAGGCCCATGGATCAACTCCTTCGAACGCCCTTTCGGGCGACTCGGTGTTCCATCCGGCCCGGGAAGACTTCGTGCACAATCACGTGATCGTGCATCCCCCGTTTGGTTGTTGAAAAAAGTAAGGGAGACAACGTCGTGCCGCTCATCTGAGTCGATGGTCAGATGAGCTGTTCGCGAGACGATCAGGTGTGTATACACCAGTGCTTCGAGCGATCGGACGTTGGCCATACCCGTCCCGGGTTGGAAACCTGCTGGCCGCGCATGCGGCGTGATGAGGGGATGGTAACAAGGCCCCGAGGCAAGCTAGCGACTATCTGCTCACAGCCGACAGCTGCCTATTCCACATCAAGGGTCTGCTGCGATGCCTCACTGGGGTCGTAGCACCTGCGACACCTTGCCTCGTAAGCGCCCGTTGCACCAAGAACCACCAGTTCGTCGGACTGCACAACACGCTGTGTGAACAGACCAGGTCCACCACACCGGTGGCACACAGCGAGCGACTTCGTGACGTACTCGGCCCGGAGCATCAAAGACGGGATAGGCTCGAACGGTCGACCGAGATAGTCCAGATCGAGTCCGGCGATGATGAGCTTCTTCCCAGCGCCGGCGAGGATCTCTGCAACCTCGACAAGACCATCATCGAAAAACTGCCCCTCATCGATTCCAACCACAACCGTTCGGTCATCAACAGATCGGAGCAACTCGTCTGAATCGGCGACCGGTATAGCGTCGGTGGACAATCGAGAGTGAGACACGACCCTGGTAACGGCATACCGCGTGTCGAGCGCCGGTTTGAAGGTCTGCGTGGGGACGCGGGCGAGGTGGTACCTGGTGACGCGGCCGATGAGCTCTTCGCTCTTGCCTGAGAACATAGGGCCGGCGATGACCTCGATCCAGCCCTGATCTGCGCGACGCTGCATGACCCAGGACGATAGCAAGGCAACAACTGGGTCAATCGCGCTTGCGAGTCCCCGGCGCCTGGGAACGTCTTATCCACGCTGAGTGAGCAAGCCCGAGTGCCGCACTCATCGCCACGAAGACGGTTCCACCTGCCGACATGAAGGGAAGGGGCAACCCGGTGACAGGCATGATCCGGACCGTCATACCGATGTTCACGACTACATGGAAAGCGAACATCGCAGCGATTCCTGTCGTCACGAGGAACGCGAATCGATCCCGCGCGCTCATCGCGATCGACAGCAGCCGGACCAACAAGATGCCGAACAACGCGATCACAACGATGCTCCCTACAAAGCCGAACTGTTCGCCAACCGCTGTGAAGATGAAATCGCTCGATTGAACAGGAACAAACTGGAGGTTCGTTTGCGACCCTTCGAAGAGGCCCTTCCCGAGCAACCCTCCCGATCCGATGGCGATCTCCGACTGCACCTGGTTGTACGAAAGACTGAGCGTGTTAGCGCCCGGATTGATGAAGGCGGTCAGACGGTTGATCTGGTAGTCCTTGATCAGGTTCAATTGGAAGACTCCAACCGTTGCGATGACCGTCGCGACGAAGAGGAACCCGAGCTGACGCATCGTCGCCCCGCCGACGAACAACACAGCAAGGAGCACGAACGCGAACACGAGCATGGTTCCAAGATCGGGTTGAGCGAAGATCAGGAGTGAAGGGATGCCTACGACGATCAGAGAGCGCGCGACCGTCTGCCATGACAGGGGCATTTCGGACGCGGCGAGGATGGACGCGAGTATCAAGACAACAGCGATCTTGGCGAACTCGGACGGCTGGAACTGAATGGGACCGAGATCGATCCAGCGCTGAGCGATCCCCTCGCTGTCACCGAGCGAGGTGAGAACCAGCACGAGCATCAAGATGGCGATCACATAGATGGGGCCAACCCAACCCTTGACCTCCGTGAGGTCGATGGCCGACACGACGGCGAACACAACAAAGCCGATGAGCACAAAGAATGCCTGAGATCTGAGCTCCGCTGAAGGGTCCAGGCCCCGCGCCTCGAGGCCGGGAGCCGTCGCTGAGTAGATCATGAGGAGACCGATGGCTGAAATCGTCAGATACGTCAGGACGAGCACGAGATCAGGCCGAAGTGGCGCCTGGCGATTGAGAAACCTAGTCGGCTCGCGACTGCGCGTGGCAAATGCCATCAGTCTGCCTCGAGACCCGGGGCGATCGCAGTGACACCGCCCGCACCGTTGAGAAGGTACTGGAGGACCTGCCTGGCGACCGGTGCAGCTATCCGTCCACCGCTTCCCCCTCGCTCCACGACGATGGCTACGACGTATTTCGGGTTCGTGACGGGTGCAACACCGACGAAGAACGCACTGTCGACCTGCAACCAGTGCTTGGAACGGGGAGCCTTGATGACCTCGCTCGTCCCGGTTTTCCCCCCGACCAGTTCCACGCCCGGACCGAAGTCCACGAAGGCCTTCCTCGCAGTTCCTCGCTTCTGATTGTTGACGACCTGCTGAAGATCCGCGAGCAGCATGCGGGAGGTTCGCGGGTCGAGGTCCATGCGGTTGAGCACGGTCGGCGGGTTCTCCTTGATGACCGCACCTTCTTGATCTGTCACCTGGCTGACGACACGCGGTTTCCACACGGTCCCGCCGTTCACCATCGCAGCGAGACCGTTCGCCATCTGCAGCGGTGTAGTCAACGTCGCTCCCTGTCCGACAGCGAAGTCCATCAGATCACCACCAACCCAGGGGCCGTCAGGACGTACACGCGGTGAGCCATCACTCTGCTCGGCAACGAACCACGCCCTATCCGGGACGAGTCCGTCACGTTCGAACGGGAGATCGATACCGGTCGTCGTCCCGAAGCCGAAGCCGCGTGCGTACTTCTGGAGGAGATTCTCTTTGTCGATGCCGGTGTCGTCTCCACGTTCATTCCAGAGGCGGAGCGCAATATCCCAGAAATAGAGGTCACACGACGCTTGCAGCGCACCGTGCAGATCGAGAGGCCCGTGACCGCCCGGCCACTTCCAATCTTTCTTGGTCTGTACTGTCCCATCGTTGAGCTGGAACTTGAACAGGCCTGTACAGCTGTACTCGTCGGTGTCGCTCTGAAGCGGCTTCAGAACGGAACCGGGATTTTGTTCATCTGAGGCCGCGTCGCCAACTTCCTTGTCACCGACTCCACGATCGAGCGGGTAGTAGTTCTCCTCCAGCGCAACCACGTACGGAAGGGTCTTGAACGTCGAAGCCGGCGCATACAGGCCTTGCACGGCGAAGTTCTGGAAGGCAGAAACGGTGCTGAGCGACACCCACTGCTCCTGACTGAGACCGTCGACGAAAGCAGCCGGGTCGTAGCCGGGATACGAGCCCATGGCGATGATCGAGCCGTCGTTTGGATTCTCGACCACTCCAACAGTGCGCACAGGACACCACTTGTCTCTGTGATACAGGATGATCTGATTCTCCGACACCTCGAGAACCTGGAGGGTCCCGGCGAACGACTGGTTTTTCTTGACGGTGTCCGTTTCGCTGCCGATCGCCACCGTCGCAACCAGCGTGCCTCTCTCGTTGTTGACTGCCTCGAGCCGGGCGATCCGCGGTTCGCGCCCGGACAGGACACCCTCACCACCGAGCGGAATCGTGACGCGCTCGACGGGGACGCACACCCCGTTCTCATCGATGGGAAGCCCCGGGTACAGCGAGCCGAGGGCCTCAGCAGGGTCGATCGTCACCGGTTCGGAGGCCTGCAGTCGGTCCTCACCTCGAGCGTCGGTCGACGCCGAGGAGGACTCCTGTGCCGCTGAGGCCTCTGCAGCCAACTTTTCCGCGGCCTCCTTCTCCGCCTCCGCTTGGGCCTCTGCCAGTATCTCCGGTATCGACTTGGCGGCCAGGGCGTCTCTGCGTTCCTGCATTTTGAGACTTCGAGCCATCAACAGCCCATCCCGCAGTGAGCTTTGTAGTTGCGCCTGCACGCCGGCATCGATGGTCAAGACGAGATTTCCTCCGGCGGTGGGGGCCTCCTCGCCTGCAAGCGACAACACCTTTCGCTTTGCATCGACCCGGTACTCAACGATCCCCTCGGTGCCGCGGAGCAGCTCATCGTACGTACGCTCCACACCAGCCTTTCCGACGAAGTCGTTGCCTTTGACGTCCTCGCGCTCGAGATCCTGCTCATTCGGCCGACCGATGTACCCGATCACGTGGGCGCCGAGTTCACCTTCGGGATACGTCCGAATAGGTTGGGGAATGATGTTGACGCCCGGGAAGTCCTCGCGACGCTCGACTATGAATGTCACCTCGGCGTCCGATAGATCCTTCGCCACGGTGATCTGGGCGCCCTGGTTTGGCGCCGACAACAGCTCAGATATATCCGATGCGGGCTGGTCGAGGAACGCTGCGAGATTCTGGGCGAGCCTTTCCCGATCGGTGCTGTCGACGAGCGCAAGGTCCACGACCGCAGCCAGAGCGGAACGAGTCCCGGCAAGCTTCACGCCGTTGGCATCGAAGATGTCGCCACGAGGCGCAGGAGTGAAGATGACGCGCACCTGGTTGCTCTCCGCGCGGTCTTCGTAGGCTTGGGCTTCCGTGACCTGCATGGTCCAGAGTCGAAGCCCGAGAACACCAAGGAACGCGGCGATGATGAGACCGAGAACACCAAGACGAACGGTACCGGTCATACTGCCCACCCACGTTCTGTTGGCTTGAACGAGATCTTGAGGATCCACAATATCGGGAACGCCAGGATGAGGTTCCATAGCGTGGGTAGGAGGACCTTGGAGAGGAGCTGTGGTTCTGCGATGGTGTTCTGGCCGAATAGCGTGCTCACGACGATGAAGATGATCTGACCAAGAGCTGTCAGGCCGACGACGAGGGCGCCGATGAACAGCGGACCCTGAACGAAGCGGTGACGCAACCGCGAAGATCCGTACGCGACGGACGTCAACGACATCGCCCACAGGCCGAGCGTCCCACTTCCAACCAGATCCATCAGAATGCCCGCCGTGAAGCCCAACAGCAGGTGGTACTCCGGGTCGATGTACGGCGCAACGAGGATCACAATGAGCGTCACCAGCGCCGGTGCAACACCTAACGGTTGAATCCGTCCCTCAGCGAACACGGTTGTCTGGATGACGAGAGCGATCACGACGGCCACGAGAGCGATCACGACGCGAGATCGGTTCATCCGTCCACTCCCGCGGTCGTCGTCGTTGTCGACGATGTGGTTGTGACGGATGCGTCGACGCTCTCAACGCCGGCGTCGATCGGAGACCAGCCGACAACGATCTTCACGTAGTCGACCTTGGACAACCGCGCGGCCGGATCGACGTCGGTGCGAAGCACGAAACCCACCTCGGCGTCTGCGGTCGTCCGCACCGTGCCCACGACGATTCCGGGAGGGAACCGGCTTCCGTCGGTGACCACGAGGGCTCCCTCGGTCACCGGTTCTTTCGCACGGAACATCTCCAGTCGAAGCGGTCCGTCGCCACGACCGGTCACGATCCCGGTTTCGTTGGTCGATTGAACGCGTACGCCCACAGATATGACGGGGTCCGTGATGAGCCGAATCCTTGAATCGTTGGCGCTCACGAGATCGACTCGGCCGACCAGACCATCCTCGTCGACTACCGCCTGGCCGACAACGACGCCATCCTTGGCGCCTTTGTCGATGTACCGGACATTGTCGAACGCGGAAGCCCCGGACGAGTACGTTCGGGCCGTGACCGTGGTCAGGTCGCTCGCCACCTCGAGCCCGTTGATCAGTTCGAGCTGCGCGATCTTCTCCTCGAGCGCATCCGTCTCTCGCAACTGCGCTTCGGCTTCTCGCACCTGAGCGCGGAGGCGCTCGTTCTCATCCCTCAGTCCAGCAAGATTTGCTACCCCGTCGATGAAGCCCACGACCGGGTTCGCTATCCAGTTCACACCTTTCTGTAACGGTGTGAAGACGGACTGCGTTCCCTCGCGCAGCACGTTCGCAACCCCCTCACCATTTGAGCGAACATCGAAAGTAGCAACGATGAATCCGACGGCGACGAGCGACAGGAACAAGATCATCGCCCGATCGAATCGGCGTCCTGACGAGGGGAACATGGCTGTTCGGTGCGCGCCTAGCTAGGCGCGACCGGAGGACTGGAGGACGACGTGAAGAATGTCAAATTCCTCCAGGCACGCACCGGACCCGAGTACCACACTATGCAATGGACGATCTGCGGTAACGATCGGCATACCGGTTTCGTGGGCGAGCCGCACGTCGATACCTTTCAGATACGCACCACCACCGGTGAGGATGACGCCTCGTTCCATGATATCTGCTGCGAGCTCGGGAGGTGTCTTGTCGAGGGTGTATTTGACGGCGTCAACGATCGCTTCGACCGGCTCTTCGACCGCTTCTCGCACCTCTGCGCTTGACAGCACGATCGTTTTTGGAAGACCGGAAATGAGGTCGCGGCCTCGCACCTCAGCGGCGGGTTCGTCCGAATAGGGCCATGCTGACCCGATCGCCAGCTTGACCTGCTCGGCGGTCCGTTCGCCGAGCATGAGGCTGTATTCCTTCTTGACCCACTGAATGATCGATTCATCGAGTTCGTCTCCTGCGATACGGATCGACTTGGAAACCACGATCCCGCCGAGGGAGATCACCGCCACCTCGGTGGTACCACCGCCAATGTCGACAACCATCGACCCGATCGGTTCGTGGACGGGCAACCCGACTCCGATGGCTGCAGCCATCGGTTCCTCGATGGTGTAGGCACGTCGTGCCCCTGCGTGGTAGGAAGCCTCCTCAACGGCTCGCCTCTCCACCGCGGTGATTCCAGATGGAACGCAAATCACGATCCTGGGGCGAGCAGCGAACCGACCGCCGTGCACCTTGTCGATGAAGTAGCGAAGCATCTTTTCCGTGACGTCGAAATCGGCGATGACACCATTTCGGAGTGGGCGGATCGCCTGGATGTAGGAAGGCGTTCGACCGATCATGCGCTTCGCTGCCATGCCGACCTCGAGCGGACGGTTGTCGCGTGTGTTGATCGCAACTACCGACGGCTCGTTGAGAACGATACCCTGGCCGCGCACGAACACGAGGGTGTTCGCCGTGCCAAGGTCGATCGCCATGTCACGACCGGCGAATGACAGAAAGTTGTTCATCGAAGGTTCCTTCGAGCGGTTGGTAGCAAGTGTAACCCCTAGGCGTCTAACCGGTCTTTGTACTGTGCAAAGAAGATACCAAGTTCGCGCTGCGCGCTCTCGACGGAGTCCGATCCGTGGACGATGTTGTGGGTGATGACGATGCCGTAGTCGCCACGGATGGTCCCAGGTGCAGCCTCTTGCGGGTTCGTTCCTCCCATGAGAGTTCTTGCCACCGCGACTGCCGATTCTCCCGACCACTCCATGGCAACCACAGGACCGGACGTGATGAACTCAACAAGCTCACTGAAGAACGGCTTTTCGGTGTGCTCCGCGTAGTGGCGGGCTGCAAGATCCCCGTCCATGGTGAGCATGCGTATTTCGGCGAGCCTCAGTCCCTTGCGCTCGAGTCGTGAGATGACCTCGCCAACGAGCCCTCGGGCGACACCATCGGGCTTCACGATGACACAGGTGTTCTCGATAGTCATTTCTAAGAGCTCCTCATTGGAAGGAAAAGCGATCTAGATGGCGACGCGTGCCGTAAGGCTACCGGAACGCGGACTATTCATCCGGGAGATCGTAGGGTTCCGTCTCCTCCGACACATCATCGATCCGTTCCGCTTCGAACCGCATGTGCGCCTCAGCGGACTTGTCGGGCGGCCAATCGACCTCTCTGCGAGCCTCGCCAACGACGTAGAGTGAACCGGCGACGACGACACCGCCGGAAGAGCCCGCTGCGTCTTTCGCTGCCACGAGAGCCGTTGGAACATCGGGGTACGGGTCTGCCGGAACGCCGAGTGCATCAGCTGCCTCGTCCGCTACGACGCGTGCATCTATCGATGACGGGTCGCCCGCCGCCGTTGCGAACACGTGACCGACGAGACCACGCAACGGCGCGACGATCGACGCGACAGAGCGCTGGCCGCGCGCCCCAAGGACAAGCTGCCACGACATCGTGGGGAGTTCGGTGTCGAGTGTTGCGGCGAGACCGCGGAACCCCTGCGCGTTGTGCGCTCCATCGAGGATCACGACGGGCTGCCTTCCAACGATCTCCAGGCGCCCCGGCGCCGAGGTCGCTGCCACAGCGACTTGCACGAGGTTCGGATCGAGCGCTCGCCCGAGGAACATCTCTGCGGTGGCTAGCGATGTAGCGAGATTGTCGACCTGGTGTCGGCCGTGGATCGGTAGGAAGAGATCCTGATACTCGGCGAAGACACCTGCGACCGACGCATGCCAACCGCCGATAGCGAGCTGCGCGTCGGTTACCGAGAAGTCCCTCCCGGCTCGGATCCAGTTCCCACCAGTGTCAGCTACACGGCCTGCCACGACGTCGAGGGCATCCGTGGGCAAGGCACCGGTCACGATCGTGCCCAGTTCTTTCAGGATGGCCGCCTTCTCGGCGGTGATCGCTGCGATCGATGTGCCGAGGTACTCGGTGTGATCGATGTCGATGCCGGTGATAACCGACACGGCTGCGTCGAGGACGTTCGTCGCATCGAGACGGCCGCCGAGCCCAACCTCGATCACTGCGACGTCGACGGTTGCTGTCGCAAAGATCGAGAAGGCGAGAGCCGCGGTCACCTCGAAATACGTGACCTCGGTACCGTTCGATGTCTCGTAGCCAACGACGAACCATGCTATGTCTCCAACTGCGTCGGTGAAGTCATGCGAGTCGAGAGCAACGCCATGGATCGTGAACCGTTCCTCAACGCGCTCGAGGTGCGGCGAGGTGAACCCACCCGTCGCAAGACCATGCGCTCCGAGGATCTGTTGGATCATCCTCGAAACGGTCGTCTTGCCGTTCGTCCCGGCAATGTGGATGCTGGGATAGGCACGCTGCGGATCATCCATGAACGCAAGCAGGCCCGTGATGCGTTCAAGCCCCGGCTGGACACCTCTGCCGATCCGTTTGTCGAGAAATGCTTCGGCTTCTTCCCGGTTCCTGATGACCGGCGCTGTCTCTTGCGTCACGGGTTCAGCCCAGCTCCTGGAGTTGACGTTGCTGCTTGACGAGTTCTGCCTCCACTTCACCGAGGCGTTGCTCCTCCTGTGAAACCACCTCAGCCGGGGCGCGGCCCTTGAAGTTCGGATTGTCGAGCTTCGCACGAGACCTATCGATCGCCGCCTCGAGGTCGGCGATGACCTTCTCGATCCTAGGTCGTTCGGCTTCGACATCGATGAGGCCAACGAGTGCGATGTATGCCTCAACCCCGCACGAGGACAGACGTGTGTGACCGGCGGTGGAATCAGGACGTTGCCCGTTCGCCGGGGAACAGTTAGCGAGCGCCCCGAGCTGGTCGAGCCACCACACCGGCAGAGGATCATTGGAAGACACGATCGTCACCGCGATGTCCGTTTTGCGGGCTATCTGGTGCTGGGACCGGAACCGGCGCACTTCCGTGACGAGGTCCACAAGTGAGTCCACGTTTGCGGGTGACTCGTACGCCGGCACCTTCGGCCATGGGGCCGAGACGAGCAGCTCACCGCCATCGGTCATGTGTGACCAGAGCTCCTCGGTCACGAACGGGATTGCCGGATGGAACAGCTTGAGCACGTCCCTCACCACGATGCCGAGCGTCTCGCGCATGGTGTCGACACGGTCATCGTCGCGAGCGATCGTCTTGGCCATCTCGAGGTACCAGTCAAACACTTCGGACCAGGCGAAGTTGTAGAGCAGGCTGTAGGCATCCGCGAGCCTGTAGTCGTCGAGCAACCGATCCATCTCCGCTGCGACCTCACCGAGTCTGGAGAGGATCCACGCATCTTCGGGTCCGGGGTTCTCGGGATAGCCGCCGTCGACGGGCACACGGCTCACGTCCATGAACTCGACGGCGAACCGGGTCGCGTTCCAGAGCTTGTTGCCGAACCTTCGAGCGGCATCGACCCATTCGGTTTGCAGCGGGACGTCATGACCGGGCGCAGCCGCCTGGATGAGTGCAAGACGAACGCTATCGGCCCCGTACTCGTCGATGAGCTCGAGTGGGTCCAACGCGTTCCCGGCCGACTTCGACATCTTCCTGCCCGTGGCGGTGTCGCGCACCATGCCGTGGATCACGATGTCGGTGAATGGCGCATCGTCGGTGAAATGAAGTCCCATCTTCATCATGCGAGCGACCCAAAAGAAGATGATGTCGAACCCTGTGACGAGCGTAGACGTGGGATAGAACTTGGCGAGATCGGCTGTCTCGTTGGGCCATCCAAGGGTGGTGAACGGCCACAGAGCCGATGAGAACCATGTGTCGAGGACGTCCTCGTCCCTGCGGAGCTCACCCTCGCCGCATGAGCACTCGGTCGGATCCTCCATCGAGACGATCGTCTCACCGCACGCGTCGCAATACCACGCGGGAATGCGGTGCCCCCACCACAGTTGCCTGCTGACGCACCAGTCCTGGAGGTTCTCCATCCAGTGGAAGTAATTCTTTTCCCATCGCTTCGGGATGAACCTCGTTCGTCCCGACCTGATGGCATCGATCGCTGGTCCGACGAGCGGTTGCACCTCGACGAACCACTGAAGTGAGAGCAGCGGCTCGACAACCGTGTGACAGCGGGAACAGTGGCCGACCGAGTGTGGATGCTCCTCGATCGCCTCGATAGCATCGATCTCTCTCAGGCGCGATCGGACAGCCTCTCTCGCTTCGAACCTGTCCATACCCGCGAACTCTCCACCATCGACGGTGATGCGCGCTTCGGTATCGATCACGACGATGGGATCCAGATCGTGCCGTCGACCGATTTCGAAATCGAGCAGGTCGTGCGCAGGTGTCACCTTGACGGCGCCGGTGCCGAACTCATGCTCTACTCCTTCGTCACCGACGACGGGGATCTCCCTCTCCATGAGCGGAAGGATCACGGACTTACCGATCGCATCCTGGTAGCGCTCGTCGTCGGGATGCACGGCGATCGCGGTGTCACCCAGCATCGTCTCCGGCCTTGTGGTCGCAACGGTGATGAAGCCGGACCCATCGACGAAGGGGTACTTGATATAGGTGAGTTCGCCGGGGTCGTTCTCGTGTTCGACTTCGATCTCAGACAAGGCGGTGTGACATCGCGGACACCAGTTGATGATCCTGTTGGCCCGGTAGATGAGTCCTTCGTCGTACAACGTGACGAACACCTTGCGGACGGCGGCGCTCAGCCCGTCGTCGAACGTGAAACGTTCCCTCGTCCAATCGGTTGAGTCTCCGAGCTTGCGCATCTGACTCGCGATCGTGTCCCCAGACACCGCTTTCCACGCCCATACCTTCTCGATGAAAGCTTCTCGCCCAATGTCCTGGCGGGAAAGCCCCTCCTTTCGGAGCTCGCGCTCGACGACGTTCTGGGTCGCGATCCCTGCGTGATCGGTTCCCGGCAACCACAGAGCCGCGTATCCCTGCATGCGTTTGCGGCGGATGATCGCATCCTGGATCGCATGGTCGAGTGCGTGACCCATGTGAAGGACACCTGTGACATTGGGAGGTGGGATGACGATCGAATACGGCTCCCCATCAGGGTTGACCTCAGGCCGGAAGGAGCCGGACTCCTCCCACACGGGGTACCAGCGCGATTCGACCTCTGCGGGTTGATACGTCGGGTTCATCACGGCCTTCGCTCACGGGAATCCTCACGAAGCCGCAGTCTACCGAAGCAGGAAACCCCGGGAACCCAGACCCGGGGCGCTTGCCTTCCCCTACTACCCGAATCACGCCGTCGAAGATCTGAAGACACCCTAGGTTCGGCGGCCGAGCGCCACAAGAAGCAAACGCTGTGGAACCCCACTGACTAGTCACCGTGCAGCCGGTCGCCGGTTGAAGTAAGTTCGTAGAAGCGAACGAAAGAGCCCCATGACCGTGCGCATCGATGCAGATCTACTCATCCCTGGACGAGGTGAGCCCATAGCGAACGGCACCGTCATCCTCGATGGCGGAACGATCGCCTTCGCCGGTCCGGCGTCCGGCGCGCCCTCGACACTGAACGCGGACGCCACCCACGTGCCCGTCGTGATGCCGGGTCTGTGGGAGTGCCATGCCCATTTCGTCGGCCTCGAGGAGCCGGATATCACGACCCAGCTCTCAGAACCCGTGGCCAGGCGAGCAGCGCGCGCCGTCGGTGACCTGCATCGGACGCTCATGGGCGGCGTGACGTCGGCTCGCGAGGTAGGGGGCCATGGGCTCGACATCCAGCAGGCGATCGCCGCGGGACAGGTTCGTGGACCGACCGTGTACGGTGCAGGCCGGATTCTTTCAACAACCGGAGGCCATGCCGATATCCACAGCATCCCGCTCGATTCGCTACACGCGATCGACCACCTCGGTCTCCTTTGCGATGGAGTGCCGGAGGTCACGCGGGCCGTCAGGTTGAACCTTCGCCGGAACGCCAGAGTCATCAAGATCTGCGCGTCGGGTGGCGTGATGTCGGAGGTCGACCACCCGATCCATCAACAGTTCTCCCATGAGGAGCTCGTCGCGATCGTCGAGGAGGCGGGGCGAGCCGAACGAATCGTCGCCGCACACTGTCATGGGCTTCCGGGAATCATGGCGGCGCTGCGTGCTGGAGTACAGACCATCGAGCACGGTTCGTACCTCGACGAAGAAGCTGCCGACCTGATGATCGAACAGGGAACCATCTATGTCCCGACACGATTCGTCATCGACACCCTGCTACAACAAGAGGATCGACTTCCACGCTACGCCTATGAGAAGGGCCAGATCGTCGCCGACCATCAGGCGGCGGCGATGAAGCTCGCCGTCGCCAAGGGTGTGAAGATCGCCATGGGTACAGACATCTTCGTGAGTGGCGACCTGTATGGGCAGAACTCGTACGAGATCAAGCTGCTCCAAAACGCCGGCATGACCGCCCTGGAGGCGATCGAGGCGGCAACAGCCAACGGACCCGACACGCTCGGTCGCCAGGCTCCCCTATCGGGACAACTGAAGGAGAGCTACGACGCCGACGCCATCGCCATCGACTTCAACCCACTCGAAGATTCTTCAGGATGGGGTGACCCTGCTCGCGTCACCCACGTGTGGAAGTCCGGCATACCCGCAAAAGCACCCGAATGACCGATCGATAGCGAAAGGGGGTCTTTCGGCTCTACCTCCTCCGCCCTCTTGACGGGACGATGAAAGTCACGGAAGGAGGAGCGATGACCGACCTGAGCGGCCTGATTCTGGACGTGACATCAAGTGACGCTGCGCCGGATAAGGACTTCCTCGAGCGGCTGGGACACCCCGTTCTCGTCTGCCATGGGCCGGACTGGGGGCACGCGTGCCCCATCATCAAGCACGACTGTCCGATGGTGAATGCAGCACACGGTGTGATCTTCCAACTCGACCTCGAACGTCCTCAACACCGCGTGATCTTGAAGCGGTACCAGGAAGTCCTGGATGAGGCCATCCCAATCGTGGCCGTTGTTTCGCCCGGCCAGGCCGAACGCTACCGCGATCTCCTCAGCGGCGTCCAGGTGTGGACACAGCCACTTACGATCGCGGAACTCGACGGTCTGGCTGCAGAGACCGAGGCTGCCGACGAATTCCGTAACACGAGCTGATCGCGACGTCGTAGCCGGTACTTCAGGGACCTATATCTCCATCTCGAGCTGCGGGATGTCGGGCTTCGGCTTCCTCACAGGTCGTGCTCGTCGACGTGGCACACCGTCTGGAAAAAGTGGCTGCTCTACGAGGCCCGCGAGGTGCTGCGCGAGTGGCCACCAGTCGAAGCGGTCGTCGATCTCGGAGGCGTTGAGCTCCACGAGCCGCCGTTGCGGCACGAATGATGGGAGACGCTCATCGAGGATCGCTTCGATCTCATCGCGGAACGTATCGGATGTCGAACGAACTCCGTCGGATCGGAGCGCCACATCAGGATGGAGGCGCACGACCATGTCATACGTCTCGGACCACCTGGCAACAAGAGGGCCAACGTCGAAGGGATCCTCACCGCCTGCAACACGTAGGTAGTAGGCGAAGTTGTCCATCACGCCCCGGTCGAGGACGAGCACCTCAGCGTTGTGGGCGAGCTGAAGCTCCTGGCGGATCTGAGACACGATCACCCAGAGCTGAGACTCACCGGTCGCACTCTCATTGATTCCGAGCGGATTGTCACGGACGACCTCGCGGCCATGCTCGACCGAACGTCCTGCACGCTGCATGACGTTGGCAAAGGCATGAACGGCGGTCGTCTTACGGATGCCGTGGGAACCGATGAACGCCACCTTTGTGTTCTTCGTCCAGGCTCGGCTCACCGCTCACCTCCCATGCTCAGACCGCCACGCGGTGCTGTCAGGCAGAGCGCTCTTCAGGAAGCTCCGTGGAAGCGAGATCCTGGATCGGTACAAGGGCCGGGTTGACCTTTTCACGCACGACGTTGCCATCGATGACGACCCTTGCGACATCGGTTCGAGCGGGAAGCTCGTACATCGTGTCGAGCAACACCTCTTCCATGATGGCCCGCAACCCACGTGCGCCCGTCCCCCGCTTCATCGCCTGTTCAGCGATCGCATCCAAGGCATCGTCCGTGATGAGGAGCTCAACACCGTCCATCTCGAAGAACTTCGCGTACTGCTTGACAATCGCGTTCTTCGGCTCGGTGAGCACTCTGACGAGCGACTCCTTGTCGAGGTCGGCAACGGTCGTCATCACCGGGAGCCGTCCGACGAACTCGGGTATGAGTCCGTAGCCGATGAGATCCTCGGGCATCACCTGATCGATGATGTCTGACGGTCGTATCTCGTGCTTCGACTGGACCTCCGCACCGAACCCGACACTCTTGCCACCGATACGGTGTGCGATGACCTCTTCGAGCCCCGCGAAGGCTCCGCCACAGATGAACAACATGTTCGTGGTATCGACTTGGATGAGCTCCTGGTGCGGATGCTTCCTGCCACCCTGGGGTGGGACGGAAGCGATGGTTCCCTCGATGATCTTCAGAAGGGCTTGCTGGACGCCTTCGCCTGAAACATCCCTCGTTATCGACGGGTTCTCAGCCTTCCGGGCGATCTTGTCGATCTCATCGATGTAGATGATCCCTTGCTCGGCGCGCTTGGTATCGAAGTCCGCTGCGGTGATGATCTTCAGCAGGATGTTCTCGACGTCTTCGCCAACGTAACCGGCCTCCGTGAGCGCTGTGGCATCGGCGATGGCGAACGGGACGTTCAAGAGCTTGGCGAGGGTCTGGGCCATCAGCGTCTTGCCTGAACCTGTCGGACCAACCATGAGGATGTTCGACTTCTGGAGCTCGACATCGTCGTCCTTGGACCGCTGACCTGCGCGGACACGTTTGTAGTGGTTGTAAACCGCGACTGACAGGACCTTCTTCGCCTGGGATTGCCCGACGACGTACTCGTCGAGAAAACCGTAGATCTCGTATGGCTTGGGAAGTTCGGCAAAGGTGATCTCTTCGGTACCGGAGAGTTCCTCTTCGATGATCTCGTTGCACAACTCGATGCACTCGTCACAGATGTACACACCTGGACCGGCGATGAGCTTCTTGACCTGCTTCTGTGACTTCCCACAGAAACTGCACTTGAGCAGCTCGGATCCTTCGTACTTCGCCAAGTTGTCGCTCCTCTAGCTCGACACGGCCTCGAGCTGGCGGCCCGAAAGGACGGCGTCAAGGACACCGTACTCGATTGCCTCTTCAGGGCCGAGCCAATAATCACGCTCGGTGTCCTCAGACACAACCTCGAGCGGCTTGCCTGTGTGCTTGGCGAGGATCACGTTGATGTCCTCGCGGGTTTTCAAGATTTCGCGCGCATGGATCTCGATATCCGTCGCCTGGCCACCGACCCCAGAAACGTACGGCTGATGGATCATGATGCGGCTGTGTGGCAACGCAAAGCGCTTGCCCTCAGCGCCTGCCGCCAGCAGCACAGCGGCCGCGGACGCAGCGAGTCCCATGCAGGTCGTCGCCACAGGTGGCTTGATGAACTGCATCGTGTCGTAGATGGCCATGAGCGCATACGTCGACCCACCGGGCGAGTTGATGTAGAGATTGACTTCCTTGTCTGGGTCCTCACCTTCGAGATGGAGGAGCTGCGCCATGATGATGTTGGCAACGGCGTCATCGATCGGTGTTCCAAGGAAGATGATGCGGTCCTTGAGAAGGCGGCTATAGATGTCGAAAGCACGCTCACCGCGGGGAGTCTGCTCTACGACTGTTGGGACCAGGTAGCTCATGTTGTTTCCTCCGACTCGTCGGTGGCGTCGTCTGTCGGCGCCTCGGGAGATCCGTCAACCTCGTCGGCTGGTTCTTCTTCCGATTCTTGTTCACTGGCTTCGATCACGACCGGGGTCAGATCGACGGGATTGCCGTCTGCATCGACCGGCTTGGCCGAATCGACGAGGCTGGCAAGAGCCCGCTCGCGGAGGATATCACCCGTCAGGGACTCAATTTGACCACTGACCTTCCATGCCTCCATCACGGCCACTGGATCCTCGACTGTTTCCTCGAAGATCTCGGTCACGTAGTCGAGGATCTCTTCGTCGGATATCTCGATGTTCTCGATCGCGGCAAGTGACTCGAGCAGAACCCGCGTCGCGAGAGCGTGGTCCGCCTGGTCGCGTATCGACGCGAGGAATGTAGCGTCGTCCTGCCCAATGATGCTCAAGTAGTTCGAAAGATCGATGTTTTCGGATTCGAGGCGCGCTGCAAGGTTGCGCACCCGCGCCTCAACCTCTGAATCGACCAACGCCTCCGGGATCTCGAAGTCGACCTCGTTGACGACGTACTGGACCACCTTGTCCTGGAGGACCGCACGCTGGTTGTGCACCTTGTATGCGTGCAAGTTCGTTTCGATCGCTTCGCGAAGTTCGGCCGCCGTCTCGAATTCAGTGGCGTCCGACACCATCTCATCGGTCAGTTCCGGAAGCGTCTTCTGTTTCCCCTCCTTGATCGTGACGATGAGCTCAACATCCTCACCGCCGCGGTCCGAGTACCCCTCCGGCAGGGTGCCTGTGCCCCTCTCGGATCCCCCAACGGTTGCGCCGATGAGGATCTCGTCGAGACCCGGGATGAACGAACTCGTCCCAACCTCATACATCAGGTCCTTCGCTCCAGCGCTGTCGACGGGTTCCCCTTCGAACTCGACAGCGAGGTCGATCAGCGCGAAATCACCGTCGGACAGCTCGCCTTCGTGGTCGGTCAACTCAGCGAACTGGTTGCGGAGCGCATCGATCTGCTCCTCGATCTCGGCAGGCGTCACCGCTGGGTCCTCGACCTCGATCTCGATGTCGCCAAAGTCCGGGAGCGACTCGAGCACCGGCCACAATGTCACCAGGATGTCGATCTCGATGACGCCGTCTTCGTTGTCGTCCCGGACCGCCGAGACCGTGGGAATCGTCACAGGCTCCAGGCCTGCCTCGTCGATCGCGGTCGGCACGATCTCCTGAATCGCCTCCTCGATCGCCTCGGAGCGCACATAATCGGCACCGGCCATACGTTCGACCACCGGGAGCGGCGCTTTCCCCGGGCGGAAGCCCTTGATCTTCATGTTCCGTGAGATCTTTACTGCGGCCTTCTTCTTGGCGACGGCGAGCTCATCATCCTCGAGACGGACCGTCAACGTCCGCTCGAACCGTCCAGATTCATTGACCTCTGTTTGCACGATCACTCCTCGACATCGCGTGCATCCGCGCGTGCCCCTCGCTCGGGAGGAGTACGCGCGGAATTGGGGTGGCCGACGGGATTTGAACCCGCGACCTCCTGGACCACAACCAGGCGCTCTAACCAAGCTGAGCTACGGCCACCATGTCAGCGGGCGAACCCGCCGCACCCCCGGCACGACTCGAACGTGCAACCTACGGAT
>BTQS01000006.1:0-25799 GCA_036985995.1 Acidimicrobiia bacterium
CGGCGAAGAAGCCTGTGGCTAAGAAGGCTCCGGCGAAGAAGCCTGTGGCTAAGAAGGCTCCGGCGAAGAAGCCTGTGGCTAAGAAGGCTCCGGCGAAGAAGCCTGTGGCTAAGAAGGCTCCTGTAAAGAGGCAGGCTGCCAAGAAGTTCGTGTCACCCTTCGGCATCGGCGATAAGGTCGTGTACCCACACCACGGTGCAGCCACGATCGTCAAGAAAGAACGGATCGAGTTCGCCGGAGAGAGGCAGGACTACTTCGTGCTCGAGATCGTCACCGATCAGCTCACGCTGCGGGTACCCGTCGAAAAAGCTGTCGATCGCGGGGTGCGTCCGGTGATTTCAAAGAACAAGGCGCGTCAAGTGTTCGCCGTGTTCAAAGACGAGCCACAGGAGGCCGGTGCCAACTGGTCACGGTGGTACAAGCTGTTGACGGAGAAGATCAACTCCGGTGACATATTCCAGGTAGCCGAGGTCGTGCGTGACCTCACCTACGCGCAGCAGATCAAAGGTATCTCGCCCGCCCTCAAGCGGATGCTGGCGAAGGCCCGCCTCATCATCGTCTCTGAGCTGCAGTTCTCGCTCGACCTCACGGAAGAGGACACGATCGTGAAGCTCGACCGGGCCCTGCCGAAGATCGACGAACCCGCCGACGTCTGATGTCGAGCGCCGCTGCGCACGGTGCGTCCTTCGTGGCGATTGTCGTAGCAGCCGGATCCGGCACCAGATACGGCCGCCCGAAGCACGACCTCATCCTGCGTGACAAGCCCCTCTGGCGGTGGTCCGCTGACACGTTCCTGGCCGCAGGGGTTTCCGAGGTGGTTGTCGTCGGTGACGTCCCCGGTGGTGTACCAGGGGGCCCGCGCCGCAGGGACTCCGTCCGGTTGGGGCTCGAGGCCGTGGCGACGGATCACGAATGGGTGCTCATCCACGACGCTGCGAGGCCGCTCGTGTTGGTCTCGCTGGTTCATACGGTCATGGACGGGACCCGGCAGCCCGGAATCCACGGTGTGATCCCGGTAACCGCCATTACCGACACCATCAAACAGACAAACGGTGACCATGTTTTGGCAACCGTCGATCGCCGCGACTTCGTGGCCGTTCAGACGCCGCAAGCCTTCAGAACCGACATCCTCCGCAGCGCCCATCTCGTCGATCCCGACGACGACGCAACCGACGACGCTTCGCTGGTGGAGCGTGCGGGCGGTAGGGTCGTGGTCGTGGAGGGAGATGCGTCGAATCTCAAGATCACGTTCCCCGGCGATCTGGTGATCGCCGAGGCGATTCTCGCGGAGCGTGAGCGATGATGGGATCCCGTGTCGGCATGGGGTACGACGCTCACCGGTTCGGAGGTGCAGGGCCCGTGATTCTCGCGGGTGTGCCGATCGAACATCCAGTTGGCGTGCTTGGAACATCGGATGCAGATGTTGCTGCCCACGCAGTGTGTGATGCGTTGCTCGGTGCAGCAGCGCTCGGCGATCTCGGAAACTTCTTCCCGAGCGATGACGAGCAGTGGCATGGCGCCGACTCGATGGAACTCGTTGCCACCTGTGGCCGGCAGGTGCGGTCAGCTCGCTTCGAGCTAGGGAGTGTCGACGTAACGATCATCGTAGAGGCCGTCCGTGTCGCCCCGTACCGCGACGAGATGCGTTCGAACCTCGCGTTGGCGCTGCAGCTTCCGATCCTTGCGGTGTCGGTGAAGGCAACGACTACCGACGGCCTCGGATGGATCGGCAGTGGCGAGGGACTCGCAGCGCACGCGGTGGCAACGATCTATCGCTGATCGACAAGTCGACGGGCCATAGCGGGATCGTCTGTGATGATGACGTCGACCCCTACTCCGAGCAAGGTAGCAACGTCGTCCGGCGTGTTGGCGCCCCACACGACCGCGGCGAGTCCCGCGTCGTGGATCATCTGCATGCCGGGCGCTGCGTCCGCCCTGAAATAGGACATGGCCGGATGTACAGCGCGTCCCTTCTGGGCAACTGCGATCTCGATACCGTACCCGAGATCAAGCGGTGTCGTGAGCAGCTGTCCGCGTAAGAGCTCCGGGTAGTGGTCACTCGCCCGCTGCATCGACTCTGGATCGAATGACGACAGCAGGATTCTGGCAAGGGAGTCGTATTCGGCGATCGTCTCGATCGTTTGATCAACGATCGAGCGCGTGGGATCGAAGTCCGGGTCACGTGGATCGTTCTTGATTTCGACGTTGAGCCAGATGTGGCTGGGAACAGCGCTGAGCATCTGGACCAGTGTCGGCACGTCAGGAGCCTGATCGCGTACCTCGGCCATCGTCAGTTCGATGAATGGTGACATTCCCGGGTAGCGATCGTCGTGGCTCAGGATGAGGGCACCGTCGCTGGTGCGTCGTACGTCCAGTTCGATGCCGTCGGAACCTGCCTCGACGGCCAGTCGGTACGCCTCGAGTGTGTTGTCCGCAGCTCTCGTTCGGTCCCCCCTGTGGGCGTACACGAGAGGCGGAGGAGTCAACGGTGTTCCGATCATGCCGGCACTGTACTCCACAGCCACTGCCGGAACCTCTGCGGGTAGCATCCCGTCCATGGAGGTGCACAACACGCTCGTTCGCGCCACGGTTCCGTTCGAACCGGCTAACGAGGATCGGATCAGCATGTACGTCTGTGGTCCTACGGTCCAGTCCGAACCCCACCTCGGTCACGGGAGGTCCGCCGTCTCGTTCGACGTCCTCAGGCGCTACCTCGAGTGGTCCGGCTACGAGGTCGTGTTCGTACGCAATGTCACCGACGTCGATGACAAGATCATCGCCAGGGCGCTCGAGCGTGGTGTTCCAACGGAAACCGTTGCGCGAGAGGCCATGGATGCGTTCTCCAAGGCGGACGAGCTTCTCGGGAACCAGCCTCCGACGATCGAGCCGAAAGCCACCGAGCATATTCTCGAGATGGTCGAGCTCATCGAGCGTTTGATCGAGTCCGGGCACGCATACGAAAGTGACGGCGACGTGTACTTCTCTGTGCGGTCATTCCCTCATTACGGCAAGCTGTCCCGTCACGACCTAGACGATCTGAGGGCTGGTGAACGCGTCGAGCCGGATAATCGCAAACGCGACCCGCTTGACTTCGCGATGTGGAAAGCGGCGAAGCCCGGCGAACCGGCATGGGACTCACCCTGGGGACCTGGAAGGCCCGGATGGCACGTCGAGTGCTCGGCGATGGCGACGAAGTACCTCGGGGACGACTTTGACATCCACGCGGGTGGCTCGGACCTGATCTTCCCTCATCACGAGAATGAGATCGCTCAATCCGAGGCGGCTTCAGGCAAGACGTTCGCCCGGTATTGGATGCACAACGGGATGCTGAACCTCGCTGGTGAGAAAATGGCGAAGTCCACGGGGCATGTTGTGACGCTCTTGGAGTCGCTCGAGCGGTGGAACCCGATAGCCGTCCGACTATTCTACCTGCGAACCCACTATCGCAAGCCACTCGACTTCTCCGAGCGGGCACTCGATGACGCCGAGGCGAGCCTGTCTCGCCTTCGAGCGTTCCGTCGTCGGTTCCCCGCCTTCGTCGAAGAGCCTTCCGACCCCGAACTGCTCGAGAGGTTCCGCGCTGCGATGGACAACGACCTCGATGTTGCAGGTGCACTTGCTGTGCTCTTCGACCTGGTGCGAGAAGGAAACTCGCGCCGTGATATCGGCGAGTCAGCGGATGCACTTGTTTCAGCTTTCGATGAGATCGTGTCCGTTCTCGGCATCGGTGAGCCAGAGGCGGCGCTCGACGATGAGGCAGCAGTAGCTGAGCTGGCTGCCGGCTTCGGGATCACGAATGGCACCGTCGATGATCTCGTCGTACTCAGGACTTCTGCCAGACGGCACAGGGACTGGGCAACGTCCGATGCGATCCGTGACGGCCTCGCCGCGCTGAACATCATCATCGAGGACACTTCTGATGGATCACGCTGGCATCGGGGCTGACCTCGAGGGCATTCACGCTGTTGCCGCGGCACTCGAGGCGGGGCGGGTCACCCGACTGACCGTTGAGCGCAACCGGCTGAAGAACCCCGATGTGGGTCGTGTCGTGGAAGTCGCGAGCGAGCAGTCGATCAGGATCGAGCAGGTGGACGACGTGCGGCCCTTGGCTGTCACAGGGGCACCGCAGGGCATCGTGGCGAAGGCCCGACCGATCGACCCTATCTCCCTGAAACAGGCCGTGCAGCTCACAGACAATCCTGCGCTGCTCGTGCTGGACCATATCGAGGACCCGAGGAATGTCGGTGCGGTCGCACGGTCTGGTGTCGCGTTCGGGATGACGGGACTCGTTCTTTCCGGCAGAAGGAGTGCGCCCCTCGGCGCCACCGCCTTCAAGGCAGCCGCCGGGGCTCTCGAGCGAATCCCGATCGTGGTTGTGTCGTCGATCGGCGATGCGCTCAAACGGCTCGATCAACTCGGCCTCTGGAGGGTGGGACTCGAAGGCGGTGCGGATCGATTGTTGCTTGGCCTCGATCTCCTTGCTCAACCCGTGGCGTTGTGTATCGGGGCCGAAGGGACGGGGCTTTCGCACCTCGTTGCCGATCGCTGCGATGTGCTTGTCTCGATTCCTATGGTGGGTGCGACCGAAAGCTTGAACGTCTCCGTTGCTTCAGCGCTTGCCTCTTTCGAGGTCGCACGAGTCAGGGGTTGGGTATCCTGACGGCTCTGCTGGCGTAGCTCAGTTGGCTAGAGCAGCCGCCTTGTAAGCGGCAGGTCATGGGTTCGAGTCCCATCGCCAGCTCCAGCTCATTCACGCGATGCCTCACGTCGCCGTCCACAGTGTCGAAGGTCTCGGCGCGATGCCGATACACTCGGTGTCCATGGGGGAGAGTGACGTTGGATCGGTCTTCCGCCGAGTAGGGATCTTCTCATGGTCCATCATCGGTGTGTTGCTGCTCATCGCAGCAGCTTTCTTCGTGCTGGTCGAGGGGCGGATCGTGTTCGCGCCGTTGCTACTCGCCGTCGTCATCATCTACATGCTCAACCCGTTGGTGTCGTGGTTGAACCGGCGCGGCTTGCCCCGGTTGCTCGGTGTGATCCTGGGGTTCCTCGTGTTCTTCTCTGCGGTGGCGTTGCTCGTGGTTGCGCTGGTGCCCGACACCGTGAAACAGGCCCAGGCGTTCGTCGATACGTTTCCCGGGCTGTACGACAACTCGGTGAACCAGTTGTACGATCTCTTGGGTTCACTTGGCTTCGATAACGTGACGCTGTGGGGCTACGACGACCTGGTTGCGTTCGTCAACGATCCGGCGAATCGCAACGCGTTGATCTCCTTCGCCTTGAACCAGCTCGGGTCGGTGACGGCCGGGATCTTCGAGTTCATACTCGTGTTCCTGCTCGGTCCCGTGCTCGCCTTCTACCTCCTGATCGATTTGCCAACGGTGCAGCAACGGCTCGTCGACATTTTTCCGGCAGGGCGCAGGGCAGAGGCTGCGCATGTTGGGCGCCAGGTGAACACGGCACTCGGTGGTTTCCTCCGCGGACAGCTCCTCGTTGCACTCGTCGTCGGTGTAATGCTTGCGTTCGGCTACCGCGTGATAGGTCTGGAGTTCTGGCTCATCATCGGGTTGGTGGGTGGGCTCCTCAACATCGTTCCGTTCCTTGGACCGTGGGTCGGGGGCATCCTCGGGGTGCTCGTTGCTATTTCCACAGCAGACGTCCCAACGGCGATCTGGGCGATCGTCGTGGCCGTGGTGGTGCAACAGATCGACAACAACTTCGTGTCACCGACTGTGCTGCGTGCGACGGTTCGTCTGCATCCCGCGGTCACGTTGATTGCGCTGGTCGTCGGTGGCGCCTTCGCCGGTATCTGGGGGATCATCATCGCCGTTCCGTTGACCGCGACGGTCAAGATCCTCATCGGGCATTGGTGGCGGACACGGATCCTCGACCAAACGTGGGAAGAGGCATCTGAAGCGATGTTCGAGGAACCGGAGCCCTCCCGGCTGCTCAGGACCGGTGAGATACCTGTGGTTGAGCCGCCGCATGACGAAGCGGATCTCGTCGAACCTGACAGCGTCTGAGCATGCAGATCTACGATTGGGTCGTCCTCGTGCTCGCCGCTGTGTTCGTCGTGCGTGGTTGGCGCCGAGGACTCCTCCGCGAAATCGTGGAGCTCGGAGTGCTCGTGGCTGGGACATTGCTCGTTTTCCGGTTCTCGCCTGTCATCGGAACGATCATTTCTGGTATGGCGAACGTGTCCTATGAGATAGGCAGAATCGTCGGTGGGATGGTGATGTTCGTTGCGCTTCTCATCGGGGGAGCCCTTGTGGCACGTGTCCTGTCCCTCTCACTGAAGATCGTGCCGGGGGCTACCACGCTCAACAGGCTCGGAGGCGCAGTCGTTGGGGCCGCGTACACTGCCGTCATCACCGTGCTGGCAACGACGTTGTTGTCCGTTGCTCCAATGCCGACGAACGCACGCGAGTCGTTCGAGTCATCTGTGGAGGCCTCGATCGTCGGATCGGAGATCATTTCACCTCGGGGAACGGTTCAAGACATCGTGTCGTCCGCGAGTGGCGAGAGGATCTTCGGTGTAGTCATCGCCGTGAGAAACGCCGTTGGTGATCGGCTCGCGGCCGGAACCCTTCCAATTCCGCTACCAGGCATCGACGACGACCCGCTGGTTCCCAGCCAGACCGCCGCTCAGGCCGTTTTCGACGAGCTGAACACCCATCGGATCGGAGCCGGGCTCGACCCTCTGGCGTGGTCCTCGGATCTGGCTGTAGTCGCTGCGGCACGAGCGACCAGGGTGTATCGGTCCGGGCGTCTGAGTCTCGACGACCGGCTCGAAGCAGCGTTGGCTGCCGAGGGCATCCCCGGCACGATCCATGGCGAGATGGTCGCGATGGCGGCCACACCCCAGGGTCTTGTCGAGGCGTTGTGGTCCGCCAGGCCATACGAGGAGCTTCTCACCGATCCGTCATTCCGACTCGCCGGTGTCGGTGTCGTCGAGGGGCCGTACGGTTTGATCGCAGTTCAGGTGCTTTCAGGCTGATCGGCGTCCGATCGATCCGTTGAGTCTCCGTCGGAGGGCTCGTCGGCGTCGTCATCTGATGGCGCATTCTCGGTCTCTGTGTCGGATTCGTCCTCGGTAGAAGCATCCTCCGTCGACTCAACCACAGGTGGTGGAGCCTCTTGGGTCGAAGCAGCGTACGCTGCGGCTGCGGTGGCAACCGCCTTCTCGGCTTCCTTGCGCGACACGATCATGGCCGTCGCTGCTGCGACGATGCCAACGATGAGTACGCCACCAAGTACCCAGAAGATCCAGGAGTTTGAGCCAGATCCATATTCGGATGTCGCGACGATGGTCGTCGATCCCGTCAGCGGGATATTCCACACCAGCGTTCCGTCGCTTCGAATCTCGTCTGCGTTGTGCTCGCCGACCGTTCCCGGCATCGACACGATCACATTTGCAGAGAACACTTCACGCGTGATCGCAGATGGGTCGAACGGGAAGTTTTCGCCTCCACCGCTGAAATCTGGCGACTCGACCGTGGCCGTCAGCCGGGCGGAGGAATCGTCGAACTCGTAAGAGAACACAGAGAAGAATTCCGAGAAGAAGTCCATGCCTTCTGTGGAGAGGTCGAGTGTCGACAGGTCATCGACGGAGGACGATGCACCGAAGTAGGTCATGTCGCCATCGGTGCGCAGTATCGGCTGAAGGTCTTCGCCACCGGAGCCGGAGAGCCTGGAGACCATGTCATCAGCTGAGAAACCGGCTTGCTCGAGCAGATCCCGGAACTCTTGATCGAACCCCATCTCGGCACCGACTGTCGCCGAGCCATCTTCTTCGATGGTGAGGATGACGTTGGACTCAGCGCGGCAGGCCGAAAGGGCGATCGCGAGGAGAGCGAAGATGAACAGGAACTTGCGCATTGGGTCCTCCGGCCGCGTGCGTGTGGAGTCGATGGTAGGCGGTATCTTTTCGATGTCGGCACATGGAGGCGGTAGGTGAAGCGCGAAAATGATGAGCTGCGTGATGCTTTCGTCGACGCCTATCCGCGATATGTAGCAGGGATGCTGACGCAAAGGGGCATCCCTATCGACGCGGTGATCGCCGATGCTGTCGTTGAAGGCACGGCTGTGCTCGATGGCTTGCTCCGTGCGCTCGCGGAAATACCACTTGTCGAGCAGCGATCCAGCCCGCTCGAACTGTTCCGAGAAGCGCTTCGTCCTGTCGACCGCGCTCTCGCCTTGATCGGTGCTCCTCTTCCGCCAGGGGGGATCGGTGCTCGACAACTTGCTCCATGGGATCGCTTCGGGCTATCGCCCGGATCGTCGCGGGTGCTTGGCGACGCAGCACATGAGGCACATCTGGAATGGAGTCTCACGAAGGTAGCCACGTTGGCGTCGATCAACGACACGACAGCGGGACCTGCTGTTGGTCTGTTGTGTTCTGCCTCCGACCGGTCCGGTTTGGTTGTCCAGGCGGAGGCTGCCGGATATCGAACGGTTGTCTTGCCAAGCGATGAATCGGTTGCGGTAGCCGTGGTATGCGCCGACGAGCCCGAAGCAGATGACGTCATCAGGTCGGTAGCAGGTGCCGCCCGTGTCATCGTGTATGGACGATCGATCGATGACATCGCTCAGGTGCGTTTTGCGAGCCTCGGCGCCCGGACGGTGCTCCCCGCGGATCGGTTTCTCGAGCGGCTCGGCGACCATTTGCCACCGATCGTCTAGCCAGTGTCGACACCAGAGCGACCCAACCCGCGATACTGCACACGTGGCGACAACCGATATCAGGCAGCGAAGCATCCTCACCGGTCTCTTGTTCTCGACGATGGGCGTCGGAACGTTCGGTGCGGCCTCGCTCGGCATCATCGCAGCGATTTTCATCGCCGATCTCGGCATCACGCGGACGCAGCTGGGTCTCGTTTTTGCGGTGAACACCGTCGGAGCCGCTGTCGTCTCTCCGTTCATCGGGCGGTTCACCGACCGGATCGGTGGCCGCAAGGCGTTGATCATCGTGGCATTGATCGCGGCCGTGTCGTTCCTGCTGTTGGGGGCAGCTGCTTCGTTCTCAGTCCTTCTCGTTGGGGCAGCCGTCGGAGCGATCGCTCAGGCAGGTTCGAATCCGTCAACGAACAAGCTCATCGCCGAGGACCTCCCACCGGGATCCCAGGGGACGGTCATCGGTATCAAACAGTCAGGCGTTCAGGCGTTCATCTTCATCGGAGGAGTCGTCGTGCCGTCGATGGCACTTGCGTGGGGACGGCAGAGCGCCTACATCATGTTCGCCGGGTTCTCCATTGGCCTGGCCCTCACAGCCGCGTGGTTTCTGCCGAGGGCACCAATGCGCGAGACCCGTTCATCCGATCGAGCGCCCGGCCGACTTCCCGTCGAGATCTGGTGGATCACGGCGTATGGGTTCCTCATGGGCCTCGGGGGTTCTTCGACCATTCTGTATGCACTCTTCACGACGGAACGCCTGGGTCGGTCTGTCGTGGTCGCAGGTGCCGTTCCAGCTGTCGTGGGTCTCACAGCAGTGACTGCCAGGATTCTGTGGGCTCGCCATGCAGAGCGACACCACGCATTTCGGTCGACGCTCATTGTCATCGCAGGGACGTCTGTGGTCGCATCGATGGCATTGCTCGGTGCCGGCGCTGGAGTGTGGTGGCTCATATGGGTCGGTGCCGTACTCACCGGCATCGGGTCGGCGTCGTGGAACTCGGTGGGCATGCTTGGATTGATCGTATTCGCCGGCCCCGAGGCAGCAGGTAGGGCGTCGGGGGTTGTCCTGTTCGGATTCCTCATCGGCCTCGGAGCGGGTCCGCCCGTGTTCGGTTGGATCGTCGATTCGAGCGGTTCCTACAATGGTGTGTGGTTGGCGTCCCTCGTCGCATTCCTCGCGTCCGCTCTCATCATGGTCGCCTGGAAGCCTCAGGCACTCTCATCATCCGAGGTCGTGTAGGCCGCAGCGATCGCCGCGGACAGGTACTCAGTGAGCCCTTCTCCGGCGTCATCGATGTTCACGGCGAACCGCGGATTCGCGACATACATCCGGCCGAGTGCCGCATGGTTCCGCGGTGAGCACTCGTAGTACCACCGAGAGATATGTGCCCGGTGCTCCTCGACGAGCGCCGCCGCCTCATCTGATTCGGCCGGGATACCGGCGTTCATGAGTGCAACGAGGTCCTGGTAGATAGTGTTGGCCTCGGACTTGATCTTCTCCCAATCCTGGGGTTGGTAGCTGCTCGTGCGCCGTGTCGACTCCTTGTACATATCTGTGGCTCCCCAACGATCCTCGGCTTCCTGTTCGTGCTCGGCGGGGTCGAAATCACCGAATGCGGACAGTTTGTCCTCAGTTGACATGGTGTCTCCTCTTGCGTGGTCGGTGATCGTCCTCGTCAGGGTCATTGCGATCACTTCGAGATGTTTGATCCTTTCGAGGACGCGCTGGCGGGCATCGCGCAGCACCTTGATGGCTTCGTCTGCGTCGTCGATCGCGGCCGCGATCTCGTCGAGGCCAAGGCCGAGAGAGCGATAGGAGAGGATTGCTTGAAGTCGTTCGATCGCCTCATCGTCGTACATGCGGTAGCCGCTCTCGGTGCGATGGGAGGGTGTGAGCAGACCGATCTCGTCGTAGTGATGCAACGTGCGTACGGTGATCCCCGCCATCGATGCGATGTCTCCAACCGTGTACGTGTTCATGCCACCACGGTAGACCCTCACGTCGCGTGAGGGTCAAGGAGAATCTCGGGACATCTCCCTACGAACGCGAGAAGATGCGCTTCAGGATGAACAAGGTGACCGCTGCCCCGGTGCCGATCATCGCTGCGGTGCGCGCGTCGATCTTGACATCGGGCTGACCCTCGATCGTGCCCGTAAAAAGGATCCCGATCGTGCTGCTTTCAGCTATGACAGTATCCGCGATGGCGACTCCTGCCGCGGCCGACTTGAGCTGCACTGTGTTCGCCCTTATGACGACTGCAGCGCTCCCGTCGAGGTTCGTAGTTTCGCTACCGACGGACACGACGCCGCCCTGGGAGATCGACACGTCTTTGGCCTCGACCACTTGTGCTCCGCCCTGGGAGATCGCCACGGTCTCGGCCTGAACCAAGGCTGCACCACCCTGGTTGATCTCGACGGTCTCAGCACGGACTTCTTCGAGTACCTCGTACTCTCGCGACCCATTCGGCGTTGTGATTGGATTTTCCATGTACGCAACAGTAGCTGTAGCCCGGTTCGCGCGTTCTCGATACGGTTCGGTTTCGATTGCTGCGTTTCTGCCAACAGGGGAATTCGGTGACAAATTTCGGAGAGCCGTGTTCGGTTAGTGTCCGGGCATGCAGAACCAAACCGCAGTCGCACTCGGATTTCTCGGACCGCTCGAGGTGGTGGTCGACGGCCAGACGGTAGATCCCGGCGGTCCAAAGCAACGTGCGCTGCTTTGCTATCTAGCGCTCAACGCCGGGGAGCCGGTCAGCATCGCCACCCTGGTTGAGGCGGTGTGGGGCGATGATGCACCCGACGGAGCAATCCGATCCCTTCGAACGTACGTTTCGAATCTGCGGCGCCTGCTCGGGCCCGCCGTCACATTGCGGGGCGAACAGGGGACCTACCGGCTCGACCTGGGACCGATGGAGACCGATATCGACCGCTTTCGAGCGGCCGTCACGGAAGCCTCCGACATGAAGGATCCTCATGAGAGCAGCACCATGCTGCAGGCTGCTCTCGACCTCTGGAGAAGCTCATTCCTCGTCGACGTAGATCGTCCCTGGGTGCTCGAAGAGTCCTCAGTCCTCGAATGGGAGCGTCAACGCGCGGTCACAATGTGGGTCGATGCGACTATCGCTGCGGGTCGCCCCACCGAGGTGATCCCGGTGATCGAGCGCGCCGTCGCCGATGCACCACTCGATGAACAGCTGTGTGGTCTTGCAATGCGCGCTCTCTATGGGTCCGGTCGCCAGGCCGACGCTCTCGCCGCCTATCGACGGCTACGGGACGCCTTTGCCCGGGAACTCGGTGTGGAGCCGGGGCCCGAGCTGCGGAAGCTGGAAGAGCAGATCCTGCTCCACGAGGCATCGTTGAACGAAGCCGAGCCACAATGGCTGTTGCCATCACCCGCCGCCGACCTCGTTGGGCGAAGCGTCGAGATCGAAGACCTGCTTGCACGAGTCGAACAGGTCCGATTGCTCACCCTTACCGGCCCAGGCGGTGTAGGAAAGACCCGATTGGCGATGGAGGTAGGACGGCGGATCTTCGAGCGTGGCGACCGACCCGTGTTCTTTGCAGATCTGTCCACCGTGTTCGATGAGACCGCGGTGGACGCGGTTCTGGCGTTGAGCGCCGGCGTCCAGCCACATCCGGACTCCGGGCGACTCGCCAGCCTGATCGAGTACCTACGGCCGCGCAACGCCCTCCTCATCGTCGACAACTGTGAGCATCTCGCTGCCACGGTGTCCCGATCAATCGCTGCGCTGGTACGGAGCTGCCCACAGGTCACGCTTGTGGCCACGAGCCGGGCTGCTCTTCACATCGATGGGGAGCTCGAATGGCACACTCCGTCCCTGGCGCTCCCGGATCGGGTCGACACCTCCATCGAGGAGCTCCACCAATGGGCCGCAGTGGAGCTGCTATTGAGGAGGGCACCCAATGCGTTTCTGGTGACCGATGCGAATCGGGCCGACGTAGTGGAGCTGTGTCGGAGTCTGGATGGGCTCCCCCTCGCCCTGGAGATCGCCGCCTCTCGGCTGGGGTCAATGACTCCCGCCGAGATCGTTGCGACGCTGGGTTCTCGCGTCCAGATATCTCGGGCCGGCCTACCGGAGGATTCCCGGCACGAAACGCTTGACACCACCATCGGCTGGTCGTATGAGCTGCTTTCTGATCAGACGCGCGGGCTGCTTGATCGGCTCGGTGTGATGTCGGGGCGGTTCCTGTTGGAGGATGTTCTGTCGGTCTGCGCACTCGAGTCCGTGTCGGAAGACACCGTACGAGATTGCATGTCGAGCCTGGTCGACCAGTCACTGGTGATGGCCGAGACGTCGGGAATCCGTACCCGCTACCGGCTCCTCGAGACGATTCGCAGATTCGCCCTGGCTCGCCTGGGTGAAGACGAGTCGGACTTACGGAGACGCCACACGCACTACTTTGCCGGGTTGGCGGAGGTCGAGGCTGCTCGGCTGCTCACCGATGAAGAGGGCGACGCGATCGCCGAGCTTTCTACAGCACACGACAACTTACGCAGTGCAGTCGGTTGGGCGATGGAGACCGGGGACATCGAATCGGCATCCAGAATCGTGGCCTCACTTCCGGACGGGGACTATTGGCGGTCCCGCAACGAGCTGAGTAGGTGGGCACAGTGGGTCTGGGAGAACACCACACCGAGCGACGTTCGGTGGCGAGCGGTGTGCGGAAGCGCTGCTCGGGGCGCATGGGTTGAAGGTCGATTCGACGATGCCCTCCGGTTTGGCGGCGAAGCGGCCTCTGCTACAGGCACAGTTATCGCGCAGTGCGGTTACCCGGCCGACGTCATTGCCGACATCGCCCTCTATCGGGGTGATGCGCAAACAGCGCTGGAGCACTACTCCCGAGTGGCCGAAGAGGCAAATGAGGGCGGAGACCTCTCAAGGGAAATGTGGGCCACGTACTACATTGCTGTCACCAACGCGGTGCTGGGGCGGGCAACCGAGGCGGCCGACGCTGCCGCCCGAGCGCTGTCAGGTGCCAGGGAGACGGGCAATCCGACGGCGCTGGCCTTCTCCCTCTATGCCAACGGCCTTGCAGTCAAGCATCGGGCGCCGAGCGAGGCGATCGCGATGTTCGAGGAGGCGACGCGGATGGCCGACTCGGTGAGAAACGACTGGATTGGTGGCGTTGCCCGGATGGAGCTTGCTTCCGTCAAGGCCGCCCACGGTGATCCGGAAGAGGGGCTCCGAGAATTCACCACAGTGATCGATCACTGGTACAGGGTAGGAGACGACACCCAGCTCCGGCTTGCATGGCGTTACCTGGTGCGTGCACTCGTCGATGTTGGACTCCCCGATGAGGCGGCCATTCTCACGGGTACGCTCCTCACCGATGCCCGCTCGGTCCTCACCCACCCTCATCCACTCCTGCTGGACCAGATCAAAGAGGCGCTTGGTGACGCCGAGTTCACGCGACTCACGGTCAGAGGTTCGGTGATGTCGGTCCCCGAACTGGTGATCGTCAGCCTCGACGCCATCGATAGCGTCCTTGAAGAAGGCTCTGGATTGACCGCTCTTTGAACTTCTCTTGACGTCGGCGTGCCACGGTATCGGGGGTACTAGCAGGTCGAACGAGGAGGAAAACGATGACCTGGAACGTGAAGGGACAGTATTTCGAGTCATGCAACTGTGAAGCTGCGTGCCCGTGCATATTTCTGAGCCCACCGACAGAGGACGACTGTACAGTCCTCGTTGGGTGGCACATCGATGAGGGCGAGTATGAAGGAACGAGCCTCGACGGATTGAACGTCGCACTGGCAGTTCTCTCGCCTGGACACATGGCGGAAGTGCAGTGGCAGGCCGCCCTGTACTTCGACGACCGTGCGTCCGAAGACCAGATGAACGCACTCGCTGCGATCTTCTCGGGACAAGCTGGCGGGCATCCAGCCCGCCTGGCGACCCACATCGGAGAGGTACTCGGTGCGGGACCGGCGTCGATCGAGTTCGAGACGTCCGGCAAGCGAACGTCGATGAAGATCGCAGGCATCGCCGAGGTCGCCATCGTCGGCGCAACCGGCCAGGGTGACGGCGAGATCACGGTCGAGGGCCATCCGCTGGCCATCTCGCCCGGATTCCCTGCTGTCGTCGGGCACTCGGAAAAGCTGACGTACGACGATCACGGCATGAAGTGGGAGCTCACCGAGAAGAACGGCCTCTACGCACCCTTCGAATACGCTGCGTGACCAGTTCGGCGACAGTTGTCCTCGGTCGCGTACGAGGGGGCCTCGTAGTCGGCCTGGCGGGGTTTGTGGCGACCTCATGGATGTACCTGGCGTTTGTGGCGACACAGATGGGGGATGTGTCGTCGGTGCTGTCGATGCCGATGACGGCGGCCTGGACTCCGGTCCAGGCCGCCCTGATGGTGGCGATGTGGGCAGTGATGATGGCGGCGATGATGCTGCCGTCGGCGGTTCCGATGGTGCTCGCGTACGATCGCATGAACCGCGGTCCGCTCAACGCAGGGTACGGTTCAACGTCCCTCTTCGTTGCCGGATACGTCGTGGTGTGGGGTGCCTTCGCTGTTGCAGCCGCCGGCCTGCAGTGGTTGCTGCATTCTGTCGCGCTCGTGGACGGCAAGGGTGTTGTGACGCAAGGCTGGTTCGCCGGCGGGCTTCTGATTGGAGCAGGGATCGTCCAGTTCTCGCCGGGAAAGATGCGCAGTCTCGGAGCTTGCCGCACACCGATGGGGTTCTTGATGACCTCATGGAGAGACGGGAGGGAGGGCGCCCTCAGGATGGGTCTACATCATGGGAGGCTGTGTTTCGGCTGTTGCTGGTCGTTGATGATTCTGCTGTTCGTGCTCGGCGTGATGAACCTCGCCTGGGTCGCCGTACTCGCCATCTTCGTGCTCGCTGAGAAAGTGACTCGCCGCGGTGTCGTGATCTCCATGGTCGGCGGGGTAGTCCTGATGCTGTGGGGCGTTGTTGTGGTCCTGGGAGGTTGATGTGGTCTGGGAAGTGCGTGGTTCCTACTACGAGGCTTGTAACTGCGAGGCGGTGTGCCCGTGCCGGCGGGAGGGTGATCGACGAGGTGGCAGGTCGACCTACGACACATGCGACTTTGCTCTGTCGTGGAAGATCGAGGAGGGTCATGTCGATAGCCGCGATCTCTCAGGGCTTTCGACCGTGTTGGTCGGATCGTATTCCGATGATGAAGCTGGTAGCCCGTGGCGGGTTGCCCTGTTCGTCGACGAGAATGCCGACGAAGCCAGACAGGGGGATCTTGCGGACGTATTCCTCGGGCGAATCGGCGGCGACACCCATCGTCTGTACGGTCGAGGAATCCTGGACGTCTCGATGGTGCGGCCCGCTGCCATCAGGCTCGTCCACGAACCCGGTAGATGGCGCATCGGTGTCTCGACCTTCGTCGAGGTGCGCTCGACGGTGGAGGCGGACACGCAGGGCCCGGTGAGTTGTGGGATAAGCGACCATCTTCCAGGCACCGAGCTGATCTCCGATGTGCTGGTTGTTGCCTCGCCCCCATTTCAGTGGAATCTTCGAGAGCGCTGCTCCTTCGAGTCCTCGTTCGTATACCGGGGCTGAGCGACCTCCTCCACCCCTGATAGTCTTGCAGTCGCGAGGCGGAGTCGATGAGGGAGCCTGACAGGATGGACGACGGTATGCCGAGAGCTGACGGTCGGGTGCCCGAGGAAGAGTCCGACAGTCTGAACCTGTTCGGTGCTGTGTCGTTGGGCACCGGGGTGATGATCGGAGCGGGCATTTTCGCCCTGACGGGCCAGGTTGCAGCCCTAGCCGGTGACCTTTTTCCTGTTGCATTCCTCGTCGCCGCTGTCGTTGTTGCCTTCAGCGCCTACTCCTATGTGAAACTGTCCAACGCGTTCCCCTCCTCTGGCGGGGTCGCCATGTTCCTCAAGGAAACGTACGGTCCCGGCACGGCCACGGGCGTCTTCGCCCTGTTGATGTACGTGTCGATGGTCATAAGTGAGAGCTTCGTTGCCCGCACGTTCGGTGCCTACGTTCTCCAGATCGTTGACCTAGAGCCGATGTCCTTCTGGGTGCCCGCCCTCGGTGTCGCACTTCTCGCTGTTGCCTTCGCTGTGAACATCGCGGGGAACCGTGCTGTCCAGGCGTCTCAGGGAACCATGGCCATCATCAAGGTTGGTGGGCTCGCTCTCTTCGCCATCGTCGGGCTTTGGTTCATCAACGCCGCCAACTTCACGAACGGAACACAAGGAACCGAGACCTTCAACACTGGTGGGTTCCTGGCTGGGGTGGCCCTGGCCATCCTCGCCTACAAGGGGTTCACCACGATCACGAATAGTGGTGGCGAGATAGTCGACCCTCACCGCAATACAGGTCGGGCGATCATCGTTGCTATCGCGATCTCGGCCGTCCTCTACATCGCTCTTGCGGTGATGGTCGCCGGTAATCTCGCTCTGGACGAGATCATCAAGGCCCAGAACTTTGTCCTCGCAGAGGCCGCACGGCCCGCCTTTGGCGACGCCGGGGTTTGGTTCACCGTTGTCCTGGCGGTGGTCGCCACTGCGTCGGGAGTCATGGCCAGTGTCTTCGCTGCTTCGCGGATGCTCGCCATGCTCACCAGCATGAAGCAGGTTCCTCACCGGCACTTCGGGATGTCGGGCACCCTTCGCACGCACGCCATGGTCTACACCGTCGCGTTCGCCGTGGTCCTCACGATCTTCTTCGATCTCCGACAAATCGCTGCGCTTGGCGCGATCTTCTACCTGATCATGGATGTCGCCATCCAGTGGGGAGTCCTCCGACACCTGCGATCCCGAATCGATGTGATACCGGCCATCGTGGTCGCTGCCATCGTGCTCGATGTCATCGTCCTCGCGGCATTCCTGTGGGTCAAGACGTCTGAAGACCCAATCATCCTCATCGTTTCGATTGTGGGTATCGTGTTCATAGTGGCTGGAGAGCGGTTCTTCATGTGGTCCCACACCGACAGCGATGGCAACATGGACATGTGACTCGGCCCGGTTGAGAGTTCGACGGATATTCGCGACCGGTCCTGGATGCGAGGACGGCCGCCGGTTGGTAGATTCGTGACCATGAAGGTCCTTGTCACCGGCGCCACCGGCTACATCGGCGGTCGACTCGTTCCCCGTCTGCTCGATCAGGGTTTCGAGGTGCGATGCATGTCTCGTGATCCGGTCCAACTGACGCTGGATCCGTGGCGAGACGAGGTCGAGGTGGTGGCGGCCGACGCGCTCGACCCGGCGAGCCTCGGTAGAGCCCTTGAAGGGTGTGACGCCGCCTACTACCTGATCCATGCCATGAAGGGATCTCCGAGGAGCTATGCCGAGCAAGGTCGCAGAGCGGCAAAGAACTTCAGTAGAGCCGCGGATCAAGCGGGACTCCGACGAATCGTTTACCTGGGTGGCCTCGGCTCCGACGATGAAGATCTATCCGAGCATTTGAACAGTCGCCATGAGGTGGGACAGGTCCTCGCGTCGGGCCGTACTCCGGTTGTGGAGCTCCGCGCGGCCGTGATCATCGGGTCGGGTTCGATGTCGTTCGAGATGATCCGGCACCTGACCGAGGTGCTCCCGATCATCATGAAGCCAAAATGGATGGGAACCCGATGTCAGCCAATCGCTGTGCGCAACGTGCTCGAGATTCTCATTGCCATCCTCGATGATCCTGATTTGAAGGCAGGGATCTACGACGTCGGCGGCCCGGACATCCTCACCTATGAGCAGATGATGCAGGTGTATGCGGAGGTTGCCGGTCTGAGAAAGCGAGTGGTTGTGCCACTACCGATCTTCAGCGCTCGCCTGTCGCCTCTCTTCGTGGGTCTGGTTACGCCGCTGCCGGTTGGGGTCGCCCGACCGCTCATCGAGAGTCTCGCCAACGATGTTGTCGTGAAGAGAGAGTCGCCACCGGGATTTCGCCCGGCAGGCCTCATGGAATATCGGGAAGCGTTGGAGCGGGCACTCGTCCGAATCTCAGATGCTGACGTCGAGACCCGATGGTCGGATGCCTTGACCGCTCCCGCGGCACCGCTGCCGGGCGATCCGGTCTGGTCGGGGGCAGCTATGGAGGTTGATCGGCGGATCGCCGATTCCGAGGCATCGGTAGATGATCTGTTCTGGGCGGTGACTCGCATCGGCGGCGACGTCGGTTACTACGCGATGGACTGGGCGTGGGTACTACGAGGTGGGTTCGATCGGCTGATCGGCGGCGTCGGGTTGCGGCGCGGGAGGCGGGATCCCGAAGAGTTGCGACCTGGGGAGTCCCTCGACTTCTTTCGGGTCGCCGACATCAACCCGAAGCGTCATCGATTGTTGTTGCGCGCTGAAATGAAGGTGCCCGGTACGGCCTGGCTCGGTTGGACCATCGAGCCTGTCGATGATGGTTCTCGCCTGATCCAAGTCGCCCGATTCGTTCCGAGAGGCATAGCCGGAAGGATCTACTGGTGGACACTGCTGCCGTTCCACGCTCCAATCTTCAGGAGAATGGCCTACAGAATTGCACGGACTGCCGAACGGCGGAGCCGCCTGGCGTCCGAGCGCCGACGCCACCGCTGATGCCGCTCTGGACCACGCTGTCGACAGTTCGTCGTGACGGATTGGATCCGGCACCATGAAGTTTGTGATGGGAGAGCGGAGTGAGGGCGTCACGACCGACTTCGATGGCCGTCTCCGAATGTGCGAGACGGTGGATGACGGCTCCGAGATTCCAAGGGGTGTGTTCGTGACCATCGACCCTCCGCTTCCCGGCGAGCCTCCAATTGAGGCTGCGATCGTGGTGCCTCGTCATCGGGAGGAGTTCCGGTTGGAGGCGGGAGAGACGATCTCTGTGTACGTGCTGCCTGCGGGTGATACGTCATCCATCGCGTACTGGGCCGACATCGCTCTGTGCAGCGAAGACCTGCCGATGAGCCAGGAACAGAGGTTCGATGAGGCATGTGCCGGGCTGAGGGATGGGCTGCTGCATGCAGATGACCGTGGGTTCTGGTCGGTTGCCGCCGAACTCGGTCTCGCCACCTGGGTCGAAAACATGGTCAGTATGCATGAGGGTGGACGACTGCCTGCCGAATGGTCTGTGCGCCTCGAGCGGTTGCCGGGATGGACGTGGAGCATCGAGTCGAAAATCGACCTGGTGCGAAGTTTTGTTGAACGAGAGGGCCACACGGACATTCCGATTGATCATCTCGAGAACGGGCGCCCGCTGGGCATGTGGGTCCATCAGGTGCGGCGAGTGCGTTCGGCAGTGTCCGACGAGATCGCCGAGAGTCTGGAGTCGATCCCCGGCTGGCATTGGTGATGGATCGTTCCCGACCTACTTCGCACTCATGCAAGGTCCACATCCGAACAGGGACGGGCAGCCCTGGGAGGCCGATGGCCTAAGCCAGGCAGCCACGAGGCCCGCACTGAGCGTTCGTCAAACAGAATCCGGAGTGTCTCGGCTGTATCGACAGCCGATTCAATGAGATCAGGGACCGTCAACACGAGAGGCCCGCCTCGCGCGTCCAGCAACCCGAATGAGTAGCAGGCGCTGTCTTGCCACGTGGTCGGACGATGAAATTGGAGTTTCGAATGGACCAACAGGACTGGTTGAAGATTGGTGCCATAGCATTGGCAGTTGTCGGTTTCGTGGCAATCATCGGACTATCGATCAGCGCCGGGGACAGTTTCGAGGGTGAAACCTGGGTCGCCGACGAGCTCGTCGTTGGTAACGTTGCGACACAACCTCTGGCGGGCACGGTTCTCACTGCCTCTTTTGACGGTGGCTCTCTGAGCGGTGTGGCGGGATGCAACGACTACTTCGCCGGCTACGAGGTCGATCGAGATCGGTCCGATCGCATCTACCCAGGCATTCTGCAACGAGCCTGATGGCGTCATGGATCAGGAGTTCGCCTATATGGGGCTTCTCGAGATCGCTGATCGCTACGAGCGAGACGGCGACCGGTTCGCTGAGCCAGGGCAACGACGTGTTGGTCACCTACTACGTGGCAAGGGTGGAACTGCGCGACCAATAGCGCGAGCAAGAACAGTCGCCCATCGTCGGCTACTGCCGATGAAGACTAAAGCAGAGCACGACCCCACGACATCCCACACTTTCCGTGGGATCCAGGGTTGTCGACCGAGCCGTCAGGTATTTCGCTGTGAATTGAATCCCGTGACACCATGTGGCCGGGGTATGCTCGACGGGGAGGGCCTTGAAGGAGACAGCCCGACGCGGGTCTTGGTTACCGGAGGGACTGGTTTTGTCGGGTCGCACACGGTTGCGGCTTTAGTCAAACAGGGCCACTGGGTGCGGCTTCTTGCCCGCTCTCATGATCGGGTTGGGCCGGCGCTGGCCCCACATGAGGTGGAGGCATCGGATGTGGTCATCGGAAATGTGACCGATCAGAGTGCTGTGGAAAAGGCAATGGCCGGCTGTGAGGCTCTGATTCACGCTGCGAATGTCTTCAGTTTCGATCCTCGGCAAACCGAAACGATGAGCACCGTGAACGCGCAAGGCACTGAACTCGTTCTGGCTGAGGCTTCGAGGGTTGGGCTGGATCCCATTGTTCACGTCTCGACCCTCGCTGTGTTTCTTCCGAGCGATCAGCCGCTGACGCGAGATTCTGAGGTCGGCAAACCGGCGCCTGCCTACAGCAAGTCAAAGGCCGTTGCCGAACACATCGCCCGGCGTTTCCAGGCGGACGGTGTCCCCGTTGTCACAACCTACCCGGGATCGGTCTGGGGGCCCCACGATCCCTACCTGGGGGAGAGCAATCGCCTTGCTCAGAACATACTGAGAGGGAAGTTTCACTTGGTCAACGAGGGACCGTTGCCCATTGGTGACGTGCGGGACGTCGCGGCGGTTCATGCCGCTGTCCTGCAGCCCGGCCGTGGACCTCGTCGGTACGTTGTCGCGGGGCACAGCCCGGGCTTTCGTGCCTTGACGACCCAACTGGGAAAACTAACCGGACGGAACCTCTGGTCGATTCCTGTGCCGGCACCGATGGCGCTGGCGGTCGGTCGCGCCGCCGACTGGGCAAGATCTAGGTTCGGCGCCGATCTGGCTTTGTCCTACGAGGCCCCCTGGGTGCTGGCCCACTCGAACAAAGCTGACTCCACGGCCACGATCGACGAACTCGATCTTGATTTCACACCGCTCGATACCACTCTGACCGACACGGTGAAGTGGCTCTACGAGACAGGTCACATCACCAGCAGGCAAGCCGGGGCCCTCGCCATCTAGGAGGTCTGCGCCCACTCGTCCGTCGATCCTACGCGGAGCACAAATGAACCGCGTGGGGTGCGGCGCATTCCGAGGCTGCGCAGCGATCCACACGCAGGTACGCTCGGTGACCGCTTCGGTTAGGAGAGTGCGATGCGGGCGGTCGTCTACCACCGCTACGGTTCACCCGACGTTCTTGAGTTCGCTGACATCGAGAAGCCGGTCGTGAACGACGATGAGGTGCTCATAAAGGTCCACGCAGCATCCGTCAACAGGTCCGACTGGGAATCCCTGACGGCTCGCCCACTCTATGTCCGCCTGGCCGGTTCCGGCGTCTTGAAGCCGAAACGAGCGATCCTCGGATCTGACATTGCAGGGCGGGTTGAGGCAGTTGGGCAGAGCGTGACGCAGTTCCAACCCGGCGATGAGGTCTTCGGAGACATAATGTGGCACGGGTTGGGCGCCTTTGCCGAATACGTATCCGTTCCCGAGAGGGCTCCGCTCGCCGTGAAGCCGGCCGGCATGACCTTTGCGCAAGCAGCGGCGCTGCCCCAGGCGGCAGTCCTCGGCCTACAGGGTCTGCGCGCCGAGGGTGAGATTCAGCCGGGGCACCGGGTCTTGATCAATGGTGCGGGAGGCGGCGCAGGTTCGTTTGCGGTGCAGATCGCGAAATTGCTCGGCGCCGAAGTCACCGGCGTGGACAGCACGCCCAAGCTCGACACGATGCGGTCGATCGGTGCCGACCATGTCATCGACTACACCCGGGAGGATTTTACAAAGGGTGGCCACCGGTATGACCGGATAATCGACTTTGCGTCCCATCGATCCATCTTCGCCTACCGGCGTGCGCTGGGTCCCGAGGGGATCTACCTCATCGTCGGAGGATCCATGCCCCGCCTCCTCCAAGCCGCGCTGATCGGATCACTGATCTCCAGGACGGGGACCAAGCACATGGGCGTCTTGGTGGCGAAGCCAAACAAGGAGGATCTGGTACACCTGGCCGGCCTCGTCGAGACCAAGAAGATCGCACCACTCATCGACAGGCACTATGAGTTGAGTGAGGTGCCCGAGGCTCTCAGGTACCTGGGAGAAGGACATGCCAAAGGGAAGGTTGTCATCACTCTTTGAGGCGCCGGGAGGGTACAAACTGTTCCACAAAGTCGCGAAAAGCTGCGAAACGACCTTGGCGCCGAAATCGCCGAAACTCCAAGCGCCACAAGGGACATCAGCCTCTAACCGGGCCGTCTTCTCGGCGCCCTCGGGAGGACTCGAGCCTCCGACACCCGGTTTAGGAATCCCCTCGAAGGGTTCTGAGGACGAGGAGGAATCGCCGGAAACCGAGTCGTAACAAGGGTTGTGGCTTCAGTAGTTTCCGTCGTTTCGCGGTGTTTCTCGTCCTCTCACGGACAAAATACGGACAAGAACGCGATTCGAGCATCACGATCGTTCCCGCGTAACACAACGTTGAGTACTATTGAGCAGAGATGAAAACAACAGACCCTGCAGACGAGCTACGCCGCCTCTATCCACCGATCCTCACCACCGCTCTTGTCGCGGAGATGATGCACTGCACCATTGGCGATGTGCGTGACAAGGTCCATCGCAAGGAGCTTCCAGCAATGCGATGGGGTCAACAGTTCAGGTTCTTCCGTGACGAGGTCATTGCGACAATGATCCGTGTAGAACCCGAGCAGAAATCGACCGACGAGGACAAACCGGAAGACATGCTCGAGGATGAGACATGACCGGGGAGATCGACTACGACCGCTGGTACCCCGAAGTGCTACCCGTCATGGACACCCGTCAGCTTGCAGAGTTGTTGAACACGAACGAGCAGATCATCCGTGCCTGGGTACGGGAAGGCATCATCCCAGCGCATCGCAAGCCGGGGGGTCGCAAGTTCACGTTCCTGCGCCACGAGATCTTCGACTGGCTGCTTTCGAATCGATACGAACCGGAGTGAGCTTTGGAGAATACCTGTCATAAATGGAACAAGTGTTTCATTTATGATGGATATAAGGTAGTCTGTCGATATGGACTTCATACGACCCATCGAGGCTGTCATTCCCGGCGCGCAAGGCCGTGTACTCGCCGTGCTGGCGGAGACCACTGCCGAGCTGAACCTGCGGACCATCGCGCGCCTGTCTGGCGTGAGCCTCGCGCAGGTCTCTCGCGTGCTGCCCGGGTTGGTCGAGCTGGGACTCGTTGAACGCAGAGAGGCACCCCCCTCGTCACTGTTCCGACTTGTTCCCGAACACGTCGCCGCCGGTCCACTGGTCGCGCTCGCACGAGCGCGAGATGGGGCAATCGAGGAGATGGGTCGTGTTACCGCGATGCTGCCCGTGGTGCCGGAGTCGGTGATCGTCTTCGGTTCCTTCGCCCGGGGAGAAGCGGATACCGAGAGCGACATCGACACCGTCTTCGTCCGTCCCGCGGGTTTCGACGAGTCCGACGAGGCATGGTCAGCATCCGTGGACGAGTGGCGATCCCGCATCCGTCGGATCAGTGGAAACCCGGTCGAAGTTCTCGAGATCGGATCAGAAGAGATCAGTGCACGACTGTCGAGCAGGCAGCCGGTGTGGCGAGACATCCGTCGCGAGGGAGTCGTCGTCCACGGACGATCCCTCAACGAACTCGCGGAGGCCAGCGTTGGCTAGACAGATGCGCACCAGAAACGTGAGTGCTGCCCAGGCACGCAGCTATCTGGCCAAGGCTGAGGAGTATCTGGCTGCAGCGGAGAACGAACTCAAAGCGAAGCGGAGCATTGCCGCGACGAGCCTGGCAATCCACGCCACCATCAACGCCGCCGATGCAGTTCCCTCTGTGGTGTTCGTCTTGGTAAGCGAGCGGCCGATCAGGATCATGAACGGGCAGGCGAACTGCTCAAGGAAGCCGGCCGGGATGGCGCTGAACTCAACAAGGACCTTCGCCGACTGCTGCCGATGAAGACGAAAGCAGAGTACGACCCAGACGACATACCGCTCTCCGCAGCATCCAAGGCCGTCGGACGAGCCCGGAGGTGTGTCGTCATCGTCCGACGCGTATTGTCCTCCGCACCGAGATAGCGACACGCCCTGAAGCCTCAGACCGATACGCTGGAACCCGCGACATCACACGTGTGCGGCCGGACATATTGCCCCGGATATGCGCACCTTGGAAGCGTGCGTAGTGCCGGATATGCGCTATCTCCTGAGACTGCTCTCCACCGGAGGAGTTCAGCTTGCGGCTGCTTCGGCTTCGGCGATTCGCTTGAAGTCGTCTCTGAGGGCTTCGAGTTCGTTGGTCATCTTGCGGGTAACGAACAACTTCTCAATCAGGACCCCCAATGGGCGGAACCTTGGCATCATCGTCACGTTGACAACCTGAATGGCTCTTGTGTTCTGAGCATCGATCTCGGCGAGGGTCCACGTGAGCTCTAGTTGCATCGAACTCTCTATTCCGAAGTGCACCTGCTTAGAAATGGGATCAAAATGAGTAACCGTCCACTCGGTTTGGAACTTCATTCCAGCGACCTTGCCAGACTCCGAGTACACCGAGCCCTCACCGAATGCTCCGTCAGACACAAGATGGGCTTCGTCAGTGATGTTGCCAAATTCTGAATACCGCGAGACATCGCACATCAGATCCCAGACAACCTGGCGCGGCGCACCAATATCGACAGAACCTTCGATAGTTGGCATGACCTTCCTTCCACTCTCGGAACGGGTCAACCCTACCAAAGGGTTACCCTCAGCACTAGTGGCACCGTGCATAACGGCACGTATGGGTGACCATCCAAGTAGGACAAACCGCACCTATCGCCGGTCAAGGTTGGCCTCACCGTGCCAATTCCCGAACTCAATCCTGCTCAGGCAACTGGTATTCACCGCACTCACACCTCGGCACGGTGCATTTGTGATGATCACTGTGTTCCCTGCGAGGGTGGCCACAATCCGTACAACGCTGCCTT
>BTQS01000007.1:0-25236 GCA_036985995.1 Acidimicrobiia bacterium
GCACATCGATGAAGGCTCGTATGAGTTCGAGTTCGGTACCGGTTCGCTGCACAGCTCCTCCTAGTAAACCTCAAGCGTCTCCGATGGTCAGCCCGTGCTTCGGCCTCGGATACAGTTCGCCCGGCGACCCATCACCCGTGTACTCGTTCCAGGTCATGTGCGTCTGGCCAAACTCCCGCTCTTCCATCGTGATACATCCGACCACGGGGCAGACGAGGCTGCACAGGTTGCATCCCACACACAGATCTTCGATGATCCAGACCTTCGTCTTGTCGTCGTCGATGCGCTCGGTGCCGATCGCCTGGTGAGCTCCGTCCTGACACGCTATGTAGCACAGGCCGCAGTGGATGCACTTGTCCTGATCGACGCTGGCCTTGATGACGTAGTTGATGTCGAGATTCTGCCAATTGGTGACCTTCGGGACAGATAAGCCACGCAAGTCGTTGACACTCGCCATGCCTTTGCTGTCGAGATAGTTCGACAGGCCTTCGGCCATGCCCTCGACGATCCGGTATCCGTAGTGCATGACGGCGGTGCACACCTGGATGGTCGTTGCTCCCAGGAGAATGTATTCGGCGACGTCCTGCCAGGTGCCGATTCCTCCGATACCGCTGATGGGAAGACCCTCAGTGAGCGGGTCCGCAGCGATCGATGCGACCATATTGAGAGCAATCGGCTTGACCGCAGGACCGCAGTACCCGCCGTGGCTCGACTTGCTCCCAACCACGGGGCGCGGGACCAGGCTGTCGAGGTCGACACCGGTGATCGAGTTGATCGTGTTGATCAGACTCACGGCGTCCGCGCCTCCGTCCTTCGCAGCGCGGGCGGCTACCCGAATGTCGGTGATGTTCGGTGTCAACTTCACGAAGACGGGAACCGTAGCCGATGCCTTCGCCCACCCTGTGATGTCGCACGTATATTCGGGCACTTGCCCCACGGCAGAGCCCATGCCGCGCTCCGACATGCCATGGGGACACCCGAAGTTGAGCTCTATACCGTCGGCACCCGCTTGTTCGACCGCCTTGATGATCTCGTCCCATGCCTCCGGGTTGGACTCGACCATGAGGCTCACGATCAGGGCGTTATCGGGATGGCGGCGTTTGACCTCCTCGATCTCGATGAGATTGACCTCGAGCGACCGATCTGTGATGAGCTCGATGTTGTTGAAACCCATCATCTTCTGTCCGTTCAACTCGACAGAGCTGTACCTGGAGTAAACGTTCTCGATCGGCTCCCCAAGCGTCTTCCATACGGCGCCGCCCCAGCCGGCGTCGAACGCCCTGGCGATCTGATCTCCGGTGTTGGTAGGTGGTGCGGACGCAAGCCAGAACGGGTTTGGCGAGTCGATGCCACAGATGTTCACGGAAAGGTCAGCCATACTTCCGCCTCACTCTTTGGCTGCGACGGAGCGCAGCGTACGATCGATGTCCAATGCGGCTGCCCTGCCGTGCGCCACTGCGTTCACAACTTCTTTGCCGCCATTGACACAGTCACCCCCTGCCCATATCTTCGGGTTCCCGGTCCGGAATACATCGTCAACGAGGACACGACCCTCTTCGTCAGTGTCGACGTCCTCGACTTCTTCGAAGAAAGAGACACGCTTTTCCTGCCCTGTGGCTCTCAGAACCATCGTGACGGGAAGTCGGTACTCGCTGTCGGGCACGCTGACAAGGCACAACGAGCCATTCGCGTCCTCTGCGTACTCAGTGCGCTCACACACCAGAGCCGTCACCGTTCCGTCGCCCTCGATACGCTTCGGAGCGCTCCAATGGACGAACTCCACTCCGCTCGAGAGAGCTCGTTCGATATCGTGTGGGTAGGCCCTCATCTCATCGCGACCCCTGCGATACACCAGATACACCCTTTCGGCGCCCAGCCTCGATGCTTGTGATACCGCATCGATAGCGGTGTTGCCGCCACCGATCACCGCGATACGTTCACCGGTGAGGTCGACGGATCCTGCTCGGACGTCGGCGATGAAATCGAGAGCATCGGCTACGCCATCGAGGTCTTCACCTCCGAGTCCAAGCGGCGGCACCGAACCGAGGCCGACGCCAAGGAACAAGGCCTCGTGTGTTGCGAGCAAGTCTTCGATGGACACATCGCTCCCAACAGCGGTACTCGGGCGGATCTCCACACCGAGGCTCTCGATGAATTCGACCTCTCTCAGACTGGTCGACTTGTCCATCTTGTAATTCGCGACACCGTAGGTATTGAGGCCGCCTGGCTCGTCGTTGGCGTCGTACAGGACAACATGGTGACCGAGCTTCGCGAGCTCTGCGCCGCAGGAAAGTCCTGCCGGACCCGCCCCGACGATGCCGACGCTGTGTCCCGTGGCCTCGACCGACGAGAACACTTCAACGTCGCCGAACACCACATCATCCGTTGCGTATGCCTGGAGCCTCCCGATGTCGATTGGACGCTCGTGCAGGTCGTTGAGGACGCAGGCGCCGGCACACAGCACCTCCGTCGGACACACACGGGCGCACGACGCTCCAAGGATGTTGGACTCGAGGATGGTTCGGGCAGAACCGACCAGATCGTTGTTCGCGATTGCCTTGATGAACCCTGGCACATCGATGCTCGTCGGGCATGCACGCGTGCACGGTGCATCCCAGCACATGAGGCACCGGTGTGCCTCGACAAGCGCCTCGTCCACGGTCATCGTCGGCGCGGGCGCCAAACCTCCCGAATCGGCGATCGTCATCATGATCTGATTCATACCCGTTCCATCCTCTTGAGTCCTCTCAGCGACTCACACACCTATCGTCTAGTTGCCGCCTTCTTTCAGCTCGATGGTCTTCGCCTTCCAGCCGTTGCCGACGACGTCAACGCCATCGGCCTTCAGATTCGCGAGTGCCTCTTCAACGATATCCGTACGGAACGCTCCGTCGGTCGGAGCCGACTTGAGAATGTCCTCGGACGTTGCAACGGCGATCGTCTGATCCCAGAGTCCCTGGTCCATGACACCCACGCCGGCCGGGGATGGCCAGATCAGATTGTTGATCTCGTTGAGCTGCCAACGCTGGTGCGATTCGCCGAGCGTCGGACCGGCTGCGAGAACGATGTCCGCGCAGTCGTCGAACTCGTCACGACAGTACGCCCATCCGCGAAGCGACGCTTCGACGAACTTGACGGCCGTCGCGCGGTACGCGGGATCCGAATCGAGCTTGTCCGCGTCTGCCCAGATGGCATCCTGCAGCATGGCCGTGCCGACGTCGTTCCAATCGATGATCGAAAGGTCGCCTGGCTGATACAGCGCGCCGGTAGCGGGGTTGACGGTCTCGAGGACCTGGGCGTATTCGTTGTAGATCATCGCCTGGGCAGCATCGATGTCGCCGCTTATGAGGGCGAGCATGTCGAACTGCTGCTGAACAAGCGTCACATCCGTATCGGGGTTGAGGCCTGCCCTTTTCAGACCGGCCAGTAACTCAAACTGGTTGCCGAATCCCCAGTTTCCGACCGTCTTGCCTTTGAGATCGCTTGGACCTTTGATGCCCTGGTCGGCGAATGACACCTGAAGCGTGGCCGAGCGCTGGAATACCTGTGCGATATCCGTGATGTTCAAGCCTTCTTCGCGCGGTACGAGCCCACGTGGGACCCATGAGATCGCGAAGTCTGCGGCGCCGGAGTCGAGGACTGTTGCCGGCACGATGTCGACACCGCCCTCGAGGATCTGAACGTCAAGACCGACATCCTTGTAGAACCCTTGATCCACCGCAGCGAAGTAGCCTGCGAATTGCGCCTGGGTGAACCACTGCAACTGCAACTTCACCGGTATCAGTTCTTGAGTTCCTGCGTCGCCTCCACTGTCGTTGGTGCTGCTACATGCAGCTGCCACCAGGGCGAACACGGCCAGTACGACAAGCCAGCGCGTGAGTGCCTTCCTCTTTTTACCCAATCGCATCGGGTCTTCCTCCTCGTTTGTTTCCTTGTTCTGGGGCTATGACCCCTCGGTTTCCAAATCAGGCTTCCACGGCATGGCAACCCGCTCGAAAGCTCCACTCACAAAATACAACAGAATGCCCATGATGCTTCCGGCGAGTACCGCCGCCCACGCCTCCGCGTACCTCGTGAGTCCTGCATTCTGGACAATAAGCGGACCGAGCGCATCCTGCCGACCGCCGAAGTATTCAGCGACGATCGCTCCGATCACGGCCAGCGACGAGGCGATCTTCAACGCAGTGAAGAAGAACGGCATCGCGTTCGGTATCCGGACGATCCTGGCGACCTGCCACGAAGACGCGGCGTACGATCGCATCAGTTCAAGCTCGGTCGCTCCCACCTCGGTGAGCCCTTTCGTCGTGTTGATGAACACGGGGAAAAACACGAGCATCGCAACGATGGCCTGGTTCGACACCGGCGATAGGAGACCGAACCAGGCATTGAAGATCGGTGCGAGCGCGATGATCGGGATGGCGTTGAGGGAGATCGCCAATGGTGTGAGGGTTTCGTCGGCCAACCGGAAACGCGACACGAGCAGCGCCCACACCCCACCAGACACCACACCTGCGACGAGACCTGTCACCACGATGTACCCGGTGTTCTTCGTCGCTACCCAGATCTCGTCGACGTTCTCGAAAAGGGAAGCGATGATGGCGCTCGGAGCGGGGAGCAGGAACCCTTCGGGTTGGAGGATCTGGAGCGATAGTTCCCAGAACAGCAATCCGCCTACTCCAACGATGATGGCGGGCGCGAAGCTTCGGAGCGCTCTCGATATCATGCAGTTCGCTCCTCGAACCGGAGCGCTCTACGCACCGCATTGATCTTGTCGAAGAACTCAGGAGCCGCTCTGGTCTCGAATGTCCGGTCGCCGAGATCGATTTCGATGTCCGCGGCGATCCTTCCAGGGCGTGGTGACATCACGATCACCCGCTGGGAAACGAACACTGCCTCGGGGATGGAGTGGGTCACGAACACGACGGTCTTGCCCGTCTTCCCCCAGATATCGAGCACCTCTATCTGCATGTGCTCCCGGGTCATCTCGTCGAGGGCGCCGAACGGCTCGTCCATCAGCAAAAGAGACGGACTAAACGACAACGCCCTCGCGATGGACACACGTTGCTGCATGCCGCCTGAAAGCTCCCTCGGATAGTGATCCGCAAACTCGGTGAGCTTCACGAGTTCGAGCATCTCTACCGAACGGTCCCTCCGCTCCGTCTTCGACCAGCCCATGAGCTGGAGCGGCAGCTCGACGTTCTGCGTGACGGTCCGCCACCCAAACAGGCCGGACGTCTGAAATGCCATGCCGTAGTCGCGGTCGAGCCGAGCCTTGTCTGCCGACTTTGCGTTGACGAGGATCTCGCCCTCGCTCGGATTGGTGAGCGCGCCGATGAGACGTAGCAGCGTCGACTTCCCACAGCCCGAAGGGCCGATGAGGGACACGAACGATCCCTCGCTGATCGACAGGTCGATGTCGTCGAGAGCCCGAACCTCGTTGGGTTTCCCCGTATTGAAGATCTTCGAGACTCCCGAGATGTCGACAGCGCAACGTTCGGCATCGGTCATAGTGGCAAGGGCTCCTCTTTGCGCTTGGATAGGGCAACGAACTCGGCAATCGTGACCAGACCGAAGGCGATGATGCCGAGGATCGCAGCTCCGATCACGGACGAGTAGAGCCGTTCGGGTCCTGTGGTGTAGCGGCTGGCGAAGTCGAGGATGAGACGTCCGAGGCCGCCCGGAACCCCACCGGAGATCTCTCCGACGATCGCTCCCACGATCGCAGCGGTCGCCGCGATCTTGAACGCAGCGAACACGTACGGAACAGATGCGGGTAGCTGGAGTCGAATCAGCGTCTGGCGACGCGTCGCGGCGTAGGATCGCATGAGCTCCATCGCGGCGGGGTCGGCCGACTGGAGACCCTTGATCCCGTTCATCGCGACGGGAAAGAACGTCAGAAACGTCGCGATGATCGACACCGACATCCATCTGGTCCATTCGAACGGCAACCAGCCCAGCGAATTGGATCCCCAGATGATCACGATCGGAGCGATAGCCACCAACGGCACAGTCTGGGACGCCACCAGGTACGGTGACACACCGCGCTCTATCCACGGCGAGCGCAAGAGCACGATTGCGATGGCCATCCCGAACACGATGCCGAACACGAAACCGAAGGCCGCCTCCCTGAAGCTGAACAACGAAGCCTCAGCGATGAACGCTGCAAGCGGTTTAGCTGAGTTGCGTTGTGGAGGCTCTCCGAACTCAGTGATGATGTCGCCGAGCGGAGGCATCGTGAGATCGTCGGTGCGTGGCAGCACTCTGCCCACCACAGGCCACTCCGTTTGGGCATCATCGATCGACTGACCGAACGCTTTGTACCCCGTGTAGGCAAGCCCGAGGAGGACAAGGAAGATGGTGAAGACGACGATCCGGCGCACGAACCGCTTGATGGCGGCCGTGCGCTCATGTCTGTGGATCGCCTTAGCCGCTTCGTCTCGTGTCGTCATCGAGCTATTTCACCCCGTTCTGGTGTCGCTGCCGGGTCGATCACACGTTCTGCGGGAACCCGAGATCGATAGCGCTCGTCGCAGGATCCGGCCACCTGGAGGTCACGACCTTCGCCCTTGTGTAGAAGTTGATCCCCTCCGGGCCGTATGCATGTGAGTTTCCGAACAGAGAATCGCCCCAGCCGCCGAAGCTGTAGTATGCCACTGGAACCGGGACCGGAACGTTGACGCCGACCATGCCTGCGTCGACGTCGATCTGGAAACGTCGGGCCGCACCACCGTCGCGGGTGAAGATGGCCGTACCGTTTCCCCAAGGATTCGCGGCGATCAGATCGATCGCCTCCTCGTACGTGGCGACACGAACCACACTGAGCACAGGACCGAAGATCTCCTGGTCGTAGCAGGCCATGCCCGGTGTCACATTGTCGAGCAGCGAGGGAGCGATGAAGAATCCATCTCCTCCGAAGGCCTGCTCGCGTCCATCAACGACGACTGTCGCACCCTCCGCCGGAGCGTTCTCGATGAACGACGCGACCCGATCGCGATGCTCCCCCGTGATGAGCGGACCCATCTGGGACGCCTCGTCGGTTCCGTCGCCAACGATGAGCCCTGGAATGCGCTCCTGAATCGCAGCTACAAGAGGATCGGCAGAGGAACCGACTGCAACGACAACCGAAATCGCCATGCACCGTTCCCCCGCAGATCCATACCCGGCACTCACCGCTGCGTCCGCTGCGAGCCCGATGTCGGCATCGGCCAGCACGACCATGTGGTTCTTCGCTCCGCCGAGGGCCTGTACGCGCTTTCCTGCGTTCGTACCCGTCGTATAGATGTATTTAGCGATAGGGGTCGAGCCGACGAACGAGATAGCGGCGACGTCGGGATGCTCGAGCAGTCGGTCGACCGCGACCTTGTCCCCCTGGAGGATGTTGAACACACCAGCCGGTAGCCCTGCCTCATCCAGCAATTCCGCTGCGAGCATGTTCACGCTTGGATCCTTCTCAGACGGTTTGAGTATGAACGTATTGCCTGTGGCTATCGCGTTCGGGTACATCCACATCGGGACCATTGCAGGGAAGTTGAACGGAGTGATCCCGGCCACAACGCCGAGAGGCTGCCGTATGGAGTAGACATCGATATCGGTGGACGCTTCCTGAGAGAACGACCCCTTCAGATGCTCGGAGATACCGCAGGCGTACTCGACGTTCTCGAGTCCGCGCTTCACCTCACCGAGAGAATCAGAGAGCACCTTGCCGTGCTCCGCCGTGAGAAGCGCAGCCATGTCGTCCTTGTGCCTGTCGAGCAGGTCGCGGAATCTGTACATGACCGCGGTTCGCGTCGCGAGGGAAGTCGCTCGCCACGAAGCGAACGCCTCCTTGGCTGCGGCGACAGCGCGATCGACTTCCTCGACCGTGGCGAGACCTACCTCTGCGGCTATCTCGCCGGTTGCAGGGTTGTACACCGGCGTCGCGCGTCCGGATACCGAAGCGACCTCCTCACCACCGATGATGTGATTGATCTGTTTCATCGTGGGACTCCTCAATGATCGACCGAAACACGTTCCCGCGGAAGGTACCGACCGTCTCCCTTCTCGCCGAGATACTCATCGCCATCGATGATGACCTTGCCCCGAAGGAGTACGGTTTCCACCTTGCCCGTCACCTTCTTGCCCTCGTATGCCGAGTAGTCGACATCCATGTGATGCTGTGTGACCGACTTGGTCCAGTGGGCGCTCGGGTCGAACACGACGATGTCTGCGTCGGATCCCACCGCGATCGTCCCCTTCTTCGGATACATGCCGAACAACTTCGCCGGTGCGGTGCTGCACACTTCGATCCACCGGTTCACGCTGATGCGCCCTTCGGCGACACCGCCGTGGTAGATGAGCTGATACCGGTCCTCGACACCCGGCAGGCCGTTCGGGATGGCAGTGAAATTGCCGACACCGAGCTTCTTTTGGGTGCCGAGCACAGGGTGGTCATCCATGCAGAACGGACAGTGGTCTGTGGAAACGGCCTGGAGATCGTTCGTTGCCAACCCCATCCACAGAGCGTCCTGATGACCTTCCGATCTCTTCCGGATAGGCGTGGAACACACGTACTTCGCTCCCTCGAACCCCTCAGCGCCGACATGCTCTTCGACGCTCAGGAACAGGTACTGGGGACAGGTCTCGGCGAATACGGGAAGACCACGGTCCCTTGCTTCCGCGATCTCTTCGAGCGCCTCTTTCGCCGACATGTGGACGACGTACAGATGCGCCCCGGCGAGTTCTGCGAGCGCGATCGCCCTGTGGGTTGCTTCGCCTTCCGTGATCGCCGGCCGGGTGAGGCTGTGGTACACAGGATCCGTCTCACCTCTGGCGAGCGCCTGCTCTCTGAGCACATCGATCGCCATGCCGTTCTCGGCATGCATCATGATCATCGATCCTGATGTTGAGGCCTTCTGCATCGCTCGAAGGATCTCTCCGTCGTCTGAGTAGAACACACCCGGATACGCCATGAAGAGCTTGAAGCTCGTGCAGCCCCGATCGATGAGCACATCCATGTCCGAGAGCGACTGCTCGTTGATGTCGCCGGCGATCATGTGAAAGCCGTAGTCAATGGCGCAGTTGTCTCGAGCCTTCGCCATCCATGCATCAAACCCATCGATGAGGCTCTCGCCTTTCACCTGTACCGCGAAGTCGACGATCGTGGTCGTCCCGCCCCACGCCGCAGCGCGAGTACCCGACTCGAAGGTGTCTGAAGCCAAGGTACCGCCGAATGGCAGCTCCATGTGCGTGTGTGGATCGATGCCGCCCGGGATCACGTACATTTCGCTGGCATCGATCACCTTTTCCGCGACATCGGCCCATTGATGCGTGCCTGGCGCACCTATCGCGACCACGATCTCCCCGTCGATGAGCACGTCAGCCGCGACCGTGTCGATCGCTGTGATGACGGTTCCTCCTGAAATGAGTGTCTTCATTGAGGGATCCTCTCGTGTGAATCAGTCGATGACCGAGACCGACTCGGCGATGATCTCGCAGGCGGTGTCGATCTCTTGTTCTGTGACGGTCAACGGCGGTGCGATACGCAGGACGTTGCCATAGAGACCGCCCTTCCCGATCAATAATCCACGCTTCTTGCACTCTTCCGACAACCTACCAGCACGCCCGGCATCGGGTTTCGATGTGCCGGGTTCGACCGTTTCGATGGCCAGCATCAGGCCCTTGCCCCGGAGTTCGAGGATCCATGGCGATTCCTGCGTGACCGGCAACAAGCTTTCGTACAACCTCGAGCCCTGCTTGAGGGCATTGCCCTGGAGATCGTGGTCGATCAGGTACTTGAGGTTGGCGAGAGCGCCCGCCGACACGAGAGGGTTCCCGCCGAAGGTTGAGATGGAATTGGCTCCGATGCAGTCCATGATCTCGGCTCGAGCGACGACACCGCCGATCGACAGGCCATTTCCGATGCCTTTAGCGAAGGTCATGATGTCGGGAGTGATGCCGTGCGCCTGGTAGCCCCACATGTGCTCCCCGGTACGACCCCATCCCGTCTGCACCTCGTCGGAAACGAACAGGATGCCGTACTCATCGAGCACGTCCTTGAAGGCTTTGAAGAACCCATCTGGCGGTGTTGCAAACCCACCGACGCCCTGAATCGGCTCGGCGATCATGCACGCAACGTCACCGGACGTCATCATGTCGATCACCTGCTGGAGATCAGCAACGGCTGCATGGACAAAGGCGTCGTCGTCCAGATCCTTGTACGGGCTCCGAATCTTGTACGGACCCTGGACATAGTGCACGTTCAACCCCGAGTACGCCGTCGGCGACCACGAACGGTGACTGGTGAGTGCGACGGCGGTGAAGCTGCGGCCGTGATAGCTATTACGCAGCGCAAGTACCTGGTTCGATCTGCGGTACGACGTTGCAAGGAGCATCGCGGCATCGTTCGCTTCGGTTCCCGATGGCGTGAAGAAAACCTTCGCATCCGGGATCCCCGACAGCTCGACCACGAGTTCAGCGAGTTCGACCATCGGTTTGTTCAGATACAACGTCGATGTGTGGAGAACCTTCGCCGCCTGTTCGGCGATGGCTGCCGTCACCTCAGGCAGCGAGTAGGCCGTCATCGTCGTGAGGATGCCTCCGAAGAAGTCGAGGTACTCGTTGCCTTCGAGATCCCATACCGTCCGACCTTCGCCACGGTCGATGGCGATCGGCTCGTCGTAGTACAACGCAAGCCATGACGGCAGCACCGCCCGTGTACGGGCCGTTAGTTCCTGGTGGATACCCATGCCGCTATCCCTCAGTCAGCGGTTCGTAAGTTTCCGGTCTGCGATCTCGATAGAACGCCCACTGGTTGCGGACCTCCTCGATCAGATCGAAATCGAGATCACGCACGACGAGTTCAGCATCCCGGTCCGACGCCGAGTCGCCCACGAATTGGCCACGCGGGTTGGCGAAGTACGACGTACCGTAGAAATCGTTGTCACCGAGGTCCTCTCTACCGACCCGGTTGATCGCGCCTACGAAGTACATGTTGGCGACGGCCGATGCAGGTTGCTCGAGCTGCCACAGATACGCGGACAATCCCCGACTTGTCGCCGACGGGTTGAAGACGATCTCAGCGCCGGCAAGACCCAACGCTCGCCATCCCTCGGGGAAGTGCCTGTCGTAACAGATGTAAACGCCGACCTTGCCTACCGCGGTGTTGAATACGGGGTATCCCTGATTCCCAGGCCGGAAGTAGAACTTCTCCCAGAAGCCACCGACATGCGGGATGTGATGCTTGCGGTACTTCCCGATAAACGTTCCATCGGCGTCGATCACGGCTGCCGTGTTGTAGAGGAAACCTGCCATCTCCCGTTCGTACATGGGAAGCACCATCACCATGTTGAGTTCCTTGGCGAGTTCCTGAAAACGCTTTGTCGTGGGCCCGTCGGGAATCTCCTCGGCATAGCCGTAGTACTCGATGTCCTGGACCTGGCAGAAGTACGGTCCATAGAACAGCTCCTGGAAGCAGATCACCTGGGCACCGTCAGCGCCTGCCTGCCTCGCGTACTCCTCGTGGAGTTCGATCATCGACTCCTTGTCTCCGGTCCACTCCGTCTGGAGGATCGCCGCTCTGACAGCTCTGCTCATTCGAAGACTCCTTCACGTTTCGACCCGGAGAATCGGATCATGCTTCGACCGTATACACACTAGAGTACTCTCAATCGACTTGCACAAAGTCCCTTTCGTACCAGACAAACATGCCTACTCCAACGAAGACCATCGCAGACGCCATCACCGACCTTTCGGCCGACGGGATCGCTCGCGCGATAGGCATGCTCGCTACGACCGACACATTGTCGGCGGGAACGCGCCTTCCAACTGTACGCGAGTTGGCGGAGGCATTGAACGTGTCCCCAACAACGGTCGGTGATGCCTGGCAGATCCTTCGAAGACATCGTGTCATCGACACCGAAGGCCGGAGGGGTTCCTTCGTTCGGGACACGTCGAGCGGTCCCACCATCCGCTACTGGAGGGTTCCCACAACCGGAGACGCCATCAAGATCGACCTCTGTAGCGGTGTCCCCGATGCCCGCCTGCTTCCCAATCCGCTAACGGTCATACGCGAACTCGACGCGACACCGGTCGTCACTTCATACCTGGAGCGTCCCGTCCTCGCCGAACTCGAAGAGATCCTTCGATCGCGGTGGCCGTTCGGCCCGCAGCGGATGACGATCCTCAACGGAGCCATGGATGCCCTCGATCGACTGATTCAGGCGACGATCACCGTCGGCGACAAGGTCGGCATCTCCGACCCAGGGTTCCCCCCACTATTCGACATGTTGGATCTCGCCGGTGCCGAGTCGCTACCGCTCCCCCTCGACGAGGAGGGCCTCGAGCCCGAAGCCGTGGGCCAGGCCGTCGACCAGGGAATGACCGTGCTCATCATCCAGCCGAGAGCGCACAACCCGACAGGTGTCTCGATGACGACCGAACGAAGGGACGAACTTGCAGCGACCCTTGCCGATCGCGCCGTGCTGGTCATCGAAGACGACCACTCGGGCCAGATCTCGGGTGCCGACCTCTTCAGCCTCGGTTCAGCGATCCCGGAACAGGTCGTTCACGTGCGAAGCTTCTCGAAGTCGCACGGCCCCGACTTCCGAATCGCAGCGATCGGAGGAGCATCGGACCCGATCACCATGGTCGAGCGACGGCGGATGCTCGGCCCCTCCTGGACGAGTCGGCTACTTCAGGAGGTGCTCGCTTCGATGCTTGCGTCCGATGCCATAGAGGCCTCCATCACGGTAGCGGCAGACACCTACGCGAAGAGACGTTCCGACGTCGTTGAACGACTGGCGTCACATGGCGTAACTGTCGGGGGCAGACATGGTCTGAATATCTGGATGCCAGTACACAATGAAGCAACCGCTGTGCCGATGCTCGCCGCCCACGGTATCGGCGTCGCGCGAGGCAGACCGTTCCGACTCGCTCCCGACGACAGACATTTCATCCGGGTAACGACCGGTGCTTTGGATACCGAGATTGAAGACATAACTACCCGGTTGGCGGAGGCATCCCACGGGATCCTCGACGACACACCGGATCAGAATGGAGGACGGAGATGAACATCGGCGTGGTCAAAGAGATCAAACCGGACGAGCGACGAGTCGCACTCCTACCGGGTGGCGTAGCCGACCTGGTGCATCGAGGCCACGCGGTAGTCGTGCAAGTCGGTGCGGGAGCCGGTGCCGGCGCTCCCGATACAGCGTACGTCGAGTCCGGGGCCACCATCGTTGAATCTGGCGAAGCAGTGTTCAACGAATCTGAGCTCATCGTCCACGTCAAGGAGCCGCAGACTTCAGAGATCGCGATGCTCAGGCCGGATCACATCCTGTTCACGTACCTCCACCTCGCAGCCTATCCCAAGGTTGCAGAAGGGCTCCTGGCCTCGGGCGCCACGTGCATCGCCTATGAAACGGTCGTCAAAGACGGCACATTGCCGCTACTCGCCCCCATGAGTCACATCGCCGGTCGGCTGTCCACGCAGGTGGGCGCGTTCTACCTCATGGCACCCAACGGCGGCATGGGAACGCTGCTCGGAGGTCACGCAGGCGTACCTCAGGGGCAGGTTGTCGTGATCGGCGCAGGGGCGGCGGGGTTGAACGCGACCGATGTCGCAGTCGGCTTGGGTGCACAGGTCACCGTGCTCGACGTGAATCTCGCCGCGCTCGAGCGCGTGCATGAACGCTGGGGTTCCCGCGTCGTCACGGACTACTCGACCCGTGGTTCGTTGCACGAATGGACGGCGAGAGCAGATCTGGTGGTCGGCGCCGTGCTCGTTGCCGGCGACCGCGCCCCCGTCGTGGTCGACAGAGGGATGCTCTCGGATATGCGACAGGGTGCCGTCATGGTCGACATCTCGATCGACCAGGGAGGCTGCTTTGAAACGAGCAGAGAAACCACACATCAGGAGCCCACGTACGTAGTCGATGGCATCGTGCATTATGCCGTCGGCAACATCCCGGGCTCGGTGCCCCACACCTCATCACGGGCGCTGTCAAACGCGACGCTCCCCTACGTGCATGCACTGAGCGGAGGAATCGGGAGCGCGATCGAACAGCGTCCGGAGCTGACAGGAGGCATCAACGTCGCGGCAGGCAAGATGACGAACGCTGCCGTAGCCCACGGCCTCAACACAGCAGCCGTCGAACCACAGGAGGCGCTCGGTATTTCCTAGTGCCTTGCACGTTCGTTTCACAATGATGCGCTCAACCTACCCAGCCCGATCGAGTTCCTGCCGATAGCCGCTCCTTCGCGAGCCGGAGAGGGTGGGAGTGGCGACGACCTCGAGAGCGTCAGGGCGACCGTTACAGAGAAGTACGCCTACAAGATCGGCCTCCTTACTGAGAAAAAGGCGAACACGGACAACCCTGCGAGGGTCGAGATCTACGTTGCAGGAATCGCCGAACTGACGACGCTGCGCGATACGCGAGTCGCCACGGAAGGCAGCATCGATGAACTCTGGATACTGAAGGAGCGTGCGTACGCCATCTACAACGAGACGCTCAACGCTGCCAAAACTGCCGGAATGACGGACGCAGAGATTCTTGCCGCGGCAAAGAAGAAGGCGACCGACACGATCACGTACAAGATCGATCTCCTGAGGAAGTGGATCGCGGAATGCGAAGTCGCCGACGCGGAGACGAACGTCGACAGAGGTATCGCTCAGCTCAAAGCGCTCTACCCCGAGGTCGAGGCTGCCGACACGGCGGATGCTGCATACGCGGTCAAAGACCGGGCATATGCGATCTATCACGAGACGATCGAGAACGCAGACGATGCCAAGTCAAAGGAAGACTGCGACGACAAGACCGGACAAGAGAAGGCAGCAGAGGCACTCGCCAAGGAACGCCAATCGACACTCACACACATCGAACGCAAGACAGCGATCCTCACCGCAGCAGCAAGAGCAGCGAAGATTCCCGCAATCGTCGAGCCATTCGAGCAAGCCGCCGATGATGTCGCAGGCCTCGAGGATGCCGCTCGCTCGGCAACGAGCATCAAAGCTCTGAAGGAGATCCAGGACCAGGTCATGGAGATCTATCAGGCCGCCAAGGAGGAAGTTGCTCGTGTCAAGGGTTGGGATGATCCTGAGGACGAAGAGGGGGATCCCGGCGCGTGGATCGAGGGGTACCTTGATCGGACGGCAGACTTCGTGCAAGGCGTCATCGAGTCCGGGCGCCGAATGGATGATCGCTGGGAGGACCTCAGTGATGCGTTGCGTGCGTTCCGCCGAGCTGCGATCCAGCACTACGTTGCGCTCGCCGGTGGCCCGGTACTCATCGGCGGATTCCATGTCGCCGGCTGATCAACAGCAAGATCGATACGCAACCGCCTACAGACTCCTTGGTTCCTCAGCCAGAATCTCCTCCGTGGTCCTCACCGACCTCGCTCATGCAAGGCTCGCGATGACGGCCCGTGAGACCGTCTGAAGCGGCATTCGACGGTGCCACAATGGCGCCATGGCGAGACCACACCCCGTTCCGATCACCGTCACGTTCACACAAGACCTGACGCGTCGAGCGCGGCGGATCACCTTCACCGGCATGACGCTCGTCGATAGCGTCAAGCCTGCCGCCTACCTTTCGCTGTACTTCGATGCGCCCGGTCCCGAGTGGCCACCACAGCCGGGAGCGATGCAACCTCCAGACCGGATGTATACGTCGCGGTACCTGGATCCCGCCTGCGAGTCGATAACGATCGACTTCGTCCTCCACGGCCGAGGCAAGGCAACGGACTGGGCCCGTACTGCCGTGGCAGGCGACACGATATGGGCGGGACAGACAACCGGTGGGTACGACATCCCCGACTCGCTGGACCATCTGGTGCTCGTCGGAGACGACACAGCGATACCCGCCATCGGGACGGTCCTCGAAGCGATACCCGAAACGACACGAACAACGATCGTGATCGAAGTGGTTGACGAGGTTGACGAACGACAGCCGAGCGACACCACACCCTCGGACCCAATCTGGCTACACCGCGGCACAGACGTGGCGACTGCTGGCTATCAAACGATGAACCTGGTGCGATCGATCGCCGTACCGAGAGATGCCTACTGGTGGATCGCAGGTGAACGTGAGGCGATCAGAAGCATCCGAGATATGCTGATATCAGAGAAAAGCGTCGATACGACCCGCATCTCGCTCAACACCTACTGGCGCCTCCTCGCATCGGACCCGAGCAAGCGGTAGCGGACAATCGGCCAATTGACGTTGTGCCGCATACCCATCCGGCCACTCCGGGCTCGCAGGCTCGCAGACCCCCCTGACTCACTTCGTTCGTCCGTCCCCCCTGAAGGGAGGACCGACTTCCTGCGACCTGAACCCTTCCAAACAGCGGATCGAGGTTGTCGGTGGTTGCCTGGTCAGCGAGCCTTCCATCTGCCGGGACATCCGTCGCAGTCGATCCAGATTTGTTCGGGTGATTCGCCTGTGAGCAGCTGTTGAGCATCTGTGCGGAGGAGCACACCGATGAGGACACCCTGAGGTGTCGTGACAGTGACGAGGGCCGTGCCTCGCTTCTCCATCCGCTCCACGAGAGGCCCGAGCGCGGCGTTCGCTCTGACCGTCGTCGGCCCCGGCTCCATCACCTCTTCGACGCGAAGGCCTCTGTTTTGTTCCCATGCGGCGCTGCGCAGTCGCCCGACAACGACGCCGTCGCAGTCGATCACGAGGGCTTCATCCCATCCAGCATCTGTCGTGCGGTCGAGAACTGCGCCGAGGAGTTCATCGGGACTCGCGGTCGGAACGTCCGGACGGGTGGCGTCCGAGACGAGTTGGGTCTCGGACGTTTCACCTTCGATGGGTAGACCGGCCGCTTTCCAGTCAGCGATCCCCGGTGTGTAGTCGTATACCTGTTCGAATCCGAATGCTTCGAGCCGACACGCGGCCCGTGGAGACATGTCTCACAATCCGTCGTGTCAATAGACGACCACGGGCTTGTCTCTGTGCAAGCCGGCGACCGCTTCGGCGTCGAGTCCCCTGAGCGGGATGTTGAGCGCCCCGGGAATGTGACCAGAGCCATATTCGCTTTCTGGGAGTACATCAAGAACGACGGCCCCCTGATCGAGAAGCGACAAGAGCGCGTATCGGTCGATGTTGGTCACCATGTCTGTCCCCTTCGGTGTGTCTTTGGACTACGAGCAGGCGAAGCCGTCCGAACCACCCGCCCATTACGACCCTGACCGTGACCCGGGCATATGCGACAACGATAGCTGCTGCGTGCAACAGCAGCCCACACCGTATCCGGTCCGAAATCAATCAGGCGTCACCTAGGGGTGTGGTGGAGTCCATGTCGTTACGAGTTGAGCTGAGGCATCCACGACCTCAGATTGTCGTCGTCCTCGATCAGTCGGGTCATGTTGAAACGGACTGTACCGAGAAGTTCATCTCGCGTAATGCCCCTCACGTCAGCGATCTCGGCGACGATATCGACGATGAGGCACCAGGCTCGATCGACGGTGCGATCGCAGCGACATGGCGTCCCCATCCGCCCATTTTGCATCGCGCATCAGTGCCAATCGCTGAGCTCAACCCTGCTTTGGCAGTTGGTAGTCGCGGCATGCACACTTCGGAACGGTGCATTGCAGCCGATTGCTGTGTTCCTTGCGGGGGTGACCGCACCCGACGCACCGCTGTCTTCCGCCGTCGATGATCGCATTGGGCTTCATCGGGAGTGTTCCTTATAGACGCTGCTCAACATCGCGTGCTCCTTTCGAAGCGAGGGATCGTTCTGGCGCTGACGCCCCGCCGGACATGGATCGGACGGACCGGCACGCCAAGACCAACAGAATTCCATATGTTCCGTAGTAGCTCCGTCCGACGGAATGCAAACGCGCAGCGGGCGTGGTACGCATCGGCGTACGCTGTCTGAGGATCACAGTAGCGGGTACTGGGTTGTCTGGCCGAATCCATGGGGTTGCGGGCCGCACTGCCGCAAGAACATCCCACACGGTCCACGAGGAACACGGTACTCATCCACAATCAAGCACCTATGCTTGCCGACCAGCCGGACATGGGTGGGGCGAGAGATTAGCGTTCCCCTCGCCAGCAGCTGATCTCATATCCGGGATTGCCCGCATCGCGGAACCCACGCCGTACGAAAATACCATCGGCGGGGATGTCGTTCAGAGGAGTGCTTCTGGACATTCCGTCGTTCTGGCGCTTCGCCACGATCACGATGTCGGACGCGGTCCGAGCGATACGGAACGAGGTGTAATCGTTCGGCTCGATCACCTCGAAGTCACTCGAAGAGAGCGGACCGACGACATACGGGTCGGTATCTCCATACCAGACGGTACAGCCAACCTCATCGGCGGTCATGTCATCGAACTCGGTAGGGCGGCTGTCCACAGTGGAACAGGCCGCGGCTACCAATGCGAGCACGAACAGGACAGTCAACAGACGGGTCGCCACCAATACGCCTTTTCGTGTGATGTCTCCACCATATCCGCAATGTGAAGTTGCAGCTGCAGAATCCGCGCACATCGGTTGCGACCGAACAGCAGACACCTATTCCCACAAACGGGGTATCCGCATTTCTACGAATACCCCGTGGTGGAGGTGGGGGGAATCGAACCCCCGTCCCGAGAGATTTCAGCGCCGGCATCTCCGAGCGCAGCCAACAGCGAGCTTTCGGAACACGAGGACTCTGTCGGCAAGCACCCTCATGCCCTATCCGGGATCGTCTTTCCCCGCCGGTCCCGGAACCCCGGCGGGGGCATCCCACATTGCAATGCCCTGATCTGCCGGGGTGGGTACCCAACAGGAGGACAGGAGCGTTTATCTACGCTGCCAGTGCTAACTCAGGTTCTGCACTTATGTGTATTCCGGCTCTTTAACGAGGACTCCGGAGACCTCGGCTCGCTTCCGGCACCTCAACTCTCACGGTCGAAACCATGTCACCCCCGCGTGCGGGGAACGTGAGGAACACGTCCACACCTATAGAATACCCCGCCCGGCAACATTGCTCACGAGAATCGCCACGACTGCGCTATGTGGCTCTCTCTTGTCGGTAGCTACACTCGCTTGCGGACGAGCGATCAAAGGTTCGCCGACTTCGTCCCCTGGAGGTACCACATGCTGATGGACGAGTTCGTTGACAAGGCCCGGGCCATCGTCAACGACAGTCGGCTGACCTTCCACCAGCGAAGACACTACCTCGCCGCGCTTGCCGAGAACGCGCTCCCGTATCCCACCGTGAGCGCCGAATGCGCTGAGGCTCTCAACAAGGAAATCATCTCCGATCTCTTCGAGGGCCACGCCCCGTACCGTCCTCGTTACGTTCTCCCCGACTACGAACTGGCACTCCAACAGGGGTCAGAGCACCTCGAACTCGACCCACCTCGCGATCTCGATGAAGCCATCACGTTCTTACTCATTCTCTACACGCAGATACCTTCGATCACCGGCTATCCGGTGTACCTCGGCGACATCGACTCGTTGCTCCTCCCTTATGTCGATGACGTATCTGATGCGGACCTGCGGTCCAAGCTCCGGCTGTTCTGGATCGCACTCGACCGGATACTGCCGGACGGATTTGCGCACGCGAACATCGGCCCTGATGACAACAGGGTTCTGCGAACAATTCTCGACATCGAACGGGAACTGCTCCAGATCGTCCCCAACTTGTCGTTGAAGGTCGACCCGGACCGCACAACGGACGACGTCGTGAGCGACGCCGTAAGAACTGTCTTCGCGACAGCGAAGCCTCACTTCGTGAACCACCCCATGATGGTCGGAGATCTCGGAGCCGACTACGGCGTGGTGAGTTGCTACAACTCGCTCAAGAAGGGAGGCGGATCACACACGCTTGTGCGCCTCAACCTGAAAGAGGTTGCGCTCACGCACACCGGGCCAATCGATGAGTTCCTCACCGGGACGCTCCCGCACTTCGCTTCCCTCAACGCCGAGCTCATGTCGGCGCGCATCCGCTATCTCGTCGAAGAGGCGAAGTTCTTCGAGCACGACTTCCTGGCACGGGAAGGACTCGTGCGCCTCGATCGCTTCTCCGCAATGTTCGGCGTGTACGGCCTCGCCGAAGCGGTCAACATCCTCATGGAGCATGCGGGGCTCGAAGGCAGGTACGGCGATGGGGGCGAGGCCGACCGGCTCAGCTACAGGATCATCGAACACTTGCGCGCGTTCGTGGATGGCCAGTCGATGCCGTACTGCGAGGGTGCCGACGGAAGGGCGTTCCTCCATTCCCAGTCCGGCATCGACTCAGACCTCGACGTGACTGCGGGTACGCGGATTCCGATCGGCACAGAGCCCGAGACGTTCAAACACATCTCGACGGTCGCGCCGCACCACCGCCATTTCGACGCCGGCATCTCCGACATCTTCCACATCGATGACACCGTGCGGAACAATCCAGATGCGATGGTCGACATCATTCGCGGTGCCTTCACCACCGGTATGCGCGACTTCACGTTCAACATCGACTCCAACGACTTCGTGCGAATCACCGGCTACCTGGTCCGTAAGTCCGAGCTGGCAAGATTCGCGGAGGAAGGAGAACGCCACTCGAGCACGGTGTTCGCTGCCGGCTCGGTCGCGAACTCCCATGTGACCGATCGCGCGACGAAGCGCGTACTCATCCATGAGCACAGCCCAAGGCCAGCTCAATAATACGGTCACGTTCTCGGTCGTCGACGGGCCGGGTAACAGATTCGTCATCTTCCTCCAGGGGTGCAATTTCAATTGCGTCACCTGCCACAACCCCTACACGATCGCGACATGTACGAACTGCGGCGTATGTGTGGGCATGTGCCCGGAGGACGCGCTCTCCATCGAAGATGGCCCCCTTGTGGTCGTCGATGCGGTGGCATGCACGTTGTGCGACGTCTGCATCGCCGTATGCCCGACCGACAGCACACCGCTGAGCAGGTGGGTGACCATCGAGGATCTGCTCGCCGAGATCCGCCCGGTAGCGCCGTTCATCTCCGGGATCACGGTTTCTGGTGGTGAAGCGACCCAGCAGTCCGAGTTCGTTGCCGCCCTGTTCGCAGCGATCAAGCACGATGAGCACCTCTCGCATCTCACGACGCTCATTGACAGCAACGGCGCAGCATCGCTCGAAGTGTGGAACCGGCTCATCGACGTCATGGATGGTGCGATGATCGACCTCAAGGCGCTCGATCCCGCGACACATGTCACTCTGACGGCACGCGAGAACGACCGCGTCCTCGCGACAATCGAATACTTAGCGCAGATGGATCGGCTCTACGAGGTGCGACTGCTGATCGTCCCCGGATACAACGACGACCTGGACACCATGCACCGCACGGCCGTCTGGCTGCGCTCCGTCGATCCGTCGATGCGGATCAAGCTGATCGGGTACCGAAGCCACGGCGTTCGGTCAGAAGCCCTGCACATCCCACAAGCCACCAATGAGCTTCTCGAGAAGCTCGCGCTCGTGCTCGCGGATCACGGCTTCGCTCACCTGACCGTGGTCTGAGAGGTCGTAGCACGCGCTACCGCCGGAGCGACTTCGCCCTGGCTATCTCTCGCTTCTGCTGCCGTTCGACGATCGCTTTACGCTTGTCGTACGTGCGCTTACCGCGACCAAGTCCGAGCTCGATCTTCGCCTTACCGCCAGAAAAGTAGATCTGCATCGGTACGAGGGTCAGGCCGTCCTCTCGGATCTTCCCGAACAGTCGATCGATCTCCCTGCGATGCAGGAGCAGCTTCCGTGGCCGCTCGGGGTCGTGGCCGCCATCTTCGGCGAACGAATAGGGTGCGATGTGGGCGTTCTCGAGCCACACCTCACCACCGCGGATCGTCGCGTATGCGTCCTTCAGCGCCACACTGCCGGCCCGCAGGGATTTGACCTCTGAGCCAAGGAGCACCATCCCCGCTTCGAACGTGTCGAGGATCTCATAGTTGAACCGCGCCTTACGGTTCGTCGCGACTGTCTTACGCCCGGCCATTGCCGGAAGGCTAACTTCGGGCCTAGAGATACTTGGAGGGATCGACAGGCGAACCGTTGATCCGTACCTCGAAGTGCAGGTGTGGTCCGGTTGACAAACCAGACGAACCGATCCAGCCGATGATCTGCCCGGCCTTCACACGCTGACCGGTCTTGACCCCGAGCTTCGACTGGTGAGCGTAGAGCGTGACCATTCCGCCGCCGTGATCGATCATGACGGCGTTGCCGAAGCCTCCCTTGACTCCAACGAAGATGACTGTCCCCGAGGCCGCTGCTTTGATCGGAACTCCGAAATCCCCGTGCATGTCAAGGCCGTTGTGCATCCTCGTCGTGCCAAAGATCGGGTGCACGCGCGGACCGAAGCCAGATTCGATCGCACCTGGAACGGGACGTACGAGTCGACCCGGTCTTGAGCCTCTCGCCGCTGTAGCGGCGGCAGCGGCGGCGGCGGCGGCGATCTCCCGTCGGATCGACTTCTCCTGGCGCCCGAGTGACGCGAGCTCCCCCTCGAACTGTTCAACGGCTGCGTCTACCTTTGCAAGCAGCGCTGATTGTGCTTCGTACTCAGCCGCAAGCCCCTCTCTCTTGGCATCGAGGTCCGCGGCCAGCATCACTGCCTCGGCCTTCGTGTCATCGAGCGCACCAATATCTTCCACGACGGATGTCTCGAGCGCCCGGACCTCCGCCTCCTCGCGCTCCTCGGTCGCCACCATTGCTGCAAAGCGGTCTGCCGCCGACGAGCTGTATCGCGTCAGAACATCGAGATACGCAACACCAACCGATATCTCGACAATGGAGGAGGCTGAAAAGGCGATCGATGGTTGCGCCGTCCCACCTCCCATATACGCCCGTGTCGCCCATGATTCAGCTTCGTCTCTTGCCTTGTCCCTCGTCTCCCTCGTCTCGGCGAGTTGGACAAAGCGTGCGGCCAGCTCGACACGAACATCGTCAAGTGCAGCGGTGCGTTCGGTGAGATCCCTCTCGACACGCTCAAGCTTCGATTTCGCTCCTGCGACGGCTGCCTCGGCGGTCTCGAGCCGATCTCCTGCAGCGAGCACGTCCTTGGCGAGGTCCGAGCGCTCGGCAGCCGCCTCGTCTATCTGCCCGCGGAGCGCTGAGATACGACTGCGGAGGTTGGAGAGATCACTGTCGAGATCACCGCTTATGGCAGGCACCACCGATGTGAGAAGGAACAGGAGGCTGAACGCGAGAAAGCTCAGTCGTCGGATCATGAGCGCAAGGTACGGTGGACTGCAAGGCTCAAAGAGCTACCGACCAAGCCGGCAAGAACTCCGAACAGCAGGACCAGCGTACCCTGCCTCAAGAGGAAATCATTTCGGATCGCGAGATTGATCCAGTTTGGTAGTTGTGAAAGCCGATCAACAGCCAGCTGCTGTGCCACGACGATGAAGGTGACGGCGAGCGCACCACCGATCAGCCCTTCCAGAGCCCCTTCGATCAGGAAAGGCGTTCTCACAAACCAATTACTCGCACCTACGAGACGCATAATCTCGATCTCCTCACGGCGAGCATAGATCGCCATGTGGATGGTGTTGGCTATCAAGGCCACCGCAGCGACACCGAGCGCGACGGCCAGCAACCAGAACATGACCTGGAGGCCATCTCGCAATGCGATCATCGCGTCGATCGCGTCGTCAGCGGACGTCACCTTCTCGACGCCGGGTGTCGATTCGAGGCGGGTCACGATCAGGGTGTAGTCCTCTGGATCGGCAGGTTGCACGCGAAGGGAGGCCGGCAACAGATCCGGGTTCTGTTCAAGCACGCTCAGCATGGCCTCGTCGTTGGAGAACAAGACCATGGCTTCGTCGTTCGCTTCCTGCTTGGACACGTAGAACACATCCTGGACCTGTGGCCATCTGTCGACCTCGCCCTGAAGTTCGATGGTCGCAGCGGCGGTCATGTCGTCTTGGAGAAAGGCGATAACCCGCACGTCCTGTGCCCACTGCAACGTGTTGACCCTCACAACCTCGCCAAATACGAGCGTGCCGAACGTGAGGGTGAGAGATATGAACACAGCCAGGATCGCACCGAGAACGATGAGGGCGTTGCGTCCGAAGTGGGTGAACGCTTCCTTGATGGCATACATGATGCTCGTCATTGCGGAGCTTCCCCACCCTTGGCATCCGTATCGGACCGCGCTGCTACGGGTTCCTGCACGCCGTCCCCGATAGGCGCCGATGCATCCTCGCCTATGTCGAGATCCGAAATCTCGTCGTCCTGCGTCTCCACCGCATCGTCAGCCGGCACGGTCGCGGGATGCGGTGTGTCGGGGACGCGTACCGTCTCGTAGATACCCCGTGATTCGTCGCGCGTGACGCGCCCACGGTCGAGTTGCACGACCCGACGACGCATCGCGTCAACGATCGCGTGGTCGTGCGTCGCCATCATGACAGTGGTACCCGTCCGGTTGATCCGGTCGAGGATGCGCATGATCCCGACAGACGTCCCAGGGTCGAGGTTCCCTGTCGGCTCGTCGGCCAGCAGGATCAATGGCCGGTTGACGAAGGCCCTGGCGATTGCGACACGCTGCTGCTCACCACCTGAGAGCTGTCTCGGCAGCCGCTCGGCGTTCGCGGAGAGCCCTACAAGCTTGAGGACCTGCGGGACCTGATTGCGGATGACCGACCGATGTTTCCCTGTGACCTCCATCGCAAAGGCAACATTCTCGTACACGGTCTTCGTTGGAAGGAGCTTGAAGTCCTGAAAAACCGTTCCGATCGATCGGCGCAAATGAGGTACCTTCCAGTTCTGGAGTTCCGAAGCGTGTTTGCCTGCCACCCAGATGTCACCGTGGGTCGGCGTCTCTTCGCGCATGATCAGCCGGATGAGCGTAGATTTACCGGATCCGGACGCGCCGACGAGGAACACGAATTCACCCTTCGATACCTCGATGTCGACATCCTTGACGGCAACGGTGCCGCCGGGGTAGATCTTCGTGACGTTTTCGAGTTTGATCATGAGGGGTTCAACGGGGATCGGCTGCTGCTTGGCCCATTCGCCAGCCGCAAGCCAGGTTACCCCCGGATCTCGTAAACCAGAGGCAATTGAGGAAACGGCTCACAGCTCACAGCTAAGCCTCGAAGAGCTCCCCTCTTCGCCACTGCAAATACGAGTCGATCAAGCCGTCGAGATCGCCGTCGAGTACTCCCATCACGTTGCCAACCTCGTAATCCGTGCGGAGGTCCTTGACCATCTGGTACGGCTGAAGAACGTAGCTGCGAATCTGGCGACCCCACCCTGCCTCATGCTGCTCCCCCCGGATCGCTGAGACCTCAGCCATCTGCTCCTGCCTCGCGCGTTCAG
>BTQS01000008.1:0-24605 GCA_036985995.1 Acidimicrobiia bacterium
GTCGCGAGCTCGTCGCGACGGCCTCGATCGGCATCTCCGTGTATCCCCTGGACGGCGAAACGTACGCGGATCTCGTCAAGGGCGCCGATACGGCCATGTACCAGTCCAAGGCTGCCGGGCGGAACACGTATCAGTACTTCACGAGGGCATTGAGGGACCGAACCTCGGACCGACTCAAGCTCATGGAGGATCTCCGAGTCGCTATCGCCTCTGGTGATCAGCTGTTGCTCGAGTATCAGCCCAAGGTCGACGTTTCGCGTGGCGTGGTCGTTGGTCTGGAGGCTCTGATTCGGTGGGAGCACCCTGAGCGCGGGCGGCTGATGCCTGGTTCGTTCGTGCCGCTTGCGGAGGAATCGGACTTGATCGTCCCTATGAGCGAGTGGCTCATCGATGAGGCGTGTCTCGACATGCGGTCGTGGATCGACAAGGGCATGAGGCCGATGCGCGTGGCTGTGAACTCGTCCGAGCGTCTGTTCCGTGACGCCAACCTCGTAGAGATGATCGCAGTGGCGCTTGCGGCAGCCGACCTCGACCCAAGACATCTCGAGATCGAAGTCACCGAACGCACGCTCACCCAGCAGGCCGAACGTGCCGGCAGGGCGATCGAACGACTCGCGGACATGGGTGTCAAGGTGTCGATCGACGACTTCGGGAGTGGATACTCGTCGTTGCGGCACCTACAGGGTTTGCCGATCCGTGCCCTCAAGATCGATGATTCGTTCGTTCGCGACTCGCATCGCAAACCGGAATCGGTAGCGATCGCCGACGCCGTCATCTCCATCGCCCGTTGCTTCGATCTCGAGGTCATTGCGGAAGGTGTTGAAACACAGGAGGAACTATCGACCATGCGGTCGCTCGGCTGCAATCGCGTTCAGGGTTACCTGATCGCTCGGCCCCTCCCAGCGAAAGATGTGATCGCGTTCGTCGAGAGCTACGACAGAACGCTGTCGTTCCAACGATCAGACGAGCCCGAGTAGGCCGTACCGCTTTCCCGGACTCGGTGGGTATTGTTCACTCCGAATCCCGCTCTGAAGGCCATCTTCCATGCTGCTCGTACGCAATGTGACCATCGAGGCAGGAGCGCGCACGCTGCTGACCGACGTCTCGTTCTCCGTGCAACGGGGGGAGAAGGTAGGCCTGGTCGGGCCGAACGGAGCCGGCAAGACGACCATGCTGCGTGTGCTCGCGGACGGGCAGCAGCCGCCGGCAGGAACGGTCACGCGATCTGGTGTGATCGGTTACCTCCCTCAGGAGGTCGCACTCTCCGAGGTCGACGGTCAGACAGCGCTCGAGCGCATCCTCACCGCCCGCCAGATCGGTGACATCGAACGTCAGATGGAGAGGACGCGTCGAGCCATGGAGGAAGCCTCGGGAGAAGACCGCGATCGACTGATTCGTCGATTCTCCCGCCTCGACGACGAATTCTCGGCACGAGGTGGCTACGTCGCAAAGGCCGAGGCGAAGCGGTTCGCGTCAGGTCTGGGCATCGGTGTCGAGGAACTCGACCAGCCCGTTGCGACGATGTCCGGCGGCCAGCGACGGAGGGTGGAACTCGCGCGGATCCTCTTCGCGGACACGGACACCCTCATCCTGGACGAGCCGACGAATCATCTGGATCTCGATGCCAAGGCCTGGCTCATGCAGTTCCTCGCGGGCTATCGCGGTGGCGTATTGGTCGTCAGCCACGATCTCCCTCTGCTCGACGAGGCCATTACATCGGTGCTCGCGGCCGGTGATGGCCGCATCGAGCCGTACCGTGGAAACTATTCGTTCTATCTCGTCGAGCGCGAGCGTCGCTACGAGCAGCGCCTCGCCGAGCGGAGGCGTCGAGACGCCGAGATTGCACGGCTTGAAGCGGGTATCAGGCGTTTCAAGGGATCCAGTGAGAAGATGGCGAAGAGGGCACGATCGTGGGAAACGCGAGTAGAACGGATGCAAGCCGAGCTCGTTGATGTGGCCCGCGAGGTCAGGGCGATCAACGTGAACTTCCCGCAGCCGGAACCGTCAGGCAAGATCCCGCTCAGGGCGAGCGCTCTGGCCAAGGCATACGGTCACAACGTCGTGTTTGTCGACGTCGATGTCATCATCGATCGTGGGGACCGCCTCATCGTCATGGGTCTCAACGGGGCAGGCAAGACCACGTTGCTACGGATTCTCGCAGGTATCGAGACCCAGGATCTCGGTGACGTCGAGATCGGGTACCGCGTGTCGATCGGCTACTACGCACAGGAGCACGAGGACATCCGGTCTGATGGGACGGTTATCGACCACATGCGAGAGGTCTCCGGTCTACCGGATCGGGAGCTCCGTGGCATCCTCGGCTTGTTCCTGCTCGCAGACAAGATCGATCAGGAGGCGGGTACGTTGTCGGGAGGGGAGCGAACAAAGCTCGCTCTTGCCCGCATCGTCGTTGGACGACACAATGTGTTGTTGCTCGACGAGCCAACCAACAACCTGGACCCTCAGGCGAAAGGCGCCCTGCTACTCGCCCTTCAGCGCTATGAGGGAACGGTGATTCTGGTGAGCCACGACGTCGAGTTCGTGGCCAAACTCGGGCCAACACGCGCCATCATCATGCCCGAAGGCGACGCCGACTACTTCGACGAGTCGATGCTCGAGCTCGTGGTGCTGGCGTAGTTCCCCTCCGCAGTCCTCCCTTCAGGGGGGACAAGCGAGCTTGCGAGCGAGGGGGGCCTGGGAGCCTGCGAGCCCGGAGCGGGTGGATTCCGCTGTATCGTCGCTGTGAGCTTTCCTTTACGTCGTGGGCTCTGGCCTGCTGACGATCTCGATCGCTCCATCGGTGAGGGTTGCCTCGATCACCCAGACGTTGAGGCTCGAGCTGAATTGGACCGTGATCGATGTCGGGGCAACAGAGCGTGTCTGAGCGGTATATCCGGCTGATGGCGTTGCCCACAGCAAGATGAGCATGTCGTGAGCTACGACGAATGATGTCCGGCCACCTTCGACCGAGGCAATGCGGAAAACGGACGGATCATTGAGTCCAATGGGATCGAGCGCCATGGCTTCGGGCGCCATCGCGCCGAAGGAGCCTGCGGCACTCCCCCCGGTCCCGGCCGGTTCATCTGAACCGGGCACGATGTCGTCGCTCCCCTCGGTGGGTCCGCCGGTGGATGAAACGAGACCGCCGGAGGCATGGGGCCCGACACGTTCGGGCGAACCCACCTGCACGACAGGGAGAGCTGCAACCTCAGCTGCCGTGAGCGGATTGAGCGGTCGGTCGAGTACCTGTCCGCCTGCTACCGCCACGGCTCCAGTGGCTACCAATCCCGTGCCGACGGCTGCTGCGATCCAGCCGGCGGCCAGGAGGAGTCTCTGCCGCATTGGTGTCATTTTGACGGTTCCCGGGTTGTGACGTTTCCAATAGCATATTAAGGAGTTGCTAAGGCGTCTTCCATCTGTTTAATTGAAGTCGTGGCATTTGTGGTCATTATCGAAGACGACCAGCGGATCCGCGAGCTGATGGCTCGCGTGCTCGCCGACAAAGGATACGAGGTCGAAGGTGCCTCTACCGCGCTCGATGGCCTCCAACGGATCGTTGCGGGATCCCCAGATGTGGTCGTGCTCGACATGGGTCTTCCCGATCTCGATGGCGCGGAGCTCCTGAAGATGATCCGTGCCGTCACCGATGTCCCTGTCATCGTCGCGACGGCACGTAGCGAAGATCGGGACGTGATCCGAACGCTGGATGCCGGTGCCGACGACTATCTCGTCAAACCCTTCTCGGTGGAGCAACTCGAAGCACGCTTGCGCGCGGTGTTGCGTCGCTCTTCAGGCGATCGCAAAAGCGCGACGATCCTCGTCGGGGATCTTCGCGTCGATCCGGGCGCTCGTGTGGCCTCACTCGACGGTACCTCTCTCAAGCTCAGCCCGAAGGAGTTCGATCTTCTCGTGTACCTGGCTGAGCGGTTAGGTGTCGTGGTGTCGAAGCGGCAGGTGATGGCTGAGGTGTGGCGCCAACCGTATGGGGGATCCGAGAAGACCGTGGACGTCCACATCTCCTGGCTGCGCAAGAAGCTCGGCGAGACAGCGGCGAGGCCTCGCTACCTCGAGACGGTGTATGGAGTAGGTATCAAGCTCGTCGATCCGTCATGAGAAGGCGGCTCGCGTTCTTGAGCCTCGCTGTTGCATCCCTGGTGATCGTTGCATCCCTGGTTCCGGTCGCAGTTCTCATCCGTAACCAGGCGCAAACGAGAGCGTTGTCGACCGCTGAACGCGACGCTCAATCCGTCGCTGCAGCACTGGCCGTGTCGAGTGCGATCAGGCCAACCGGGCCGACCGGTGCGATCACGTCATTGCTGGCGGAGACCGTGCTCGCTGCATTCGGGAACCCCGAGGGGTTGAGCATCATCTTTTCAGAGACCGTGATCGTCGGCGAGGATGTCATGTGGTCATCCAATATCGAACAGGCCCAACGCGGCGCTGCGTTCACGGCGAAGGTGGACGGTGGAGCGGAAGTACTCGTGCCGGTTCTGTTGCCAGACTCGCCCGGCATCGAGGAGACGGTCGTCGTCCGATCGTTCGTCACCGACGAAGAACTGACGTCAGGCGTTCGGCAGGCTTGGGCCATGCTGGTTGGTCTCGGCCTCTTCTTGATCGGCGTTGCCATATTCGCCGCCGATCGACTCGGCCGTTCGGTGGTCCGACCCGTGACGGAGCTCTCCAAGGCTGCCCGTCGATGGGGCGAAGGTGATCTCGATGCCCGCGTGGATCCTGGAGGGCCCGAAGAGATTGCCGAGGTAGGAGAGGCTTTCAACACCCTGGTTGGACGGCTCGACGCACTCCTCGTCGCCGAGCGTGAATCGGTCGCGGACCTTTCGCACAGGCTTCGTACACCGCTCACAGCTCTGAGGCTGCAGGTCGAGACCTTGTCGGACCCGATGGAGACCGCTCAACTGAAGGCCGATATCGACGACGTCGAACGAGCAGTCGATGAGATGATCCAGGCGGCACGTTCGCGATCGGCTGGTGGGTTGCCCGTGGAGGCGGTCGATCTCGGCCAGGTCGTTCAGCACAGAGCCGGCTTCTGGAGAGTGCTGGCTGAGGAGCAAGGTCGCCCGACCTCGATACGGGTGGAGCCAGGCCATCATCCGGTCCCCTTGTCGAGGCTGGAACTCGGTGCCCTTGTCGATGTGCTCATCGAGAACGTATTCGCCCACACGCCGGCAGGTGTGGGCTACCGGCTCGTCGTTCGTAGGAGAGGAGAGGGGGGGCACGCGCTGACGATCTCCGATGACGGGGGCGGGTTTGGAGACCTCAGTGTCATACGGAGAGGGAGAAGCGGCACGGGCGGCACCGGGCTGGGACTCGACATCGTCGTTCGGACTGCGGAACGGACGGGCGGAGGTATCCGGATTGGCACCTCTGGCTCCGGGGGCGCTGAGATTGAAGTGGCGTTCGGGCCCTCAGACGGAGACGACGGCCGGGTCGAGGAAGGCACTCAGCACGGTCAAGCGGTCGGGTGATACCCGCGCCGTGCCAGAATCGGCGGTGACACCAGGAAGGGCGCATGTCGAGCGCAACCGTTTCAACAACCATCGCTGACCCTCCGTCGGGATACCCGGGCGAGTGGGAGCAGGACGCGGTGTTGAGAGATGGCGGGACGGTGCGGATCCGGCCCATCGTTCCGGCGGATGCACCTGCACTCCAGGCGCTCGTGCACAACATGTCTACGCAGAGCAGCTACTTTCGGTTCTTCAGGGTGAAAAGGGAGCTCGAGCCTGAGGAACTCAAGGCGTTCACCGAGATCGACTACCGATCCGACATGGCCTTTGTTGCGATCGTCGATGGAAACCTGGTAGGCGTTGGGAGGTACAACGCGATCGACAACGATCCCACGTCGAGCGAGATCGCCTTCACGATCGCCGACGCCTTTCAGGGCATCGGCATCGGCACCTTGCTCGTGTTTCGCATCTCCGCGTATGCCAGGGCGCTCGGTATCGAACGCTTCCGCGCGTACTTGCTTGCCGACAATCATGCGATGATGCGCGTGTTCCGAAATGCCGGTTTCTCGCTAAGCCGGGAGATCGACGAGGGCGTATACACGGTGGAGATCCCAACTGAGGAGTCCGATGCTGTTCTGGCCGCGGAGGGGAAGGCCGAGCAGATCTCGACCGCCGCGAGCTTGCTTCCCTTGTTCTACCCACAGTCGATCGCTGTCATTGGCGCCAGTCGGAACAAGTCCTCGATCGGTGGTCGTCTCTTCAACAACATCATCAACGCAGACTTCATGGGACCGGTATACCCGGTGAACCCCAAGACATCCGTTGTACGATCGATTCCCACCTATGCCTCGGTGCTGGACATCCCGGGGAAGGTGGATCTCGCGTTCATCGTCGTTCCCGCAGCCCATGTACTGAACGTCGTGCGCGAATGCGCTGAGAAGGGCGTCAAAGGTCTCGTGGTCATATCTGCCGGGTTCTCAGAGGTCGGCGAAGCCGGGGCACGAGCGGAGCGTGAACTCGTGGAGATCGTTCGGAGCGCCGGCATGAGGATGGTCGGTCCCAACGGCATGGGTCTCTTGAACACGGATCCCGCGATCAACCTCGACGGACAGTTCGGCCCGATAATGCCACCGAAAGGCAACGTCGCGATGTCGTCCCAGAGCGGTGCACTCGGCCTCGCGATCCTCGACTATGCAACGGAACTCGGGATCGGGATCTCGACCTTCGTGTCGGTCGGTAACAAGGCGGATGTGTCGGGTAACGACTTGTTGCTGTTCTGGGAGGAAGATCCGAATACCGACGTCATCCTCCTGTACCTCGAATCGTTCGGCAACCCAAGGCGATTCGCGCGTATCGCACGAAGGATCGGTATGAGGAAGCCGATCATCGCGGTGAAATCGGGAAGGACGGCGGCTGGGGCACGCGCTGCATCGAGTCACACGGGATCCCTCGCCAGCCTCGACACGGCGGTGGACGCTCTGTTCACCCAGGCAGGCGTTATCAGGGTCGACACGCTCGAGGAGCTGTTCAACGTCGCGTCACTGCTTTCGAGCCAGCCGTTGCCGCGAGGTAGGAACGTAGGCGTGATCACGAACGCGGGTGGCCCGGCGATCCTCGCTGTTGATGCCCTCGAATCACAGGGGTTGGCTGTGCCGAAACTGTCCGACGATCTCCAGGCAGAGCTTCGAACCTTCCTTTCGGATGAAGCAGCGGTGGCGAACCCCATCGACATGATCGCGGCCGCCGGTCCGGCCGAATACAAGAAGGCCATCGAGACGATGTTGGCGACCGATGAGATCGACGCGCTCATCGCCTTGTACATACCAGCTTCGGACGTGGGAGCCCCGGAGACGGCTACGGCTATCCGCGAGGCCGCTGAGGCATCCGACGGCGAGAAGACTTTCCTCAGCGTGTACATGAATTCGTCGGGGGTTCCATCCGAACTCGCGAGTACGAAGGCAAAGTTCCCGGCGTTTCCGTTCCCGGAACGCGCGGCGATGGCGCTCAGAAAGGCCGTCGAGTACTCGGAATGGATCGACAAGCCGACCGGTCACCAAGCCCGGTTCGACGACATCGACCGAACAACAGCCCGTGAGGTCATGGACGCGGCCTGTGTGGACGTCGACACACGAGGTGCCTGGCTGGACCCAGACGCGGTCGACGCCATTCTCACCGCCTACGGTCTCGAGGTCCCCAAGGCAAAGGTGGTGCGTTCGGTTGATGCCGCCATCGCTTTTGCCGACGAGGTCGGTGGCCCCATGGTTCTCAAGGTGATTTCACCCTCGGCGGTGCACAAGTCGGATGTCGGGGGCGTGGAACTGGACATCTCGGGCGCCCTCGCCGTCACTGAGGCGTACGAGCGGGTCACGTCCGCTGTGCCGGATCCCGCGGGTGTGCTGGTTCAAGAGTTCGTCGCCGGCGGCCATGAGGTCCTCATCGGGACGGTCGAAGATCCGAATTTCGGTCCCCTGATCGTGTTCGGCCTCGGTGGAGTGTTCGTCGAACTCATCGGGGACGTCGCGTTTCGGATCCTCCCGCTCACCGACGTCGAAGCGCGCGAGATGATCGGAGATGTAAAGTCGGCGAGATTGCTCGAGGGGTATCGAGGCGGAGACCCTGGCGATATCGATGCCGTCGTCGATGCATTGCTGCGGGTTTCGGCGCTCATAGAGGATCTCCCGGAGGTGTTCGAGATGGACCTCAACCCCGTGAAGGTCGGCACACCGGGATCGGGTGTGCGTATCGTGGACGCTCGGATCAGGGTTCGACCGGTGCTTGGCAGCTGGATCCCGTCACGCACCGACCTGCCGTCGATGTTGTAAGTGAGGACACATGCATGTTCGTGATCTGATGACCACTGATGTGGTTGCGGTGGCACCGACCACGTCCGTTCGTGATGCAGCTCGGATGATGTTCCGCTACCGCGTGTCGGGACTTCCTGTAGTTGATCCTGACAATCATGTACTCGGCATCATCACAGAAGGCGACTTCCTGGCGATGGAGGTCGAGCGCGCCGACACAGGACGCGCCCCCGAGCTCGTCCGTGACGTGATGTCCCACTCGGTTCTATCGGTACCACCTGATCTCGAGATCATCGAGGCGGCGCGGTTCATGCAGAGCCACGATGTGAAGCGGATCCTCGTCGTCGAGGACGACAAGATGGTCGGCATCCTTTCGCGGTTCGACGTTGTCGCTGGATTCACGCGTCCCGATGATCTGATCGAAGACGAGATTCGAGAGGATCTGATTCGCAGAGTGCTGTTCGTAGATCCCGAGACGGTCGATGTCACGGTTCGCAACGGTGTCGTGACGCTTTTCGGAAAGATCGGTACCCGCACGGAGGTCCGGCTGATGGAAGAGCTCACGCGGCGTCTCGACGGTGTCGTCGATGTCGACAACAAGCTGGAGTGGCGGATCGACGACACGGCGAGTGATGAGAAGTGACGGCTGAGTTCTCGCCTCTCCGTATCGCAACCGAAGGAACACGGGCCAACCCCGAAGTCGTGTTTGCCCACGCGTGCGGACTGTGCAAAGAGGTATGGCGACCGGTTGTCGCAGAGCTGTCCTACCTCCATAGCGATCTGTCGTGGATGTCGGTCGATCTTCGCGGCCACGGAGACAGTGCGACGGGTGAACCGCCATATGAGATGGATCTGCTGGCAAGAGACCTTGTCGAGACCGTGCCGGAGGGTCCGCCTTCGGTCGGTGTCGGCCACTCGTCTGGTGGTGCGGTCGTCGCCCGTGCCGAGACGATCAAACCCGGCATGTTCCGGCACCTCGTGCTCATCGAGCCGATCATCTTTCCTCCGCCGTACCGGCGCGTTGACATCCAGCTCGCCAAATCGGCCGAGCGTCGACGGCAGACCTTTACCGATCAGCAGGCTGCCTTCGTCCGTTTCACGTCGGGCCCGTTCGGGACATGGAAACCGGAAGCGCTCGCGATGTACGTGAACTACGGCTTCGCTGAGACTGCGAGGGGTTTACAGATCAAGTGTCAACCGTTGGTGGAGGCCGACCTGTTCCGCGAAGGGCTGAATCACGATACGTGGGATCGGGTGGTCGAGATCGCCACGCCGGTGACCATCGTGGTGGGGGAGTATTCCGATACGCACCCGGAGCCTGTCCTATCGGGACTAGCGGGCCAGTTCAAAGACGCGACCACGATCGTGGTGCCAGATGCCGGCCACTTCGTTCCAATGGAACGTCCCGATGTGATTGCTGGGATCGTGGCCGACGTTCTCGAGGGCACCTGACTACGTCGGCGCCGGTACCATCGTGACGATGCACCTGGTGTCCAGCTCCGATGTCGCCGCACTCCGTCACCAGCTCGATACACAGCACGGATTTCGGATTGCCACGCTCGACGTATCGTTTGATCCCTTCGACTTCGCGCGGACCGGTGCGAGCCTCGTCGACCGCGCTGTCGCGTATTCGACACCGAGCGGTGACCGCATTGCAGGCATCGGAACGGCGTGGAGAGCAACGGCAAGCGGAGAGGGAAGGTTCGACTCCCTGCGTAGGTCGCTTGCCGTGCTGGATCATGACGATCTGAAGGCTTTCGTCGGATTCTCTTTCCTCGCCGACGGTCCAACTACCCGAACGTGGGATGGATATGAGGCGGCAGAGGTCTTCATCCCCCGCATCGCGATCGAGGGGGTCGACGGGCATACCCGCTTGACGGTCACTGTTCCCGATGGCGACGACGCCGAGGCGACGCTCGAGCTTCTCGCGTCGATGAGACATCCGGAATGGATCGCAGTCGACGATACGGGAGACCATTCAATCGAGTCGCAGCCTCACGTCACGGAGTGGACGAGCACCGTGGCTACGGCGGTTGACGCGATTCGTACAGGGACATTGGAAAAGGTCGTCCTCGCGCGCTCGGTCATCGTCAATTCGACAGAGCCCGTGGAGATCCTGCATGTGTTCAGGGCGCTTGTCGCGAGATACCCGCAGTGCTACAACTTCGCCTGGAAATCCGGAGATGCGGTATTCATGGGTGCGAGTCCCGAATTGCTGGCCGATGTGCGAGGGTGCAGGTTGGTATCGAATCCGCTTGCGGGCTCTGCCAGACGGGGCGAGGGCGAGGAGGACGATGCGCGACTTAGCGACGCGCTCATGGCATCTCCCAAGGATCGGGAAGAGCACCGGCTCGTTGTCGATGACATCGCTGAGCGGCTCTCACCGCTCACAGCCGCGTTGACGGTGCCGGCAGCACCCGTTCTCAAGAAGATGTCGAGCGTGCAACACCTGTCAACTGAGATCGCCGGATCTCTCACCGATGGCGTTGGCATCATGGATGTCATAGCCGCTCTTCACCCGACACCGGCCGTCGGTGGTGTGAAGCGCGAAGACGCGATGCGGTTCATCTCGGCTGTCGAACAGATCGATCGGGGCTGGTACACCGGGGGTGTTGGCTGGATGAACGGTCACGGAGAGGGAGCTATCTGCATAGGCTTGCGGTGCGGTCTGATCCGTGACGGTAGGACGCAACTGTTCGCCGGAGCAGGCATCGTTGCCGATTCTCAGCCGGACGCTGAGCTCGGAGAGACGCGTCTCAAGCTACGTCCGCTCCTCGACCTCCTGGCGACCAGTTAGGAGACGAGCACATCAGCAACCGCCGCCCGGAGCGCTTCGTGGTGGCCGACGTTCGTCGACCGATCCGTGACGATCTCGAGCAACTCGGGCCCATCGATACGTGACGCCACGGCGCGGGTGAGCGCCTCCCTGGTTTTGATCGTTGACGTCGGAACTCCCATCGCGTCCGCGATCGGAGTCAGTTTCAGGCCATGGGGTGTTCCCCAGTGTCGTTCGTAGATGTCGGCTCTCATCACGCTGCTCGTTGCTTGGGGGAGGAACGAAAAGATCCCGCCTCCGTCGTTGTTGACGACGACGATGCGGATGCGAGCTGAAAGTCGTGCAGCCTCAGCGAGAGCCGAGATGTCGTGGAGGGCAGCAACGTCGCCGATGAGTAGCGTCGTCGGTATTCCCGTCAGAGCAACACCGATGGCTGTTGAGATAGTGCCGTCGATGCCGTTCACGCCCCTGTTCGCCAGAACGCGCACCTCCGAGCGGGCGGTCGCGAACGCATCGACGTCACGTATCGGTCGGGATGACGCCACGAACAGGGCCGTTTCGCCGCGTGTCGACCTTGCCACGGTTCTCGCGATCTCAGGCTCGTTCGGAAAGGGGAGGGCAGTCATCGCTCGATCGAGCGCCTCGGAGACGGCGTCGTCCATGGCAAGCCAGGCATCGAGAAGAGAACGATCCGGGTTCAGTGGCAACGGGCTGTGAGCGAGAACATCGATGGGTCTGGCATCGATCACCGTGGTCGCCGACTTGAGCGGGTCGGCGAGTCGTGACGCGTGAACGAGGATCTGCTCGACGTCGGACCGCTCGAGCCATTGCCACATGGGTTTCGACGTTGGGATGGGGCCGAGTCTGACGACGACGTCTGGTGCGTGTGAAGCCAAAGCCACGGGCACCGGGCCATCGTGGGGACCGACGATGAGGTCGCCATAGCGCAGGACCGTCGCTCCCGTGATGTTCGCCTGAGGATCGGCGAAAACGGGGGCAGCAAGCCGTTCGGCTGCCTCAGTGACTCTGCGAGACAACTCGGGCCCGCCCCTGCCGCTCACAACGATCATCACGGAGCGGTCCTCGAGTCCGGAGAACAGGTCGGTGCGCTCGGTCCACGGCTTTCGTGCGACATCGACCTGTGATGGTTCACCAGGCGGTACTGCCGTGGCTGAAAGGAGCGGCTCATCGAATGGGAGGTTCGCGTGGACCGGGCCGGCCGGCACCTCGAGCGCGGTGCGCATGAGTTCGATCGCGCAAGAGCGTCCAGACGTCGCATCGGTCGGGTCGAGGTCGGCGAATGCCTTGACATGTGAACCGTAGAGATCGACCTGATCCGTCGCCTGTGGGGCACCGGTGCCGCGTAGCCGTTTTGGCCTATCCGCGGTGAGCACGATCAGTGGTGTCTCGGACTGGTCCGCTTCCATGATCGCGGGGAGATAGTGCGCCGGTGCCGAACCGGACGTGCATACGACGATGGCTGGTGTGTCTGTGGCCTTCGCACAGCCAAGCGCTACGAATGCGGCTGACCGTTCGTCCCGCAAAGAGATGTCGCGTATCCGTGGCTCGTTTGCGATCGCGAGGGTCAGCGGAGTGTTGCGTGATCCAGGTGAGATGAAGGCGATGTCGGCGCCGGTGTCGGCGAATCCTCCGATGAGGTCTGCTGCATATCTCGCTGTGCCACTTGAATCCGTCACGAAACGCGAGCCTACCCCAGACTTCTAGAAGACGATTCCGAGCGATAGCAGCAGGCCGGTGAATAGCTGAAGCTGAGCCGTGCCCTTCAGCACACCGATGAGCGGCGGACCCGTAGTTTCCGTGTAGACGGTCTCAATGAGCGGGACACTCAACGGCGCAACGATCAGCGCGATCAGGCTCATGCCGGGAAGGAACCCGAGACTGACACTGAAGATGATGGTGATGTAGGCAATAACGATGGTCCCAGCGAAGAGCCTTCGTGCCCAACGACGCCCGATGATCACCGCCAGGGTGTGCTTCTTCGCTTCGCGGTCCGTTTCGATGTCCCTCAAGTTGTTCGCTTCGAGGATCGCTGCGGCGAGCAATCCCATGACGACGCCGCCTGCCCAGGCTGCAGCCGGGACCGAGTGTGAGAACACGTACCTGGTGCCCCCGGTTGCGACGAGGCCGAAGAAGATGAACACGAACACTTCTCCGAGTCCGTAGTAGCCGTAGGGGATCGGGCCGTTGGTGTATCCGAGGGCCGCGAGGATCGATACGACGCCGATGACGAAGATCGGCCATCCGCCGTACCAGATGAGGTACACCCCTCCGAGGGCTGCGAGCGAGAACGCGATGACGATGCCGCGTTTCATTTCGTTCGCTGTGATGATGCCCGACGATACGGCCCGCTGGGGGCCGATCCTCGCCTCAGTGTCCGCACCCCTCGCCGCGTCCGCAAGGTCGTTTGCGAAGTTGACGCCAACCTGGATGGCGAGAGCCGCTACCAGCACCACGACGAAGGGAAGTAGGGCGAATACGCCGTCCCTCCAGGCGATCGCCGTCCCGATGAGCACGGGAGCTACTGAGGCAAGGAGGGTGGCCGGCCGCGCCGCCATGAGCCATGGGTTCGATGGATCAGCCACCGGTGTTCAGAACTGCCAGGGGAAGGCTGAGTAATCCGGGTCTCGCTTCTCGAGGAATGCGTCCCTACCCTCCTGTGCCTCATCCGTGCCGTACGCGAGCCGGGTCGCCTCACCCGCGAACAGTTGTTGGCCGACCATGCCGTCGTCGGGAAGGTTGAATGCATACTTCAACATCTTTTGGGCCGTCGGGCTCTTCGCTGTGATCTCGCGTGCCCACTCGAGCGCCGTTCCCTCGAGTTCATCATGTGGAACGACGGCGTTGACCATGCCCATCTCGTAGGCCTCGGCCGCGCAGTAGTCACGTCCGAGGAAGAAGATCTCCCTGGCACGCTTCTGGCCTACCTGGCGGGCGAGCAGTGCCGAGCCGTACCCGCCATCGAAGCTCGCGACGTCGGCGTCGGTTTGCTTGAAGATCGCGTGCTCTCGGGAAGCGATCGTGAGGTCGCAGACAACATGCAGACTGTGGCCGCCGCCAACGGCCCAGCCCGGGACGACCGCGATCACCACCTTCGGCATGAATCGGATCAGGCGTTGCACCTCGAGGATGTGGAGCCTGCCAAGGCGGACCTGGTCGATGCCCTCGGCACCCTCGTACTTGTATCCATCCTTGCCCCTGATGCGCTGGTCGCCTCCCGAGCAGAAAGCCCAGGCGCCGTCCTTCGGCGAAGGGCCGTTACCCGTCAGCAAGACACAGCCGACGTTCGGGCTCATGCGGGCGTGGTCGAGCGCCCTGTACAACTCGTCGACCGTGTCCGGCCGGAAGGCGTTGCGTACCTCGGGCCGATTGAACGCGATACGAACCGCCCCGACATCGCGTGCCCTGTGATAGGTGATGTCGGCGAGGTCGAAGCCCTCAACGGGTTCCCATGCTGTAGGGTCGAAGATCTCGGAAACCACGGTTCCTCCGGTGATGATGGTCCCGGCGATACTGTAGTGACCGATGGACACCGACACCCCATACGTCTGGCTCGAGAAGGCTGCTGAGCGTGAACCCGACGCTCCAGCGCTGATCCTTGCCGACCGTGTGGTCTCCTACAGCGATCTGGAATACCAGGTCCGTGCAAGAACCCGGTCGCTGGCCCACGTCGTATCCCCAGGCTCGATCGTTCCCGCTCCGATGCGACTCGATCTTCCTTCGATCGTCGAGATGGTCGCCGTGATGCGAAGCGGTGCAGTTGTGTTGCCGTATGCCGACCGACGGCCCGAAGTGAATGGCGTCCTTCGACCGGGCACAGCCGTGTGCGTTGCGACCTCAGGCTCGGGGGGCGTGTCCAAGTTGGTGCCCCTCAGCTACGCGAACATCGCAGCGTCGGTGCGAGCGTCACGCTCGCGGCTCGGTACAGGTGCAACGGACCGATGGCTCGCGACCCTGCCGCTCACCCATGTAGGCGGCTTGTCTGTCATCTGGCGCTCGCTCGCGAGTGGGGGAGCGGCCGTCGTTGCTCCGTTCGACGATGCCATCGTCGATATTGTCGAGCGTACGCGCCCTACCGTCGCCTCGCTCGTGCCGACGATGGTCCACCGGCTACTCGATCGGTCTCCGGAGTCGCTTGCAGCGATCGATCTGATCCTGATAGGCGGAACTCATCTCCCGCGTCGATTGATCGCTCGAGCACGTGAGCGTGGCATCGGTCTCGTTCCAACCTACGGAATGACGGAGACCGCATCGCAGATTGCAACGGCTGCTCCCGGCGTCGATGCCGGCATTGGGGACGTCGTTGGCTCGCCGCTCGACGGGTTCTCGGTGATCATCCGCGGTGATGCAGGGCCAGTGGGGCCGGACCAAGTCGGTGTGATCGAAGTTGAGGGACCCGCTGTTTTCCACGGCTACCTCGGTGAACCGGCTCGCACGGGCCCTTTCAGGACGTCGGACCTCGGGTTCATGACGGAGGACGGACGACTCGCTGTGGTCGGTCGCGTGGACGATGTCGTCGTGAGCGGGGGAGAGAACGTGAGCCTCGCAGCGGTGCGCGACGCGATCGCCGAGATCGAAGGTGTCGCCGATGCCGCCGCGGTGGGTGTGGACGACCCGGAATGGGGAACGATCGTATGTGCGCTCGTGGAGGTGTCGGGTATTCTTGCCGCCGATGACCTTCGAGAGTCGGTCGCCTCCTTGCTTCCTGAACATGCACGACCGAAGCGATGGATCATCGGCACCGTACCGATCCTGGAAAACGGCAAACCCGACACGAGCGCGATTCGACGGATGTTCGCGGACGAGTAGGGTCACTGCCATGGATCTACGTCTAACCGGCAAGCGGGCGCTTGTCGCGGCCGCATCTCGCGGCCTCGGTGCAGCAATCGCTTCAAGTCTTGCGGCGGAGGGATGTCTGGTCGAGCTGTCATCTCGCTCGCTTGGGAATGCACAGTCGACGGCGGATCGGATCGCGGCCGAATCGGGAGCAACCGTCACCGCGGCGGAGGTGGATGTGTCGGATGTCGACGCGGTTCGTACCTGGGTCGATGACGCGGCAGATCGCCTTGGGGGCATCGACATCGTGATCCCGAACGCTGGAGGACCGTCTCAAGCCTTCTTCGACGAGACAAACCCTCAAGATTGGGATGTTGCCTATCGATTGACGCTGCGATCCGCGATGGCTTTCGCCCTGGCCTCTCGCCCCCATCTGGGGAGTGGTGGCACGATGCTCTACCTCACCTCGAGCTCGGTTATCGAACCGATCGGTGCGCTTGCGATGTCAAACGTGTTTCGGGCGGGTGTGGCGGCGCTTGCAAAGACCCTTGCCAACGACTGGGCTTCAGCGGGGATCCGAGTCAACCATCTGATCCCCGGCAGGATCGCCACGGAACGACTCGACGAGCTCGATGCAGCGGCGGGTCAGCGCACGGAGAGGACCGCGACGCAAGTGCGGGAGGCCAATGAACGAGCGATCCCGCTGGGCCGGTACGGGTTACCTGATGAGTTTGCCGCAGCAGCTACCTTTCTCGTTTCGCCCGCGGCCTCCTACATCACAGGGGCAACACTGCAGGTCGATGGCGGGATTCTCAGGTCTGTGGTGTGAAGGAGGGTCAGCTCTCGAAGGCCGGTCCAACGACCACGGTCACAGGGAGGTGATTGCCGCCGAGGTCGGGCCCCGTTTTCAGTTCGAGAGGCGTCACTGTTGGATCCATGAACACGGTGTCTATGGGAAGGCCAACCCATCCCCCGATGATCGGCAGGTTCGAGACGGGTGATGTTGCGAGGTAGCCGAAGCCTTCGGAGGCATCTCGCAGATCGCTGTTCGCCTGTAGCGTTCGCATACCCTTGGTCCACCTCGTCGCCCCGAGGTTGCCGATGACGGCGACGGGGTTCGCCGCTGCATTCACGACATCTCCGACTGTAGCGAGGCGGAGCTCGAGTGCCTTCGCCGCCGCCTGCGAGGTCCCCAACTTTCCCCACGTCGTTACGACGTCGAGGAGTCCATTACCCGTGGGGACGGACACCCGATACACCGGCTGGCCGTCTTCGGCTTCCGACGTGGCGACCTGCCACGCACCCTTTCCGAGAATGACGATACCCGTCTCATCGGCCGATGCGGGGGACGAAAGCATGGTGTACGGGGATCCGTCGGCGACGAGAGGGAGTGCTCGATCTGCTGTGACACCGGCGATGAGGATGAGGGCACCGCCCGAATCGAACAGCCAGCGCAGCGTTCTCTCCTCGTCTGTGACGTCGCCACTGAGGTCTACATGCACGATACGGACACCGTCTTCGCCTGTTGCGGAAGGCTGATCGCCGATCCACAACGGTGCGATGAGCCAACCGTTCAATGCTGCGGCAGCCAAAAAGATGATGGTGGCGATCCCCTTCGCTGAGAGGGCGTACAGAATCGACGCGAGAAACGTGATCCACAGGAGATGCCACCGGTAGTTCGCAAGGAGATCGAAGCCCCACCATACATTGCCGAAGAAAGCGGCAACGGTCGCGAGCGAGGCGACACCGCCGACGCCGAGTAGCGCGATGATGAGCGCGGTGCGGAGCCCTGCTGCGACTCCCGTGTCGTGATAACCGATCACGATCCGAAAGCGTACATGAACCCGTCTCGAGAACCTACGTATATGACGCCGTTCCACACGGCGGGGGTCGACTCGATGCAGCCGCTACTCGCCGGCGACTTCGTCCACATCTCGATCGGGTTCCTCGGATCGCTCAGGTCGTACGCTCGGAGACCCGAATCTTTCGAGAAGCAATCGACCGCGATCACGAGGGTGTCTTCGACGATGACGGGTGACGACCAGGCGTTGACGCCGATGTCGTCTTCCCAAACGATCTCCCCGGTGTCGGTGTCGACGGCCAGCAGCTCGCCGGTGTCGGTCGCCACGTAGATCACTCCATCCGGATGGAGGGCCGGCGTCGCCCATGCCCCTGTGTCCTGGCCGCGTGCTGCCGGGATCGGGATGCTCCACACGATAGGGGCGACACTCTGGAGATCCGTCGCCGGTATCGAGGTGTCCAGTTTCATGAGGGAGCCGATCTCTCGCACCCGCCGGGCAGACAGATTGCTGTCCTTCTCGTGGTCGGCGTGGGACACGACGTAGATGAAACCTTCCTTGTCGACAGAGATGGTCGCATCGGTGTCGTCGCCCGTCCAGAAATCGAAGAAGGTCTCTGCGTTCCCGTTCTCGATGTCGGACAGGTCGATCCCCCGGATCCGTCCGGCGCTGTTGGCGAAATACGCCTTCTGGCCGAAGATGGCTGTCGAGTTCTCGACGGATTCGTCGCGCCCGATGATGTCGAGCAGTTCATCCGACCACGCCCGCGTTTGGTAGACCACCTCGGGATCGACCGTGACCTTGCCGTTGTCGTCGTAGCCACGGTTGAGCTTGACGGCGAACCACCAGGAGTTCTCTCCGCCCTCGTAGAGCATGTCGTCGACGACGACCGGGTTCGAGTCCCAGTCGTCGTTCCAGATGCCCTCTACCGATCTTGCATTGAGCGACCAGACCTCGCGGACCTCATCGCCGTCCAGTGCAAGGATGCGGAACCTGGGATCCCGCGAGCCCGTGTACAGCAGTGGGTATCCGTCCGGGTCGAGGGTGACGCTGCCCTTGATGATATCTCCCATGTCGAACGCGGGCCTGAGGTCTTCACCGGTTTCAGCATCGACGAAGTGGATCTTCTTGTCGTAGGCACCGAAGATCATCTCGGTCTTGCCGTCGTCGCGTTCGTACACCACGGGCTGGCCTGTCCATCCTGTGCCGGACCACGTCTTGGCCTCTCTCCCGACCGGAGAGACTCCGGTCATCGGATGATCCGGATACCGCCACAGTTGCTCCGGCTCGGTTTTGGGCACCGGGCCTGTACCGAAGAACGTCCGGGTCGGGTTGCCACGGAACATTGTGAGGCCTTCAACTGAGCCCCATGGCTTGAACACCGTATCTGCAGTTACGACACCGGTCGGTCGTTCCGGTGTCGTTGTCGTGGTGGTCGACGACGACACCGGAACACTCGATCCGGTTGCATCGGTCGTCGTTGTCGTGGTGTCCACAGGCGGCAGCGTCGTCACCGACGGCGCATCGGGACCCGCAGAGATGACATTCTCTTCGCCCGCGACACAGGCAGAGGCGAGGAGAGCAAACGACAGAGAGATCAAGGCGGCCTTGCGCATCCGTGCGAGTGTAGAGAAGGGTGCTAGGTACTCGGTGTGAGGATGTAAGGGCACGGTTTGTGCGCCTGATGGCGCGCTCGTGGCCCTTGAAAGGAGAACGGGTCGGTAGGCTCGCCGTGTGTCGCAGGTCATCGAGTTCGTTTTCAGATTCCAAAAGCTGGTCCTCGTCAAGTGGAGGCGGGGAGATCCGTTCCTGATGGGTGCTGCGATCGCCTACAACTCGCTTTTCGCCCTGGTGCCACTCGCCATCGCCTTCGTGTCGATCGTCTCGGTATTCGACACGTCGGGAAAGGCGATGGGCCGTGTCGTCGATCTCATCGAAAGCACGCTCCCACCAGAGTTCGCCGCGTTCCTTGTGGGTATTCTCGAGCAGTCCATGGGCTTCGTTCGTGACGACCAGGGCCTCATCCTCATCGCTTCCATCGCTGTCGCACTGTGGTCGGGTTCGCGAGCGGTGTACGCCGTCCAAAAGGCGCTGCGTCTCATGGAGGGTGGCGACGAAGATCGTGGGTATATGCGGACGCGAATGACGGGGATCGTCGTGACCATCGCCGGAGGTGCGGCAGTGCTCGTTGCCTACGCGGCACTTCTTCTCGGAGAGAACGCGTGGGGCGACATCGCGCGGTTCCTCGGTTTCAGCCAAACTGGCCAGGTGCAGGTGCTGGTAGCAGTTCTGGCTCTCACATGGGGCTTCGGCCTGTTGTGGGTTGTGTACCGATTCGGGCCTCCCAGGCCCGTTCCGCACGCGGCGGTGACGACGGCCCTGGTCGAGTTGTCGCTCGTCGCGGGTTCGTGGCTCGCGTTCAAGCTGCTGCCGGGACGAGGAGGAGACACGCTCGCCGTCTTCGGATCCATCGGTATCGTGCTGGTGCTGCTGTACTTCGTCGGTATCGTCATCATCGCTGGACCCATCTTCGTGACATCGTTCTGGGACGCCTGGAGCCAATCCACCTGGCGGTACCCTGGAGCCGATGACCGGGGACCAAGCCAGGATCAAGGATCTCAGAAGCGGGATAGCGCTTCTCCTGAGGGTTCTCAGTAGATACCGGTCCGTCGCAGCCACGTCCATCCTCGGTGCGCTCATCTGGATGGCGATGATCATCACCATCCCGTATCTCGTGGGGTCCGTCATCGATCGGTCGGTCGATTCCGTAGATCCTTCGGTGTTGTGGCCGATCCTCGGCGGGATGGTGCTTGCCGGGTCGGTACAGGCGGTGGGTATCTCGATGCGTCGCTATTTCGGCTTCAAATTGTCCTACCGGGCCGAGGCCGACATCCGAAATCGGATCTTCGCCCATATCCAGCGGATGGCGTTCAGCTTCCACGACGTCACTTCGACGGGTGAACTGATGGCCAGGGCGTCCTCTGATCTATCCCAGCTGCGCCTCATTCTCGCGATGCTTCCGATCACACTCGCGAATATCGCGATGTTCCTCGTCGTGTCGCTTGTTCTCATTGTGATCGACCCCGTTCTCGGGGTGGTCGCCTCGCTCATGGTGCCGGCGCTGTTGCTCGCGTCGGCTCGCTTTGCGAGCCGGGTCGTCGGATATTCGTTTGACCTCCAGCAACGGCTTTCCGAGCTGTCTCACGTCGTCGAGGAATCCGTGTCGGGAATCGAGGTCGTCAAGAGTTACGGCCAGGAGGCCCAGCAGCAGGCAAAGTTGGATCGCAAAGCAGAGATCATCTACGACTCTGCCATGGGGATGGCCGGGGAGCGTGCGGTCCATCGTCCACTGTTCGAGATCATCCCCGCGCTCGGGACAGTAGCTGTGTTGGCCGTGGGCGGGATTCGTGTCGTCGATGAAGCGATCACGATCGGCGAGTTCGTGGCCTTCACCCAGTATCTGGCGGTGATGGTGCTTCCGCTGATGATCACCGGTTGGTTCTTCGCGAACCTTCCTCGTGCGGCAGTCGCCGCATCTCGTATCGACCGATTGCTCGAAACAGCTCCGGAGATCGACGATCCGAAGACACCGGCTGTACTGGACCCGGGGCCCGGAGCGATCAGGCTGGAGAACGTGTCGTTCACATATCCGGACGGCACGAAGGTGCTCGACGGCGTGTCACTCACGATTCCCGGCGGTACATCGGTCGGCGTCGTGGGAGCGACGGGCGCAGGGAAGTCGACCCTTGCCCACCTCATCCCGCGGTTCTATGACGTGTCGGAGGGCTCGGTATCGATCGATGGAGTCGACGTTCGCGACCTGAGCCTCGATCAGCTACGCAGCGAGGTATCCGTCGTGTTCCAGGAGACGTTCCTGTTCTCGGCCTCGATCACAGACAACATTCGCGTGGGTGACCCGATGGCGTCGGACGACCAGGTGCGGTCTGCTGCAAGGCTGGCGCGTGCCCACGATTTCATCTGTGCATTGCCCGATGGGTACAACACGATCGTCGGTGAACGGGGCGCCACGCTGTCCGGGGGACAGCGTCAACGTGTGAGCCTCGCCCGAGGCGTCGTCCGCGATCCACGCGTCTTGATCCTTGACGACGCGACCTCCTCGGTCGATGCAGTCGTCGAAGCCGAGATCCAGGAGGCGCTGCGACAGGTGATGTCGGGAAGGACGACGTTGATCGTCGCCCACCGGACATCAACACTGGCGCTCGTCGACAACGTGGTGTTCATCGAGGACGGCAGGCTCGCTGCCTTTGGACCGCACAACGATCTGTTGCGAGCTGTCCCCCGGTACGGCGAGGTGCTCGCAGCGACTGAAGCGGGGGTACGCGCATGAAGTACATGTCTTCCGCCGGCGACTATCGAGTCGAGCGCCCTGGAGGGCTCATCGTGCGCACAGCGCGAATCTCCCACGGGCTTCGGTGGCCACTGACAGGTGCGCTGTCCGTGACACTCTTCGCAACCGTCGTCAGACTCCTCGGTCCGCTCGTCGTCAGGGGAGGCATCGATCGAGGTATTGCGGTAGGAGACAAGCGGGCGATCCTGATGGCGGCCGGCATCTACATAGGGCTCCTGGTATTGCAGTACGTCTTCAATGCCTTCTCCCAATGGACCGTCGCGTACGTCGGTGAGCGGTACCTCGTGCAACTTCGATCTGTCGTATTCGGGCGCATGCTTCGGCTCGACATGGGCTTCTTCTCCCGTTCCAAGAGCGGTGTGCTGGTATCGAGAATGACGGCGGACATCGAGTCGCTACAGGAGTTCGCATCCGATGGCGCCGTCATGGCCCTGAGCAACCTCTTGACGATCGTGGGGGTTGCTGTGGCGCTAGTGCTCGTCGACCAGCGCATGGCGCTTGCCGTGTTCGCCGTTGTCGCCGTGCTGCTGGTCGTCTCGGTGATCTTTCAGCGCCAGGCTCGCAAGGCATACGACATGGTGCGCGAACGGATCGGAACGGTGCTAGCCACACTTCAGGAGGGAATCACCGGTGTACGGGTCGTGCAGGCGTTCACGCAAGAGGGATCACAGGCGACGACCTTCGGTCGCGTGAACGAACGCCACTTCGAAGCCAATATGGCCGCAGCGCGGGCAATCTCGTGGTATTTCCCTGTGGTCGCGTTCCTCAGGGTTGTCGCGTTGGCGTCGGCGCTCGGTATCGGAGCCTCCAGGGTGATCGACGGATCGATGACGATCGGGACGCTCGTTGCTTTTCTCCTCTACCTCGATTGGTTCTTCCAGCCGATCATCAACCTATCGAACGTCTACAATCTCCTGCAGTCGGCGTTGGCCGCTCTCACCAAACTGTTCGAGCTCATGGATGAACCAGTTGTGGTCGATGAGCGACCCGGCGCATACGATCTGCCCGATCCGGTGCGCGGTTCCATCGACTTCGACGGGGTCGAGTTTGCCTACGAGTCTGATGTGATCGTGCTCACCGACATCGACCTTTCCGTGGCTCCAGGCGAGCGCGTGGCCATCGTTGGTGAGACCGGTTCGGGAAAGTCGACGCTGGCAAAACTCGCTATGCGGTTCTACGACCCGACGCACGGAACCGTCAAGCTCGACGGCAACGATCTCAACGACATCACGCACCGGTCCCGCTCAGAGGCGATGGCACTCATTCCGCAGGATGGGTTCCTGTTCGCTGGATCGCTCCGCGACAACCTCACGTACGCCAAGCCTGGATCGACAGACGACGACGTGTGGCGAGTCCTCGAGGCGATGGACATCGACGATTGGATCCGGTCGCTTCCCGACCAGCTCGATACCGAGGTGCGAGAGCGGGGGTCGAGGTTCTCGGCAGGAGAACGTCAATTGGTCGCCCTTGCGCGAGCGTTCCTGGCGGACCCCTCGATCATCGTCCTCGACGAGGCTACGTCCAATCTCGATCCAGAGACGGAGCTGAAGGTGGAGGGCGCGTTGCGCGCGTTGCTCGCCGGCCGCACCTCCATCATCATCGCCCACCGGCTGCGGTCTGCCGAGCGAGCCGACCGTGTGGTGATGATCGATCAAGGGAAGGTCATCGCCGAAGGAACGCACGATGAGCTCATCGCAAATACCAAACTGTATCGAGAACTCGTTGAGGTATGGCAGCGAGGGTTGGCGTAGCCGTTGGGCCGGCGCTGGGGTAGCGTGTGCCGATGACAGCGCCATCTGAGCGAACCACGGTCAAACGGCTCCCGGAACGAGGGACGTACGACGAGGAGACCATCCATCAGATCCTCGATGATGCCCTCATCTGTCACGTCGCCTTCGTGACGGAGCACGGTCCGGTCGTGATCCCGACGATCCATGCAAGGGTTGGCAGCATCCTCTATCTGCATGGCTCCCATGCCTCCAGGATGATGCGCACAACACCAGACGATGACGTCTGCGTCGCCGCGACGATCGTTGACGGTATCGTGGCAGCCAGATCGACATTCCACCACTCGCTCAACTACCGCTCCGTCGTCGTTTTCGGGAAACCTCGGGTCGTGACCGATCCCGACGAGCGTCTGGTTGCGTTCGAAGCGATCACCGAGCACGTTCTGCCCGGCCGGTGGGGCGAGGCGCGTCGGCCCAGCGACAAGGAAGATGTCGGGACGAGATTGCTAGCGATCGAGATCGATGAAGCCTCTGCCAAGGTTCGAACAGGCCCACCGGATGATGACGATGCGGATCTCGGCTCAGGCGTTTGGGCGGGCGTCATACCTCTCGCGATGACGTCAGGTACACCGGAACCCGCTCCGGACCTCGAGGATCAACTCGAGGTATCGGCGTCTGTTCGGAACTACACCGGCCGCTAGTGAGCCCGCGAGTGCTCGCTCTCAGGCTCTATCTCCACCGCTGCTAGTTGAATACGAACACGAGCAAGGTGTCGGTCGTTGTGAACGTCTTTGTCAACTTGGCTGTGGTTCCGTTGTGGGTGACTTTGTAGCGGCTGGATGATCCTTCGAAGAGTTCGATGTGGATTTCGCCTGCG
>BTQS01000009.1:0-24435 GCA_036985995.1 Acidimicrobiia bacterium
CAGGAAGGCGCCGCTTGTGCTGACGGTCGTCGCCTGGTCTCTGCTCAGCGTTGTGGTCCTCGCACCCCATGTCGTTGCTGGACGCTACACCCTGGAAACGCTCTCGCTGATTCAGTCAGTGTTCGTGGCAGACGGAGCTCTTCCTCCGGTAGAGCCGATCATTCCGATAGGGACCGATGCCGACATCGTTCCAGATCCAGTCATTCACAGCTATGAGGTGGGCGCGCCACACGAGCGCTCTGCCCGCAATCTCATCTTCAGAGATGGGATCGGAGATCCTGACGCTGTTGCCGTCTGGGACGACGTCGTCGCATCCCAATCGAACCCGGGTGCCAATGCTCCGTTTCTGCCCTTCACCGAACGAGTGGGCGCTGATCGGATCACGATCCTCATCGCAGGCGGAGATGCCGGACCGGGCCGAGGCGGGTTGCGCACCGACACCATGATGGTGGCAACTCTTGACACTGTGACGGGCAAGGCAGCCCTGTTCGGCTTCCCGCGAAATCTCGGTCAGGTTCCGCTCCCGAAACAGTTCAATCGAGCCTTTGTCGAATTGGAACAGAGACTCATGCCGGAGCTACCACCACCGGAAGAGGGCCAGGAGCCGCCAGTATTCGAGAGTTGTGAGTGTTTCCCCGATCAACTCAACGCCCTGTACCCGTTCACGAGGAAGTGGACCGGTACCTATCCGAACGAGGTCGATCCTGGGATGGCTGCGCTACGGGACACTATCGGAAGCCTCATGGGTCTCCACATCGACTACTACGCCCTCGTTGACATGGCGGCGTTCGTGGACCTCGTCGATGCGATCGGTGGGGTCGATGTCTACGTCCAGGAGCCTCTCGTGGCTGAGGTTTCTCCGCCGCGTGAGGGTGATAGCTGGGCGCACGTCGACGTCGACGTTGGTTGGAACCATCTCAACGGGCCAGAGGCGCTTGCGTACAGTCGGGCGAGGAAGGGCTCGAGCGACTACACGCGCATGCAGCGCCAGCGGTGCATGCTTCGCGCCGTCGCCGCGAAGGCAGATTCGTTGACACTGCTCAGCCGTTTTTCGGCGATCGTGCGGGCAGTGGAGGACTCCGTGGTGACCGATATACCGCTTTCCTTCGCTCCTGATCTGATCAGAGCCGCCGCCAATCTGGATTTCAACGACATTGAGACGATCGGCTTCGTCCCTACCTACTGGGCACCAAAACGCGACTACGGCTTTCGCCCGATTCCGGACGTCGGCCGCATTAGAGGCAAGGTTCGCAGCGTCATCAACGGACAATCTGAACGTGACGCGACCTCACTCGTCTCGTCCGAGTGTGATGCCTGATATCGAGTCAAGCCCGGCGAATCCTCGGACTAGTCGTCTGTTGCCCTGGTAACTCTCCAACGGTTCGTGGATGCCACGTTGCGTACGGACTCGGGTCGCGCTCATGCGGGCAGTTGCCTGTGTGACATCGGCCGACGTCTATCTGGCCATGGGGGGCTCCTTTGGCTGCCCACTTCGGGAGCCGGTCAAGGCGAGGCTGCAACTTTCCGATACCTGGTGGATGGCCTCATCTCTGTTCGCGCGTAACGAACGTAGGCGCCTCGTAGGGTTCCTGTTGCGAATCCGCGCTGTGGTGTATTGGATCGCGGGCTTCGGCGTCTTGTTGATGCCCGGAATGACAGCACCGGCCCGTGCGGGTGGTCTTGTTGCTATCGCTGCTGCAACAGGCCTTCCGTTCTTGACCCGTCGCACGGGCCGGTATACCGGTGTGCGGCTGTCCGCTGCGATCGACATCATGGTGGCCTATGTCATCTGGCTGACCGTGCCATCGGCAGGCGGTTTCGTGTTGCTGCTGACTATCTGGTCCGTCGCGATCGTTGTGTTCCTTGGAACGACTCGAGATGCGGAACGAATGGCTGCCGGAGCCGTCGGTGCCGAGTTGTCGAAGATCGTTCTCCTTCTCGTTGCACCGTCGATGCCCGGGTTTGCCCGAGCAGTGGATCTGATCAGGCCGGAAGAGATCGGGCTCGTTGTTGCACGAGCGGCCGCGATCGCCGGGGCCTACCTCGTGTTCCGCACGATCGATCGGTACGTGCTGCGTCTCAATGCTGCAGCCGAGTCCGCGTCCGAGCGGTACCGCCGACTCATGGAAAACGCGCCGACCGCATTCTTGATTGTTGTGGACCACCGCATCGCCTACGCCAACCCTGCCGCCAGAGATCTTCTCGCCGCTCACGATGAAGACATCGTCGGTGTCCGACTCGCCGACTTCGTGATGGAATATCAGCGATCCGACGTTCGAGCTGGTCTCGAGCGAGCAGTCGAACGGTTGGAGCCGGTGAATCGAGTTGGCCTCATCCTGCGGACCTCATCAAAGGAGCAGCGGTGGGTGGATGCCTCGATGAACGTCGTCGACTACGGGTACGAACTCGCTGTGCAGGTTGCGCTCGTCGACCGGTCCGCACAGCGAAAGGCGGAGGATGAGCTCAAACGAACGGAGGTCGATTTTCGCTCATTCTTCGAACGTATCCCTGTTGCGCTCTACCGGACCCTGCCCGATGGCACGATCCTGGAGGCCAACGTTGCGTTGGTTCGACTGTTCGGTGCGGAGTCCAAAGACGACGTCATTGGTCGCGACGCCCACTCGTTCTATGCGGATACTGCCGATAGGGAGCATCTCACGTCGATGCTCGGTGAACAACGTGTGGTTGTCGGCTACGAAGCGAGAATGCGTCGTATCGACGGAACTGTGCTGTGGGTGCGGGACACCTCGCTGCGCATCGAGACCGAAACTGGACCGGTGTACGAGGGTGCGATGATCGATGTCACGGGTAGGCACAGCGCGGAAGAAGAGCTGTGGTCTCGAGCTGTCCAGCAGGAGGCCGTAGCGTCCATCGGGCAACTTGCGCTCGAAGCCGATGTGATAACAGACGTGATGCAATCGCTCACTGACACCGTGTCGGCTGTGTTGGGTACGGATGGCGCCGTCGTGCTGGAGCGTTCGACATCGGGAACCTTCGAGATGCAAGGCACGACCCAATCCCTCGATCTCGCTGCAGACGCCGTTGCCGTCCTCGCTGATCGCGCTCACATGACTGCTGCGCCGGTCGTGTTGCGCACGGACACCGAGGTCAAATTCACTGCGCCTCAGCTGGCGGAACGCGGAGTACGTTCAGCCGTCGCGGTCATGATCCCCGGAGTGGAGATCGATTTTGGGACGCTCGTCGTCGTGTCGACAGAAGAGAGGATCTTCACGGTCGACGACCTGAACTTCCTCCACTCGGTTGCGAATGTTCTTGCGGCGGCGGTCGACCGAGCAACGGCGAACGCAAGGCTCGAGGATCTACTGCGATCGAAGGATGCCTTCGTTGCCTCGGTGTCCCATGAGCTACGCACGCCATTGACGGTCGTCTCGGGTATCGCTCATGAGCTCTACGACCGATGGGATGAGTTCTCAGATGATGAGATGAGCGAGTTCACGAGCCTGTTGGTCGAGCAGAGCCGTGACATGTCTGACCTGATCGACGACCTTCTCATAGCGGCTCGATCGAATATCGGCAATGTCTCGGTGCGCTCGGAAGCGGTTGATCTGGACAGTCAAGTGAGGACCGTCCTCGCCGGGTTCGCTACCAGCGGTGACAAGCCGATCACCACATCACTCGAACCTGGTGTGGTGGACGCTGATCCGATCCGTGTGCGGCAGGTCCTGCGGAACCTGCTGACCAACGCGCTGCGTTACGGCGGTCCCAATATCGAGGTTCGCATGTCATCGAGTGCCGGCGCCCGCGCTGTGGAGGTGATCGACGACGGTTCCGGCATTCCTGAGGCCGACAGGGAACGGATCTTCCTCGCTTATGAGCGCGCACACACCGTTCCTGGTCAGCCCGGTTCGGTCGGCATCGGTCTCACCGTGTCGCGGACCCTTGCCGAATTGATGGGAGGCTCGCTCACATACAGGTACACCGATCGGAGCATCTTCACCCTCGAGCTGCCGCGCGATCTGCGCGAAGAGTCAGAGCGGAGTCCAAGCGTTGGGGAGCGTCGTGACGAGTCGATCGGCATCAGCGGGTCCATCCGATCCAGCCGCATAGGGGTGGATGTCGCTGCGATCGAGTAGCGGTTCGTAGAGGCGCCACGATGCCTCCACCTCGTCAGATCGCACAAACAGGGTTTGATCACCCTCGAGCACGTCGGCCAGCAGCGTCTCGTAGGCACTTGGTGCATCCGCAAGCACATCGTCGTAGCTAACCGATAGGGGGATCTGTCCGATCCGTCCCTCATCGCCTGGCTCTTTGACATCGAACAGGAGCTCGAATCCCTCGTCTGGTTGTAGTCGCAGGGTCAAGACGTTCTGGTGACCCGGACAGTCTTGAGGCGCGTGAAACATACACACGGGTGGCCGACGGTACCGGACGACGACCTGTGTCACACGATCAGACATCCGTTTACCCGTCCGTAGATAGAACGGAACGCCTTGCCACCGCCAGTTGTCGATGAAGATTCGCGCTGCCGTGAACGTTGGTGTGACCGAGTCGGGGGGAACACCCGGCTCGTCGAGGTATCCGGGCACGTCGGTGCCTTGTACGATGCCCTTCTCGTAGCGACCCAAGACGGCGTCGTGGTTGCCGATGGCCCGAGCGGCGTGGAGCACTTTCACCTTCTCTGATCGGATCGCGTCCGCAGTCATCGTGACCGGGGGCTCCATCGCCACCAGTGTCAGGATCTGGGTGAGATGGTTCTGAACCATGTCGCGCACCGCGCCGGATTCGTCGTAGTAGCCGGCTCGATTTCCCACGCCGTCGGACTCGGCGACCGTGATCTCAACCGACTCGACGTGACGTCGGTTCCATGTGTGTTCGAACAAGGCGTTGGCGAAGCGGAACACGAGGAGGTTACGAACGGTTTCCTTGCCGAGGTAGTGGTCGATCCTGTACACCTGGTCTTCTGTGAAGCCTTTCTGGATGAGCCGATTTGTTGCCTCGGCTGTTGCGAGGTCGGTGCCGAACGGCTTCTCGACGACAAGTCGAGTCCACCCGAGAGTTGACTGGAGGCAACCCTTTTCGATGCCCATGAGTGTCGCGTCGAGTTGTGAGGGCGGCACCGCGAGATAGAGAACACGGTCGCCGCCGAGGCCGTTGGCCGATTCGATGCGGCACACGGTCTTGTTGAGGTCATCGAATGTATCGACGGTGTCGACGGCCTGGTATGAGAAGGAGCCGCGCAAGAACTGGTCGATACATCCGGGCTCCAGCTTGCCGGCCATGAGGCTCGAGCGCACGAGTTCTACGAACTCGGCATCCGTTCTCTGTCTTGATCCAACACCGACGACGGCGTGAGAGTTGATCGGCATGTCCATGACGACGTGTGCCAGCGCCGGCAGGAGTTTTGTGCGAGCGAGATGACCGGTCGCCCCGAAAATGATGAAAGTGATGCCGGTCGTCATTGAAGAGCAGCACGCGTCGCGTCAAGGAGGAGTGCCAATCCGGTGCTGGTACTTTGACCGAGATCGATGGAGATCACGTCGCGCCCGCGATCGACGAGTGCGGCACGATCGCCGGCGGCCTGGGCTGTGATCAACTGGTTGAATGAGAAATCCGTCTCGGGTACGAAAAGTTCTGTTCGGGGTTTGTCCATGACCTGGATGAAGGCGCCCCCGGGCGGTCCACCCTTGTGGAGTTGCCCTGTCGAGTGCAGGAACCTGGGCCCGTATCCAGCCGTGGTGTACACCCCGCATCTCGTGTCTATGACGGACCTGAGCGCCTCGAGCACTTCGTCGGTACCGGTGGTCGGCGCGAGATACGCCTGAACCGAGACGTACGACGGTGTGGTGTTTGCCAGCAGGTCTCGTATGGCGCCGGTGACGTCACCCGAATCGATGTCGAGCGGTGCCGGCGCTGTGTCATCGAGTTCTCCTGCCATGGCGGACGCGGCGAGGAGTTTCGCAAGTTGCACATCCGGTTGGTTGAACGGGTGGATGCCGAGCATTTCGCCGGCAATGGCTGTAGCGAGTTCGAATATGAACATCGCACCGGCAATATCGTACGGGTCATCGACCAGCAGAGTCAGAGTGGCGTCGGGGACCTCCCTCGCGCCTACAGGGACAACGGTGCCGTCCTTCGCCCTCGATGGCATAGGGCCCCCGTCGACTGGGACGATACCTTTGCCGTCCTTTCCCGTTGACTCGGCAATGAGCTGCTCTACCCAGATCGGGAACGATGCCACGGGGTTAGCCGCGATGATGTGAGCTTTGTCGATGCCTTGGAGGGCGTTGGTAGCGAGTGAGGCTCCGAGAACGAAGGCGGGATTCTCGAGGAGTTCGACCTCCGGTCCACACCGGACTGCCGCCGATGCGGCGTTGGCGAGGAGCGCCTCGGTGTTGGCTCCGACGAGCCCGGCTGGAACGAGTCCGAACGCTGTGAGTGCTGAATACCGACCGCCGACCGTCGGGTCGGCCGGGACGCACTTGCGAAAAATACGCTCCTTCGCCAGGTTCTCGAGCGGCGTGCCGGGGTCGGTGATGGCGATGAAATGGTCACCGGGTGACTGAAGCACATCGCTCGCTCGCACCCAGAACCAATGAAAGAACGACATGGTCTCAAGCGTGGTGCCCGATTTCGAGGCGATGATGTACCACGTTCGCTGAGGTGTGGTTGCAGCGTTGACGGCGGCGACCGCATCCGGGTGGGTGGAGTCGAGGACGGTCAGGAGCGGATCCGTCGATTTCCTCGGCAGAGTTGCCGCGAATACCTCTGGAGCTAGGGACGATCCACCCATGCCACACAACACGATGTCGGTGATACCCAAACGCCCGGCATCTTCGTGGAGGTCCCGGATCGTTGCCACGAGGTCGCGCGATGAGGTCGGAAGTGTCAGCCAACCGAGTCGATCGGTGAGCTCCGGAACGTCGGTGTCGCTCCATACCGTCGGATCACGGTCCCAGAGGCGCGTCATGAGCCGGTCGGCCCTCCAACGCTCGGCTTGTGCCCTCACCGCGGCAGAGACCGTATCCACACGCAGTCGGGCTGTCACCCTGCCATCCTTTTCTGCTTGTCCGCGATCGCGGCAAGCAGGGTCTCGAATGCTGTTGCGAAGGCTGCGACTCCATCGATCTGGAGCTGTGCGGTTATGGCGTCGAAGTCGACCCCTATCTCAGGGAGGGAGGAGATCAAGGCCGCTGCTTCCTCGACATCCTCGGTGAGACTGCCCGGCCGCACGGTTCCGTGATCGAGGAAAGCTTCGATGGTGTTCGGCGGAGAGGTGTTCACGGTGTTCGGGCCGATGAGTTCTTCTACGTACATGACGTCGCTGTAGGAGGGATTCTTCGTCGAGGTGGAAGCCCAAAGAACACGCTGAGGCCTTGTGCCTCGCTCCCTCGATGATGCGAACGGTTCTCCCTCGAAGATCTCCTGGTAGCGGCGGTATGCGAGCTTCGCGTTGGCAATCGCAGCCTTGCCGCGGATCTCGAGAGCGCAAGCAGTGCCGACGCCTTCGAGTGCTGAGTCGGTAGCGGTGTCCACGCGCGACACGAAGAAGGACGCAACCGACGCGAGTCGGGTCGGATCGGAGGCACGTTCAGCACCACGGACGTAGGCGGTCGCCACAGCTTCATAGTTCGTGAGGGAGAACATCAGTGTCGCGTTGACGTTGATGCCACTCGCCGTGAGTTCCTCGATCGCCGGTATGCCCTCTGGCGTCGCCGGCACCTTCACCATCAGGTTCGGTCTGTCGACCGCCGCCCACAGGCGCATAGCATCGGCGATGGTCGCAGCGGTGTCGTGAGCGAGCTTTGGTGATACCTCGAGGCTCACGTAGCCGTCATGGCCCTCGGAGGCTTCATAGACGGTTGCCAGAATGTCCGCGGCGTTCTGAATATCGTTGATTGCTAGAGCTTCGAAAGCCGAAGGTGGATCGGCTTGCATGATCGAGGCGAGTTGCCCGTCGTACAGGTCTGATCCCGCTATTGCTTTCTCGAAAATGGAGGGGTTGCTCGTAACGCCCCGGATGCCCTCATCGACCAGGTCGGCGAGGCCGGGACCGGACAACATGTCCCTTCGGATGAAGTCGTACCAGATGGACTGGCCGACGCTGTAGAGCTTGTTGAGTTTCGTCACGGTGTGCTTTCGGTGTGTAGTCGTTTCGATTGTGGCATCGTCGCACCGCTTTACGCGGAGTTGCTTGCTAGTGAGTCGATCAGGAGCTGGACGTCGGTGCGGAGATCGTCTCGGCGAAGCGCGAGATGCAGCGTCGCCTCGATGAACCCGAGTTTGGACCCACAATCGTACCGTTCGCCGTTCATTCTCACTGCGTGGAATGGGCTCGACCCGATCGATGCGAGCAGCGCGTCGGTGAGCTGTATTTCTCCGCCTGCGCCCCGGGCGGTCGTGCCGAGGATGTCCATGATCGAAGGCTCGAGGACGTAACGTCCGATGATCGCGAGATTGGAGGGCGCTTGGTCGGGGTCGGGCTTCTCCACGACGGTCGTCACCTCGATAGCCGCATTCGACTCCGTCCCAGGTCCGATGATCCCGTAGCTGCTCGTTGACTCTCCGGGTACCTCGTCGACGAGAACGACGCTCCCTCCGTGCTCCGCGTAGACGTCGAGCATCGCTGCGAGCGATGGCGGGTCCGAGAGGATGAGTTCGTCTGCGAGAAGTACGGCGAACGGCTCTTCGCCGATCACATGTCGGGCACACCACACAGCGTGACCGAGACCCAATGGCTGCATCTGACGCACGTAGGCGATTTGGCCCGGTTCGGGTCTGAGTGCACGCAGTTGCTCGAGTTTGCGTGATTTTCCGCGTGTCGCCAGCGTTGCCTCTAGTTCGTAACTCACGTCGAAGTGGTCCTCGATGGCTCCCTTGCCTCGACCGGTCACGAAGATCAGGTTCTCGATTCCCACTGCTCGCGCCTCGTCGACCGCGTACTGGATCAGGGGTCTGTCGACAATCGGGAGCAGCTCTTTCGGGATGGACTTCGTTGCGGGAAGGAATCGTGTTCCAAGTCCGGCGACGGGGAAAACGGCTGTGCGAACTCGCGCCGTCATAGTGGTATCTCGTTGGCGATTCGCTCGGCGTGACCCTTTGCCCGCACGTTGTAGTGCACGCCCTCGACCTTCCCGTCGCTGCCGATCAGGAAGGTCGAACGGATGATCCCGATGTACTCCTTGCCGTAATTTTTCTTGAGGCCGTAGGCGCCGAAGGCGCTTGCAACCGCATGGTCGGGATCGGAGAGCAGATCGAAGGGCAGTTGGTATTCCGCTTTGAACTGTGCGAGCTTCTCGGGCGCGTCTGGAGATATACCGATGATCGTGTACCCCCTGGCAGCGAATGTTCCGTGCCGTTCAGCGAAGTCGCAGCTCTCGGTCGTGCAACCAGGCGTGAACGCCTTCGGATAGAAGTACACGACGAGTTTCTGCCCATCGAAGTCGCTCGATTCCCTTTTCGTCCCGGTTTGGTCAACCGCACTGAATCGAGGTGCCTCGTCGCCTGGTTCGAGTTTCATATCGCTCCGTTCTGTAGCCAGCAGGCTAGCGCTACCCGGATTGGGCTCGGAGCCGGAGCTGGCCACAAGCAGCGTCGATGTCCTGACCGCGAGTATCGCGAAGTGTCACGTTGACTCCTTCCCTCTTGAGCGCCCCGACGAACCTACGGACATGGTCGTGGTCCGGCGGACGGTCGGTGCTCAGCGGTGTTGGGTTGAGCGCGATGACGTTCACATGGGCGCGTAGCTGTCGTGCAATTCGCGCAAGGCCGACGGCTTCTCGGTCGGAGTCGTTTTGGTCCGCGATGAGCGTCCATTCGAGCGAGATCCGTCGGCCCTTGGCTTTGTAGTAGTCCAGTGCTGCCGCCACAACATCGTCGATCGGATAGCGATCGTTGATGGGCACGAGTTTCGACCGTTCAGAAGGAATCGTCGAGTGAAGGCTTACAGCGAGGTTTACAGGCCACGGCTCATCGATCAGCTGTCTCATGCCGGGTACGAATCCAACAGTGCTGACCGTAATCGAGCGTGCGGACATGCCCATCACGTTGATCATCCTTCGGATCGACTCGATCGTGTTCGCGTAGTTCGCAAGTGGTTCACCCATACCCATGAACACCACGTTCGTGACACGTTCCGGGCTTCGTGGAAGCGGCGTGGCGCTGAGGTAGGCGTTCGCATAAGCCACCTGCGCCACGATCTCGCCAGCGTCGAGATGGCGGTCGAAACCGAACTGGCCTGTTGCGCAGAACGTGCAACCCATTGCACAGCCCACCTGAGACGAGATGCACAGGGTCGTGCGGTTCGCGTACCCCATCAGGACGGATTCGATCGGTGCCTGGTCCTCGCATCGGAACAGCCACTTCTTCGTCTGGCCCCGGTCCGCTGTTTGCTCGACGTCCAACTCGAAGGGCCATAGCTTCTGGGCGATGTCGCCGCGAAGCGACTTCGGCAGGTTGGTCATGCCTTCGGCGGTGAGCACAGGTGTCCGGTACAGCCAGTCGCGTAACTGATCAGTTCGGTACCGGGGTTCACCGGGTAGGACCTCACCGAGATGTTCCGGCTCGGTCAGATACAGCACGATCAGCTGAGCGCTTCGGCCGCTTTGATCCACGCTCCCGCCACGGACGCCGACGTTCCCGCTGATGCCGCCAGCTCGTCGGGTGATGAGGCCGCGATCTTCGCGAACGACGTGATGCCCGCGTCGTTCAGCTTGTCAGCCTTGACCGGTCCGATACCTTTGATCTCGGTCAAGTCGTCGTTGGCGTGTTCAACGGTCCGAAATCGCGGTGGTGGCTCGTGGTGAACTTCAGGAGCGGGAAGTAACCGATCGCGAAGTGCCCACACTGCCGCGCCCAGACCGGCTACGACACCGACGAAACGTATGAGGTTCTTTGCTGTGTGATTCATACGACCCGATACTACGACGAATCTCAGCTGCCGGAGCAAGAGCCGTAGGTTGGGAGGCGGTTCCACGGCGTGTACCAGCCACTGCCTGAACCGGCGATGTAGGCTCCGGCCGCGATGTTCGCCTCTGCGCTGTACGGCGATGCGTAGAGGCCGTCGGCGTCGCGAAAGCCGGCAGCCGCGGCGCGACCCTTCCAATACTTGCTCAAGTGCTGCATCAGGCCCGACGCGCCTGTAGCAGAGTTGTAAGCGCGTGGGTCACCACGTGACTCCCTTTTGATGATCCCGAGCACGCAATCGACCCGGTCGGCAGCCCAGTACTTCGTGACGAGCGGCCTCCACACTTCGACGTCACGGATACCGCCAGCGTCCGCGGGCCACAGAGGTGACCACTTGGGTTGTGAAACCGGCTGCGTGGTGTCCGTATGCGTGACCGTCGTCGTCGTGCTTGGGGCGTCTGTATGCGTGACTGCCGTCGTGGTGTGTGCGGCGTGCGTTGTTGTCGTCGTGGTCTTCGGCTTGTTGTAGTACACCGTGATTCTGGCATCGGCAGAGTTGCCTGCCGGGTCAATCGCCGTGAACAGGGCGCCGTTCGCTCCGTCGACCACCACGAGAGCGAGCGACCAGTTCCCGTTCACGTCGACGAACGCATCGAAGGGCCCAGACCGCAACAGGGCACCGGGCTCGGTAGTGCCTTTGAAGGTGACGATGTTGCTCGTCACCGTCGAACCGTCCTTCGGTGACGTCACTTTGATGGATGGCGGTGTGGTATCCATCGGTGTGGGCGCCTTGGTCGTGACGGTGGTCGGTTCGGTTGTGGATGGCGGTTCAGCGGATTCTGTCACCTGGAACGATGATGCCTCCGATCCCTCGGTTGGGGCCGGATCGGGAGTGGTCTCGTTTTGCGTCGTGTCGGTGGTGGCCTGCGTGGTAGCGGTACGGCTTCCCGCATCCGACACCCGTAGTGCCAGGACGGCTGAGGCAACCCGCGCCGACATCTCGCCACCCGGGGGCTCTGGCTCAGTGGTAGGCGCGACAATGGTTTCCTTCGTCGAGGACGAAGATGGAGAGAACGCGGCGAACCCGATCACCGAAACAAGGGCAACGATGAGGAGTCCTGCATATGCGAGGGGTACTCGGGGTCTCACGTAACTCCGTGGATCTCGTGTGTTCTTACGTTGTGTGTCCGGGTCACCGGGGACGGCCCGACCGTCGGCGTCGAAACCACCAGCGCTGTTCGGTGACACCCACGCACTACATCAGGGTATAGCGGCATATCGAATAGAGCAACCTCACTTTGACCAGAATATGGCAGAGCGTCGGTGTCGGTCTGAGATATGCAGGTGTACCTTTCACGGGTGAAGACGGTCCGGAGGCACCTCAGCGTTCTCGGCGTTCTCGTCGCGGCGCTTGCAGTTGTTGCGATGCCTGTACAAGCAGCGTCGCCGACGTGCGCAGATCGATTCCCCGAGGTGGCGTGGGCGGAGATCTCCACCGGTGATGTAGCCGTGTATGCAGCAGGGGTCCCGGTTGCCATGGCCGATCGGTTTGACAGGGAGATCGGTCTCGTCAGCGGGTGGATAGCGGAGGATATCGGCCGGTTCGAAGCGACGGTGTGCCTTGTTGACTATGAACTCCGATCGATCGGTGATGAGTTCGAATCGGGCAGCCGGCACTTTCAAGCCCATCAAGATCTCCAGGAGCGGTTCGTGCTCCTCAGTACACAGCGCCCCGCCTTCATCGGGCCGGCGGCAGCGTTCGCTCTCGCGCATCAGGCGCTTTGGCAGAACAACGGCAACGCTGCTTTCCCTGAGCCGATCGCGAGCGTTATCGCACACTGGTATCGGGCGAGGATCCTCGGCAGGCTCGAGTACTACCACAGGGACGTGATGGTTGAGAACTTCTTCGATACCGATTCGGTCATCGATTGGGCGGCATCCTCGCAGGAACCGGTCCAGGATTGGATACCGGAGAATAACTTTCGGGCGATAGGCGACTTCGTCGACTTCGCTGTTTCTGAGCACGGAACCGACGTTCTCCTGGAAACGGATCCTGCGGTGTGGTCCGAGATCGAAGGCGAATGGCGCGTCGCGCTGCGGGCAGATCTCACAGGGCGCACGACGGCAACGACCGATTGGATAGTCGGTGTCGCTATCGCCATCGGGATCATGGTGGCCGCCGGCGTGGCGGTGACACTTGGGCTGATATCGAAGTATCGACGCAAGCGACGCACCCCTACCGCGTCGCCGACACCCGGCTTTTTCTCTGACGGTTGAGCGTCAGGCGTAAAGCGCGGCCGACGTAGAAATCCTGGGGTCGGCTGATCCCTTCATTTCCCCGCCGACATCGATTGCCGATATTGGCCCCCATCCTGGTTCCCACGCTCCCGCGTCAGTGACCGAGTGGCCGAGTGCTTCGAGTGTCGTAACGGTATTTGGGCTGAAGCGTGGTTCTATACGGATCGAGCTGTCGGTGCCGGGTCGTGGTTGTTCCATGTTCCATCGCGGCGCCATTTGCGGGTCATCCGTACACGCACCGGCGCGGTAGTGGCGGGCGGCGTATTGGGCAAGGAACTGTGGCTGCTGGTCGCCGCCACGAGTTCCGAGAAGTAGGTCGAGATCCTTGCCCTGTGTCCACAATGTTGGCGAGAGGGTGTGCATCGGGCGACGACCCGGCTTGTACTCGTTCGGGTGCCCCTGTATGAGGTTGAACCCTGCCCCCCTGTTGTGTAGGAACACTCCGGTAGCTCCGGCCGACAGGCCCGAGCCGATCCCGGCATAGTTGGACTGGATGAAAGACACCCCCAACCCGTTGGTGTCTTTGACGGTCATGTACGCGGTTCCGCCGAGCGATTGCCTCGGCATCGGCCAGCGCCCGGCCCGTGACCGGTCGATCGTCGCTGCTCGCTCGGCAAGGCGGTCGGGGTCGAGCAGTTGTTCGGAGCTGAGCGGGGCGGTTGCGAGATCTGTGACATACATGGAACGTTCCCATGCAACCGACCGATACGACTCGATCAGAAGATGGTGAAACAGCGGATCGTCGGGGTCGTCGGGCGGTTCGAGATGTTCGAATATCCACAGAGTCGCCAGCGTCAGGTATCCCTGGGAATTCGGTCCGATCGTCCATGCTGTCCGTCCGAAGATGTCGAGTGACGCCGGGTCGACCCATTCTGCCTGGGAGACCGCGAGGTCGTCTGCCGTGACCGCTCCCCGAGTCGCTTCGGTGATCCCTGTGCCGACATCACCGAGATAGAACGCATCGCGGCCCGACGACGCCACTTCCTCGAGGGTGTCGGCGAGCGCAGGCCTCGTGATGGTTGCTCCGATCTGAGCCGGAGTACCGTTCGGATACAAAGGTGGGCTCGACTCTTGCGAGCCGATGAGATCGGTGAGTCGCATGAGCGAGTCGCCGAGTTCTCTCGAGACGGGGAAGCCTTCTCTGGCGACGTCGATGGCCGGTGCCAGGGTTGTGGACAACGGCCGGTTGCCGAACCGCTCGACGAGCGCCTCCCACCCGTCAACACATCCGGGAACGGTGACAGACCAGTGACTGCGGTAGGGGATTTCACCGTGCCCAGCATCACGAATATCGTCTGCTGTGACCCCGGACCCCGCTCTTCCTGAAGAGTTCAGCGCTGCCGGCTCATCCATGCCCGGCTCGAATACAAGGGCAAAGAGGTCACCGCCGGGCCCACACGTGTCGGGGGCAACGACCGACAGCACCGCATCGACGGCGATAGCAGCATCAACGGCGTTGCCTCCTAGTGCGATGACCTCGAGGCCGGCCTGCGACGCCAGATAGTGCCGTGAAACGACGATCGAGGCCGTGGTCGGTTGCTGTCCTGTCGAAAGATGTGCTTGGCCCGGCCGCTCAGGACGGCTCATTCGCTAAGCGATCCAAGGCGCCGGTTGAGCGCGTTGAGGACGGCCTTTACTGCGGCGTCGTCGGTGTTGCCGCTTGACAGCGCCGAGCCGACGTTCAGGTCTTCGCCGCCACGATCACCCGCGGTAGCGACCACCGCCACAACCACTTCGCGCGTACCGACCGTGTTCACGCTGACGGCGTCCAGGGCGATCGGTGGCATAGACGGAAAGGTTTGCTCGATGGCATTGATCGTCGCCTCGCCGACGAGCCGGAAACGCGCCGATGCAACAGCCGGCCCGGTTGCCGATCCGGTATGTTCCTCATCATCATGCCGGAGCGTGACCTCAACGGTCGTACGGGTACCGTTGGGCGTTTCACCGATTCTCATCAGCGCTGCGCGGGCTGTGGTCGTGAGATCGAGGTCCTGAGGTCGGATTTGCACCACAGAAATGACCCGACGATCGATCGCAAGTCCGTAACGGGCCATCGCCATGCTCTGGACATCGCGAACGACGTGCTTCGCCGGCTTGTCCACAGCGGCGATCACGTGGACCTCGGTGATCTTGTCCCCCTGGTTGACCACGCGTGCCGCGTTGATGGATTCGAGCCTGCTGAGGCCTTCTTCGAGTTCCCTAAAGTTGACTGCCATTGCTGCCGAGCGTAGTCGAAGATGGTGCAGGAGCTGTGTTACACCGTTCTTGCTACCAGGCGACAAGATCGAATCCCTTGCGGAATCGGGTGGATTCGGGGTATCTTGTCACGCACTGTCTGCGCAGGACAGCAGGGCCTCTGGGCGGGGTCCGGAACGTGTCTACGTGGGATACACGTAGGTTCGGAAATCGGTTGGGGGTAGGCATCAGAACCGAAGACTGAACGATTTGCCTGGGCGAGCGATCGACCGGGCATTGGAGGTGGTGGACACCCGGGTAGCTCATACGAAGATACTCCAGCGAAGCGGAACACACCTTCCCTGACGCGGCGACAAGATGCCGGGAATGAGGAAGCGAAACTGGAGATGATCGTGAAGAGCACTCTTGTCAAGCTCGCATTGACCCTCGGAACGCTCGCGGCGGCCATTTTGGCCGGCGCTGCGCAATTTAAGGTCGGCTAACGAGCACCCCGGGTATCCGCCGTCCCCTCCCGCCCTGAGACCAAGGAACCGCATGTTCCCCAACGAGTTAGCACGACAGCAGCGGGCCAAAGTTCGGCTTGCGATCGGGTTCATGATTGCCGGAATCGTTGTCGTAGGTGTTCTCGCTTTCGTGCAGGAGTTTCCAACGCCATTGTGGTTGTGGGGGCTCTTCGCTGTTGCCTTCGTGTTCTTTTCCTGGCGATCCGTCGAAGTCAACGACAAGCTGTTTGCGAGCCCGACGGTGATGATCTTGATGACCGCAGCCGTCGTGTTCGGTCCCGCTTCGGCCGTTCTGGGATGCGTTGCGATGGAGGCCATCGGTCCACTCCAGCCCGAGGACATCCGCGAACGCCGCTGGTTCCAGCCGGCCGTGAACTTCGGGCAAATGGTCGTGTCTTCCTTGATCTCAGTGAGCGTTCTCACATGGGCGCTGTGGGGACCGGACTTTGCAAACACGGTTCCCCCGATGTGGCGGGTGGCGCTGGCAAGTGCGCTCGCCGCTGTGGTTCACGGCGTCGTGAACCTCCGGTTCGTGATGTTGATAGTGGGACGTGTGTACGGCCAGCGTGAGATGCACCCATGGTCGCACATGGTGCAGCTCTTGATCCCATACCTCGGCATGGGCTTCCTTGGCGGGTTGCTCGGTGCGACTTATCTGTTGATCGGCCCTGCAGCGCTGCCGCTCATCGGGATCGTGTTCTTCACCGGGTATATGGCGTTCGAGTCATATGCCCGCCTGCGTGAGGCCCAACTCTCGACGCTTGCGGGGTTCATCAAGGCACTCGAGGCGAAGGATCTCTACACCCGCGGCCACACTGAGCGTGTTGCCTACTTCTCCAACATGATCGGCGAGGAGATGGGGTTCAACGGCACTCAGCTCGAAACGCTGCGGTGGGCCGCGCTGATCCACGACGTTGGCAAACTCGCTGTTCCTCGTGAGGTGATCCGAAAGAAGGCCAGGCTCACCGAAGAGGAGTACGAGGAGATGCAGGCGCACGTCCGCCACGTCGAGGATCTGCTCAACGAAGTAGAGTTCCTCCGACCCATGGTGGAGATCGCGTCGAACCATCACGCTCACTATGACGGCAACGGCTACCACGGGTCGACCGGTTCGAACGGCGTCGTGCCGTCTCTCGAGGCGAGGATCCTCGCCGTCGCCGACTCGTTCGATGCCATGACCTCGACACGGTCCTACCGCGTTGCGCTGACACAGGAGTACGCGTTCGCAGAGTTGCGCCGCCACGAAGGTTCGCAGTTCGACCCGGACGTCGTCGAGGCGTTTGTCATTGTTCTGACTGATTCCGGTGAGCGGTATGGGTCGCCGGTGGAGATCACCGAAGAAGAAGCGAGGCGAAGAGCCGAACAAGGGATGGGTGGTGTCCACTCGCTTGACGACAAGAGTCCTCGCAGTAGTGAATACGGATCGGATGCAGCACATGGCTGAAGACCGACCCCGTCTTCCCACGGTCATCGCCTTGTTGACATTACTCGCCGGGTCGGTGGTGTTCATGTCGGTAGGCGTGCGCCTGACAAGTGGCGAGCCCGGTGCGTGGCTCACCGAGGTTGCGGTGTGGACGGTCGCGATGACCGCCGTCATGCTGATGACGGTTCCTGCACCATCGGGTACACGCCTGAGCCTCGGCATCGGCGCCGTCGTTGCCGGCTCTATCCTCATCGAGGACCCCATGGTCCTGGCCGCATCGGTCAGCATCTCGCTCGCTGCCTCTTGGTTGATCCAACGCACGGCCAACATAGGTTTCGTCCGCACCAATGGTGACCTTCTCGCCGATTCGCTCGCTCTGGCTGTATACGTGATGCTGTATCTCGCGGCCTTCGACGCAGTCGACGCCGTATACGACCCTGGGCACGGCTGGGTTGTCGTCGCGGTAACGAGCGCGGCCGGTCTCGGATGGTTCATCATCCGCGCGCTGGTGGCCGCACTCGTCGGACTCGAGCGTACCGACCTCGCCGGTCGCTATCTCTGGCTACTCGCGCTCGAGGACTGGGCCGTTGTGGTTTCCGTATTCGCCGCTGGGACGCTGTTCGGACTGACCTGGCCTGTCATGGGCTTGTGGTCTCTCGCCGTTGCGATCCTTCCCTACGCCTTCAGTCATCTCGCGTTCGAGCGCTACCACTCCACAAGAGTCACGTACGGACAGACGATCCGTGCGCTCGCTCAGATTCCTGAGGTCGCAGAACTCGCGCCGCGAGGTCACGCGACGCGTACCGCAGACCTCGCCGTTGCGGTCGCTCAGGAACTGGGCCTGCACCCGGCCGATGTCGTCGAACTCGAGTACGCAGCCCTCATGCACGATGTTGGGCGGATCACGCTGAACGAACCTGCCATCTTGAAGGCGGGCTTCACCAACGAGGACATCGCCCGATGGGGAGCGCAGATCATCGCTGAGGCACCCCACCTCAAGTACGTCAGCTCGCTGGTCGAACAGCAGCATCGGCCTTACCGGTCACCAGGCATCGAGATCGATCCCGACGTACCAATGTCGTCGAAGATCATCAAAGTCGCGAGTGCGTACGACCAGGGTCAGACCGAGTTCGGCCTCTCACCAGTCGAGGCGCTCGAGACGATTCACCAGGGCTCTGCTTACGAGTTCGATCCCACGGTGGCGGCGTCGCTGCGACGGGTACTCGTCTTCCGGGGCGAGATTCCGTACTAGGAGCCTGATCGGCGTTCCTGATCGGTGGCAGATCCTGGCAGCCCCGTCACCCTGTGGGCGAACAGAGACAGAGGCTGGCGCATCTGATCCTCCAGGAACACACCGATACCGATCGCGAGGAACACGTCTCCCAGCGAGAGTACAGAGCCGGGAAGAGGGATCACGTCGGCGAGGAACGGCAGGACGGTACTCGTCGAGAGGATCACGTGTTTCGCACCGAGTATCAGTTCCGCGTCACCTCCACCTGCGATGACCGCCGCCTCTTCTAGCACCGGCATTCCCCTGTTGATCACAATGACTGTGAAGTTCATCAAGATGCCGATCCCTGCGATCCAGATGCCGCTGGAATCCCGGTTCAACAACACGAACAAAAGCAGAGGCAGGTACGAGAAGAGAATCAAGGCAACGGCGAGCGCGTGCCTGTCGGGTGGGACGAAGTTGGCGGCGGCGAGGATCACGAAGCCGAGAAGGAGAAGCCACCACAGTTTCACGCGGATCTCGGTGAGGTTGCGGAGTTTTCCCCCACGCATCGCTCCGAGGGCGATCGAGATGGCGATAACGAGCAGCATCCACTCCATGACGTCACTGTAGTCAGAGCGTCCGGTTGAGCTACCCCTTCAGATGCGCGAGTTGGTTAGTGTTTCGCGAGGCCCCAATCAGGAGGATCGCGGTGATCGGTTACGAGGTGGATGACAGCGTTGCAACGATCACGATCGATGACCCTGAGCGTCGGAACCCCTTGTCGAATGAGGCGGTGCGGAGCCTGAAGCACGCCATCGTGCGGGCCGGTGACGATGGCGGGGTGAGAGTGGTCGTGGTCACAGGCGCCGGGGATAGGGCCTTCTCGGCTGGTGGAGATCTCGCAGGGGGGTTCGTGGACTCGCCACTGTCGGGGCATGCCGCGCGCGGTGAGCTTGTCGACCTGTTCCGGGCGATGATGACAGTCCCCCAGCCGATCGTGGGCCGTGTCAACGGCGCGGCGCTCGGAGGTGGCTTTGGCGTGGCCGCCGCGTGTGATATCACGATCGTCGTCGACGATGCAAAGCTCGGCACTCCCGAGATCAACCTCGGGCTGTGGCCCATGATGATCTCCGCCGTGCTCTTTCCGCTCGTGCCGCGCAAGCCCCTTCTGTACATGATGATGACCGGAGAGCTCATCTCCGGAACCCGCGCCGCGGAACTCGGCATTGCGACGATGAGCGTCCCCCGTGAACAGCTCGATGAGGCGGTCCGTGCGACGGTCACGAAACTCGTGAAGATGCCGTCCGCTGCCCTGGGGTTCGGAAAGAGGGCTTTCTACGCGTCGGCGGCGATGGATCCCGATACCGCGCTCGACGCGCTGCACATAGGCCTCACGGCTGTGTCGTTCACCGACGATGCCAGAGAGGGCGTAGCCGCATTCCTCGAGCGCCGCGAGCCAACCTGGACCGGCAGATGAGAGCACCGTGGATACCCTCTTAACTCACCGAGGTGTGGACCGAAGGTAGCGGCACCCGGGAGGAGGGGCGAGACGGGGCGCATGCACTCACCGCTATCCGAAGTACTTCGCAAACTTCTCTGCGAGATCGTCTCTTGTGACCTTTCCGAAGATCCGTTCGAGGATCACACCGTCTGACGAGATGATGTACGACGCCGGAAGGCCGAGGGGGTTGTAGTCGCGGTTGACGGCTCCGTCGTCATCGAACCCGATCGTGTAGGTAACACCGATCTCTTCGAGGAACTTCTCAGAGTCCGATCGTGCATCTTGCACCGCTACGCCGATGAACGCGACATCTGTGAACTCCTTGGAAGCAGCGTCGATGGTCGGCATCTCTTCACGGCACGGAAAGCACCACGATGCCCACAAGTTCAAGAACACAGGGCGGCCATCGTTGGCGAGATGCTCGGACAGCGAGAACTCGCCAGAGGATGCCGTGGGAACGGTGAAATGCGGAGCGAGTTCGGCATCCGCCGACCCATCGGATGGTCCGGTGGTTTCGCCAGTTGGCGAACACGCACTCGCGAGCACTGCGAGAGCAAAGAACCCGATGATGACGCGGCGACTGAGTCGAGAACGGTTCATGGATCGAAAGGTAGACCCTCATCAGGGATACGTGGAGTGCCTGTAGCGGTGCAACTCGGACATTCGGGCGACGTTGTTGGTGGTACCCGTTCCGCCTACGCTGCAGCCATGAGTTTCTTCAAGCGAAACCGGGCCGAACTCGAGCAGCTCGGTATCGATCCCGAACGCCTCCCGCCCGGCCAGTACCACACAAAGCGATTCCCTGTGCTGCAGGCCGGCAGTATCCCGGATGTAGATCTCGAGACCTGGGACTTCGTCGTCGACGGACTTGTCGAAGAGCCCGTCACGTGGCGGTGGAACGATATCGAAGTGATGCCGTCTGAGGACATGACCACCGATATCCATTGTGTTACGAAGTGGTCGAAGTTCAACACGACCTGGAGGGGGATCCCCGTGTCCCACGTTTGGAACGAGATCACGCCGAAGTCGGAGGCGACCCATGTGCTCGTGAACGCCTACCACGGATTCACGGCGAATTTACCGATTGAGGACTTCCTCAGGTCGCCGAACATGTTCGCACACACCTACGAGGGCGAGCTGCTCGATCTCGAGCACGGGTACCCCTTGCGGCTTGTTGTTCCACACCTGTACTTTTGGAAGTCCGTGAAGTGGGTGCGTGGTTTCACACTCATCCACGGTGACCAGCCCGGGTTCTGGGAGCGGAACGGATACCACATGTACGGGGACCCGTTCACCGAGCAGCGGTACTGGGGGGACTGACAAGACGTAGCACGAAAACGAAGATTGGCGGTTCTTTCGCTATGTCTGATCTGTTGCACGGTGGTTTCGAAACATCTGCGATCTGTGTCCGTTTAGCAAATTTCGCTCGGTCTTGGATGCCGATTTCGGGCTCGCAACGTCCCTAGTCTTGGTTAATGAGAGTGTACGAATCAGCCCCTACTGGAGAGGAACCCATGAGCCACGACCCCTTCTCCGCCCGTTCTGTCATCGATACCCCTCTTGGCGAGCGCGTTGTCTACCGCCTCGACGCGCTTCGTGACATGGGCGACATTGATTCTCTTCCGTATTCGATCAAGGTGCTCCTCGAATCGGTCCTCAGGAACCACGACGGCCGGGTCGTGCGTGATGAGGATGTGCAAGCGGTAGCCCAGTACGATGCATCGAAGGTGGGTGCCACCGAGATCTCATACAAGCCGGCTCGCGTCGTGCTTCAGGACTTCACCGGAGTGCCAGCCGTGGTCGACCTCGCCGCCATGCGATCGGCGATTGTGCGGATGACAGGTGACGAGGCTACCGCTGGGAAGGTGAATCCACTGGTGCAGTCGGACCTCGTTGTCGACCACTCCGTTCAGGTGGACGCCTTCAACTCGGCGGACGCCCTGCGCATCAACTCCGATTTCGAGTTTGAGCGCAACCATGAGCGCTATGAGTTCCTGAAATGGGGAACGTCGGCGTTCGACAACTTCGCGGTTGTTCCGCCTGCAACCGGGATCGTGCATCAGGTGAACCTCGAGTACCTCGCCAAAGTGGTGTGGGACGACGACGGTGTGCTCTACCCGGATTCGCTCGTCGGTACCGACTCGCATACGACGATGATCAACGGCCTCGGTGTGGTCGGTTGGGGTGTCGGTGGTATCGAGGCTGAGGCCGTGATGGTCGGTCAACCCATCTACATGTTGTTGCCTGAGGTTGTCGGGTTCAAGCTCACGGGTGCCCTTCCCGACGCGTCCACTGCAACCGATCTCGTTCTCCGGGTCACGGAGATGCTTCGAGAGCACGGCGTCGTCGGCAAGTTCGTCGAGTTCTATGGGCCAGGCCTTCAAGAGATGCCGATTGCGAACCGAGCGACCCTCGCCAACATGGCACCGGAGTACGGCGCGACGGTTGGTTTCTTCCCCGTGGACGATCTCACCCTCGAATATCTAAGGCTATCGGGTCGCGACGAGGCACTCATCGCGACCGTCGAGCAGTACCACAAGCTCCAGGGGATGTGGCGCGACGATGCACGCGAGATCACGTACAGCTCGTACGTCGAACTCGATATGGGCACGGTCGTCCCGTCCCTTGCCGGTCCGAAGCGGCCGCAGGATCGCATCGAGCTATCCGAGATGAAGCAGCAGTGGCACCTCGACCTCGATGGGCAGCTTCGCCCTGATGGGGGCGATGGGGGCACGGCTCGAGACGTCGAGTTCGATGGCTCGACGTTCGACCTCACCGATGGCGATGTCGTCATCGCGGCGATCACCAGCTGTACGAATACGTCGAATCCGGAGGTCATGATTGGTGCCGGTCTTGTCGCCAGGAAGGCGAGGGAGCTGGGACTCAACCGGAAACCATGGGTCAAGACGTCGCTTGCCCCAGGTTCCAAGGTCGTCACGGACTATCTGCAAACCTCCGGGTTGGCAGAGGATCTCGACGCTGTCGGCTTCTACACCGTCGGGTACGGGTGTACGACGTGTATCGGGAACTCCGGTCCACTGCCCGACGCCGTCAGCGCAGGTGTGCGCGAGAACGATCTCGTTGTGGCATCGGTGCTGTCGGGTAACCGGAACTTCGAGGGACGTATCAGCCCGGACGTTCGAGCCAACTACCTCGCGAGTCCGCTGCTGGTCGTTGTGTACGCGATCGCCGGTACCGTCGATATCGACCTGACGACGGAACCGATCGGTGTCGACCGCGATGGTAACGATGTGTTCCTGACCGATGTCTGGCCCACCCAACAAGAGATCCTCGACATGGTGTCTGCGTCTGTGTCGACGGATCAATTCAAGAAGGAATACAGCTCGGTGTTCGAAGGGTCCGGACAATGGCAGGCTATCGAGACCACCGGTGGGGCGTTGTACGAATGGAATCCCGACTCGACATACATCCAGGAGCCCCCGTTTTTCATGAACCTCGGAGCTGAGTCGACGCCGATCGCTCCGATCACAGGCACACGGGTGTTGCTCAAGCTTGGGGACTCGGTCACGACTGACCACATCTCTCCAGCGGGAGCTATCGGGGCGACTACACCCGCGGGCACGTTCCTCACCGATTCGGGTGTTCCGCGGTGGTCGTTCAACTCGTATGGTTCTCGGCGTGGCAACGACCGCGTCATGACGCGTGGCACGTTCGCCAACATCCGGGTGCGTAACCAGCTTGCGCCGGGCACCGAGGGCGGTTGGACGCTCGATTTCACCGACGGTGAGGTCAAGAGTGTCTACGACGCGAGCCTCAGTTACAAGGAGGCAGGGATACCGCTCGTCGTGTTGGCAGGCGCCGACTACGGCATGGGCTCTTCACGGGACTGGGCGGCGAAGGGCACCTTCCTGCTCGGGGTCCGGGCCGTCATCGCTGTGAGCTACGAGCGCATTCACCGCTCGAATCTCGTGATGATGGGGGTCCTGCCCCTGGCCTTCGCTGAAGGAGAGAGCGCCGAGACGCTCGGGCTCGACGGGACCGAGGTATTCGATATCGCAGTGGACGACTCGCTTGCGCCCCAACAGGAGGTCGCCGTAACGGCAACGAAGCCGGATGGCACCGTGATCGAGTTCATGGCGGTCGCTCGCTGCGACACACCGATCGAGGTGGATTACCTTCGTCACGGAGGCATCCTTCACATGGTCCTCCGCGAAATGGCCGCCACATAGCCCTGTCCCGGATGTAGGTTCACGGTCCGCAGAGAAGCATGCACTGTCGGCTGTCTACAGTCAGCCGACCTCTGGAATCCAGCTCTCGAGTTGTACGCCAAGTCCGTCTGCAATGCGATTGACGTATGCGTAGTACGCAGTCACGGTGCAGATGTCGAGTATGTCGCGGTCCGAGAAACCGACCGCCGATAAGGCGTCGACGTCCGAGCGATCCATCGCCCCCGGCGTGCGGGTCAGCTTCTCAACAT
>BTQS01000010.1:0-22992 GCA_036985995.1 Acidimicrobiia bacterium
GCATGTATTCCTCGTTGGCGTAGAGGCTGCGGAAGGCCTCCTCATCCTGGTCGTAGATCGCCTGCAGGCGTCTGCGTTCGAGGTCTTCGAAAATGGCCTGGATCTCGGTCAGCCGATCGATCGTAGTTGTCGTTTGGGGTGCGCGGGTGGTCGTAGGAGCGGTGGATGTGGGGGACGCGGCCGTTGTCGTGGAAATCGGTGGAGCCGTCGCCGGGGAGTTGCCCGCGGCCGTACAGCCCCCTGCGAGCGCAGCGGACGCCAACACGAGCAAGGCGACTCGGATCCGCATCTGCTTTCACACTACGGAACGGAGCAGACATCTCAAGGGTCATGCAGGCAAGCTTTTCCCGTTTCGGGTCGGTGAGCTCGTGATGGACGGCGGTGATGCCTCTCACCGAAATTCCTCTGCACGCAAAGCAGGGACGGGACCGAAGTCCCGTCCCTGCTTTGCGCTGGGGGGTCGCTGCGAACTCAGTACTGAACCGATTCGACTTCCTCGAAGATCTCGATTCGCGGAGCACTCGTGACGCCTGCACGCCCCATGGCTTCCTTGAGATCAGAGTTCGTTGTGAAAGCCTTGGCTGTCTCCTCAGAACTGAAACCGGCAACGACGGTGATGTTGTTGTGGTCGTCCACGCTTCTGTTGATTCGGTGGAATAGAGCCCCCATGGTCGACGGTGGGATCTCGTCGAATACCGCTTTCCATGCGCCGTAGTCGGCTACGTCGTGGTTGATAGCTACCACTTTCATATTTGCTTCCCTTCTCTCCCTGTGCCGTCCACCGGTCGGTGGACAGTCGGTTCCTCATCGCCCAGCGAACAGTTCCTGGCTGAGGAAATCGTCCAGGCCACGTGGCTGGAATCCATCCAGTGTCTCGATGACCGGTCCCGGGTCACCGAGGTACGTCGTCGAGCGGAAATAGTCGAAGAGCTCGGCATAGAGATCCTTGTGCGGATCGGAAATCGGAAACACTTCGACATAGTCGCGGGTCGATACCTGCGCCTCGTGATAGTCGACATCTTTGCCGAGCACCCGTGTTGCGGCTTCGGCGATCTGGAAACCTGTGACACCGCCGGGGATGTGCACGTCATATCCACGGTCGGTGGGGCCATGTTCGAGAAAGGCGACGGCCGCGGTTGCGATATCTGATACATCGGTCGCCGCCCAAACCATGTCGCCAGACCACGGCAGGCTCACGATCCCCTGTTCGAGATAGTCGCGCGCTCCCCACAGGTTCTGCAAGTACCAGGCTGGTCGCAAGATGGTGTATCCGACACCGGAGGCGGCGACGGCATCTTCGATGCCGGTCTTGTTGTCGAGAACCCGGGAGCCTGTGTCCCCACGGTCCGCTCTCACTGCCGTGTGAACCACGAGGTGGTCAACGGCGTGCTTTGCCGCCGCATCGATGACGTTGCGGGTCACTGCGGTTTCGAGTGCCAGCGGGTTGTCGCCGCTCTCCGGCGGCGTGAGGTACACCCCGGTCGCGCCCTCGAGCGCAGCCACCGCCTGGTCGGAGTCGGTGAGGTCGGCTGCGAACGACTCCACCCCCTCTGTGGGTGTTCCCGGGTTACGCGAGATAGCCCGAACCTCGTGGCCTCTTTCCGCAAGTCGGGCCGCAACCCGGCTGCCGATCGTCCCGGTCGCTCCAACAACTGCGATCACACTCATGCTCCGTCTCCTTCCCTTTGGGGAGCATCTCACCCTCGCCCCTCGACAGTTGGGCGGTCGGGGGGTACTATTCGAGAGCAGATAGTTCGATAGTCGATAGTTCGATATCGAACAGTATAGATTAGAGCAGAGTGGTGAGCGAAAGTCAACAGACAGTTCGAGCAAGTTCGAAGCGGCCGGGCGTCCGCCGCCGGGCCTGGCGCGCCATCATGGAGATGCACGGGGCCATCACTCCGCTACTGGACGAGGAGCTACGGAGCGAAGCCGGCATGGACCTCCAGACGTACGATGCCCTTCTACACACTTACGAGGCGGGGGAAGTGGGAGTCCGGATGACCGAGCTTGCCCAAAGGGTGGTCTTGAGCAAATCCGGTCTGACGACTCTGGTGGATCGTTTAGAGGAACGTGGTTGGATGCGGCGCATCCCCGACTCCGCGGACCGCCGTGTTACCCGGATCACCCTCACGGAGCAGGGTGTCGAAGCCTTCCGATCCGCGGCTCGAATCCATGTGGCCGGTATCGAGGCCTACTTCGCGAGTCGCGTGACCGACGACGAGGCAGAAGTCATCGCGGAGACGCTGGAGCGGATGTGCAGAGACGTCCAGCGCGAGCGTCCAGACCGATAGCACGCGAACCCGTTCGGCTCCTGCATCCACCTTGCTCGACGTCTCGGAAGACATGGACATCGCAAGGTTCGTGGAGGCAAGCTTTTCCCGTTCCGGTACCGTGGTCCCGTGATCACCCAGGTCCGACGTGCGTAGACCGCTCATCGTCGCTGCGGCGGCGTTACTCGCCATCTTCCTGTACCTGGCGAACTTCGCGTGGTGGCTGGATGCACAAGTTCTCGACCGCGATCAGTTCGTCGCGACCACCGTGGATGTCTTGAGGATGCCGACCTCGCGGGATGCTACCGCCAGGATCATCGTCGATCAGCTCGTGGAAGAAATTCCGCTGCTGCGCGTCATCGATACTTCCCTGGTCAGTGTGTTCTCCGAACTGCTCGCAACGGAACAGCTCGAGGGTCTTCTCGTGGTCCTTGGTGTGGAGGTACACGAACGGTTGGTCACAGGCGATCAGAGCGCGATCGTCATGGACCTCGAACCGTACCGCGACACGTTGCTCGCGCCACTCGAGGCGATCTCACCCGAGCTCGTGTCCCTCGTGCCGGAGGGCTGGTTTAGTTCGGTCAATGTGCTCGAGGAGGGCGCCATCCCGAATCTCGAGCCGTATGCCCGACGCACTGCGTCGGGCCTTGTCGTCGCCCTTGCTATGGCGGTATTGCTTGCTATTGCGACTGTGGTGCTTGCCGGGCGGCGGATCGCCGCGCTCGTGGCCATCGGCGGTGCCTTCGTAGTCGCTGGAGGGCTCTCGACGTTCCTGGTTCCGGCGGCACGCTCAGTCACTGTCTCACGATTCGGCAGTCAATCGTTCGGAGTGGTGGTGCTCAACCTCGAGAACGAACTCAACCACACACTTGTCGCCAGGTCATGGCTTCTGGCGTTCGTCGGGCTCACCCTGGTCAGCATCGGGCTCATCCTGTGGGCGAATCAGACACTACATCCAGAGGTGTAAACGGATCAGGCCCCGAGAAGTGCATCCACGATGTGGGCGACGGCTGTGTCCACGTCCACAGTCACGGTGACGAGGCCGGCATCCGTTCCCAACGTCCGCTCGAGGTGGGGTACGAGGGATAGCCAGGGCTCGCCAACCGCGACGACCGGCTTCCGTTGACGGTCGCCGAACCGCACCACGTACGCGAGGTTCCATGCAACGAGGAGCTCCGTCGCCGTACCGAGACTTCCCCAGAGTGCGATCGAACCTGCCGTGCCACCCGCAAGCAACCCGATACGTTCGGTCAGTGACGCCGCCCGTGTTTCGACGATGACATGGTCGTTGGCTCGCGATCGGCTGGCGAAGACCTCGGGAGCGGTGATGCCGATCACATGGCCCCCCGCCGAGCGGGCTCCCTTCGAAACAGCCTCCATTGCTCCGCCGTAGCCGCCGGTTGCTACCGCGAAACCGGCATTGGCGAGCAGCTCGCCACAGCGAACGGCCTCCTCGTAGTGGCCGTCTCGCGGCACCGACTGCGATGCGCCGAAAACGGCGATAGTACGATCCATGCAGGCAGCGTACCGGTGGCATGTCGATGTGCCGATGCGATATCGTACGACCATGGGAGGCCAGCTCACCCCTCCGGTTGCGGTTCGCCGCGACACGACCCGTGTTTTGCATGGCGAATCGGTCATAGATCCGTACGTATGGCTTCAGGACAAGATCGACCCTGACGTGATTGCGCACCTCGAAGCTGAGAACGAGTACACGCGTCGCATCCTCGCTCCGACGGAGCAACTCCAGGGAGCGATCTTCGACGAGATCAAGGGTCGAACGCTCGAAACGGACCTCGCCGTGCCCGCTCGACGTGGCGACTGGTGGTACTCCACGCGCACAGAGGAAGGCAAGTCGTATGCGATCTGGGTGCGCATGCACGGCGGGCCCGACGGCAAGGAGCAGCTGGTCCTGGACGAGAATGTGGAGGCTGAGGGCGAGAGTTACTTCAAGCTCGGGAACTTCGCTCTGAGCGCGGATCATGCGTTCGTCGCGTACTCCGTGGATACGATCGGTGCGGAGACGTACACCACCCGGATCCGGAACATCGATGCGGGTGTCGATCTCGAGGATGTGTTGACGGAGTGCCGGTACGGGCTTGTGTGGGCTCACGATGGTAGGTACCTGTTCTACACGGTCGCCGACAAGATGATGCGGCCCTTCCAGATCTGGCGACATGAGATCAGCACCTCACAGGGTGAGGATGTGCTGGTGCTTCAAGAAGACGACGAGCGATTCCACCTTGACATCGCCCGAACCCGCTCCGGCGAGTACATCGTCATCGAAGCCCAGTCGTCTATCACCGAATCCGCCTGGGTCATCCCTACCAGGTCACCCCTTGACGAACCGCGAGATGTGATGCCGCGGGTTGAAGGGGTGGAGTACACGATCGACCATCGAGATGATGTCTTTTGGGTTGTCACGAACGACACGGGTGGTGACGGAAGACTCGTGACCGTGCCCGTGGGCGGTGGTGCACCGATAGAGGTGGTACGGCACGAGTCGGGCCGCAGGCTCAATGCTCCTATGTGCTTCGCCGAGCACGTGCTGGTTTGGGGGCGTGCCGACGGGCGACCTGCACTCTTTCAGATCTCGGATGGAGAGTTGGTTCCCGTCACGTTCGATGAGGCGGTGTACGAGGTGGCGCCGGAGGCGAACTACGAGTTCGAAGCCACGTCGGTCCGGTACTCATACGAGTCGTTCGTGACGCCGCGCAGCATATTCGACGTCGATCTCGATACCGACGAGCGAACGCTGCTCAAGACAACGCCCGTACTCGGTGGCTATGACCCCTCGGCGTACGTCCAGGAACGGGTGTGGGCGACGTCACGAGACGGAGTATCGATCCCTGTGAGCCTTGTCCGGAAGGCGGACGTACCAGTGGATGGAACGGCACCGTTGTTGCTGTACGCCTACGGCTCCTACGAGGTCTCGATGCCTGTGCGATTCTCGATCCCCCGATTGAGCCTGCTCGAGCGCGGCGTCGTGTACGCCATTGCGCACGTGCGAGGTGGTGGCGAGATGGGCAAGGCGTGGTATACCCACGGAAAGTTCGAGAAGAAGAAGAACACGTTCACGGATGTGATCGACGCGGCACAGTCCCTTACCGATCTTGGGTACTGTGACCCGGGTCGCATCGCCATACGGGGCGGATCGGCAGGAGGCCTCACAGTCGGGGCAGCCGTCAATTTGGCGCCTAAACGGTTCACTGCTGTGGTCGGCGAGGTGCCCTTCGTCGATGTCGTCAACACTATGTTGGACTCGAGTCTTCCTCTGACCGTGTTGGAGTGGGAGGAATGGGGAAACCCCGCACTCGAAGAGCAGTACCACTGGATGCGTACATACGCGCCATACGAGAACGTGGGTCAGTTGGATTACCCGCCGATCCTCGCTACCGCCGGGCTCAACGACCCGCGTGTGTCGTACTGGGAGCCGGCGAAGTGGGTGCAGCGACTACGTGATCGATCGACATCGGGAAACGAGGTTCTCCTGAAGACAGAAATGTCCGCGGGCCACTTCGCGCGATCGGGCAGATACGACCTGTGGCGAGACGAAGCGCTCGTGCTCGCGTTCATTCTCACGAGACTGGGAGCCGGGTAGGAAACTTCCAGGCGGGGGTGGGGCCAAGAGGGGGATGACCGTCTAGAGAGCTTCGCACACCAACGTCACGTCATCGTTCGTTGCCTTGTCCGGCGAAACACCGTGTGTGACCACGAACCGGAGGCCTGCACGATCACGGCACCGCTTCACGACGTCGAGGTTGTCCTTCCATGCCTTGAGGAGGACGGCCGGTTGGAGGTCATCTGCCCCGGTGATCGATCTCAGGTCCAGTTCGTCGATCTCGGCAGCGATGAGCGTGAAGATATCGATGTGCTCGATCTCTTCCCTTTCGCGCTTGAGATCGTCGATGGCCTCTTGTTTCCGGTGCTTCGTCTGACGACTCAGCACGATGCCGATCACGAGGAAGGCGACGATCGCCGCGACGATGACGGTGATCATCCTTCTCGCTCCGCTCTTCCGTATGCGTCCATGAACCTTTTGATGTCGTCCTCTCCCACATAGGAGCCAACGTCGACCTCGATGACCTCGAGGACATCATCCCCTGGATTCTCGAGCCTGTGAACCTCTCCTGGGGGAATGTACACGGACTCCCTTGTCGGTACGAGCCTTGTGGCCTCGTCGGTCGTGATACGCGCTACACCCCGTACGACCAGCCAGTGCTCGCTGCGGTGCTCGTGGCGTTTCATAGAGGTCTTTCCTCCGGGGTCGAGCCACAGATGGAGTACCCGATAGCCGGGTCCGTGATCGATGGTCCGGAAGCTGCCCCAGGGTCGGTGCACGGTTCCGTCGGTTTCGTACTCCGGCCTTCCAGCCTTCTTCAGCTCATCGACGATAGCCTTCACATCCTGTGCGGCGTCCTTGTTCGCGATCAGCACCGCGTCTGGTGTATCGACGACGACGGTGTTGTCGACCCCCACAACCGCGACGAGCCGATTGGAACCCCGGACATAGCTGTTCGTAACGTCCACGGTGGACACATCTCCGGTGAGTACGTTCCCGTTGTCGTCCTTGTCCCCGATGTCCCACAGGGATGTCCATGATCCGATGTCGTTCCATCCGGGGTTCGTCGGGACGATTGCAGCGCGTGACGTTGGTTCCATCACCGCGTAGTCGATCGAGTCCGAGCGGCATGCCGTGAAGGCCTCAGCTCCCAACTCGATCGTCGACCCCTTGCTGTCGGCGGTCTCGTACGCCGCCCGGCTCGATGCAGCGATATCGGGGGCATGTTGCTCGAGCTCTTCGATGTACCGTGACGCCTTGAACAGGAACATGCCGGAGTTCCACAAGTACTCGCCAGAAGCGATGTATGCCTCAGCGGCTTCGGAGTTCGGCTTCTCTTTGAATTCCGCGACTCGCGCCACGCGTTCAGTTATCGACTTCCCTGCTTTGATGTAGCCGTATCCGGTTTCCGGGCTCGATGGTGTGATGCCGAATGTCACGAGGTAGCCCGCAGCGGCAGCCACCGTTGCTTCGGCGACAGCGCTTGCGAACGCTGCCTCATCGGAAATCACGTGGTCGGCGGGAAGGATGAGCATCAGCTGATCGCCGTGCGTGGCGATGACGTCGTACGCGGCTACGGCGACGGCAGGCGCCGTGTTGCGCCCGATCGGTTCGAGCATGAGGCGAGTGTCGGCGTATCCGGCGCGGAGCATCTCCCGTCGGATCGCGTCGGCGTGGTCGACATTGGTGACGATGATCGGATCTGTCGCCGTAGCAACGGCTTTGACCCTGTCCACTGTTGCCCGGATCATCGAGCGGTCGTCGACCAGCGGGAGAAGCTGCTTGGGCTGGAGTCGCCGGGACGCGGGCCACAGTCGGGTACCCATGCCTCCGGAGAGGATGACCGGAACGATCTCGTGCACTGTGTTCATCACCATGTGTGAATGTATCGAATCGAGGCAGAGAAACAAGAACCGGTCATGACGGTGCTTGTGCGAGGCGGTGGAGCTCGGTCTCGGATTCCTTGGTGCCGAAGCCGGTGAGAACGTCGTTGATCCGGATGGGTGTGTCTCCGTGTGGAACGAGCACTGCCGTGCCGCGTCGGATCGATACGAGCACGATATCTGAGGGCCACGCAACTTCAGCGACCAACTCGTTGGCGATCGGTGAGCCTTCATCGACGGTGAGCTCGAAGAAGTCCGCGCCCGGCTGGGAACGGATACGTTTCCGCTCCCGATACAGCTCTCGCCCCTTTGATATCGAAAGCGCCTGCTCGTAGGCATTCACGACGGAGACCCGTCGGAACATGCCTATGACTTTTCGGTCTCCCTTGTCGCTGAGAACCGGTAAGCGTCCAACGCCCATCGATGCCATTCGGGAGAGGGCCATAGAGACCGGATCATCCGGCGTGATCGTTATCGGGTCTTGCGACATCGTTTCCCCGACCGTTTTGTCCATGCTTGGACCGCCATGCGCTGAGATGTCTGACAGGGTCAAGATGCCGACAAGTTGGTCATCGTCGTTGACGACGGGCGCCCCATGATGCGTGGTCATGTCGAAGAACTCTGCAGCGTCGGCCAGCGTCTGCCACGGGTGGAGCACACCGTCGAGTTCTTGCATCACGTCGCGCACGTCGACGGTGTCGAGGAGGTCGATGTCTTCGGTCTTGGGGAGTCGGATGCCCTCTCGCCTCAGCTTGGCGGTGTATGCCGACTCCGGGTGGAATCGATCCCCGAGGAACGTCGCGAGCGCCGCTACGAGCATCAGCGGGAGCACCAGTCCGTAGTTGCCAGTCAATTCGAACACGAGGATCACGGCCGTGAGCGGGGCTCGCGCGATCGTTGCGAGCGCAGCGGCCATGCCTACCACGACGAAAGCACCTGTATCGACGGATTCGATGCCTGCGAAGGCTCTGACGAAGATGCCGAAGGCAGCGCCGAGTGAGCCACCGATCACGAGGCTCGTCATGAACTCGCCTGCCGATCCGCCGCCCTCTCGGGTCAGGACCGACGTCGCGATCTTGGCGAGGGCCACCAGGCCGAGCGACCACCACAGTAAGGAGCCCGCATCTGTCAATCGCAGCAGGCCGTTGAGGAAATCGAGACCCGTACCGAGGGACTCCGGCCAAACCACGCCGACGGCGGCGATGGTTACGCCGTAGATGAGCGGTCGGCTCCACCCGGGCATGCTGTCTGGCCATCGCCACTTCGCAGCCGAATCTTCGAACCTGAGGTAGGCGACACCGATCGCCACGGCAAGCAGTGCAAGGATTGCGTACAGGATCAGCTCCTGTGGCTCTCCGAGGTTGTGCGGCGGCGAGGTGAGAAACAGGTCCTGACCGATGAGGAGGTCCGTAGTCACCGCAGCGGCAACCGAAGCAATCACCACCGCGTTGAGGTGCCTGATCGCGAACGAGCTGAGGATGACCTCCATCGCGAACAACATGCCTGCGATAGGGGCGTTGAACGATGCGCCGATCGCGGCACCGGCACCGGCAGCGACGAGGCTCCGAATGTGGTCATGATCGAAGTTGGTGAGGCGGGCGAGCTTCGAACCGATGGAGGCACCGATGTAGACGACAGGTCCCTCACGACCACCTGAACCGCCGGTACCGAGCGTTGCTGCGGTAGCGACGATCTTGGGGATGATCTGCTTCGTCGGTAGGTACCCGCCGTGGAGGCTGAGACCGACCATGGTTTCAGTGACGCCACCACCTGCGATTCCGGGACCGAACTGTCGATTCAGGAGCCACGAGGCGAGCATCCCCACCGGGATGAGAGCGAAAAACGCCCATGATCCCCAACCTGTCCAGTCCTGGAAGAGGGATGCGCCCGATTCGACGATGTCGATGAGGACCGCGAGCGCAGAGGTCGCCACTCCGACGAGCACCCCGAGCACCAGCGAAGCCACGAGGAAGCTCGCTGTACCTCGTGACTTCATATGCAGCTTGAACGGTCTCAGGATCGTGGACATCTACGAGACGGTAGCGGTGCCGCGCGCACACGCACAGGTTGTGGGAACGCCGCCGTGGTCGGCTACGTTGTAGCCACATGTTCCGCAGAAAGACCCGGCCTACGCCTACTTCCGAAGCGGCCTCTCCTGAGCATTCGGAAGGGCCGATGATCGGCGGTCCTCACTTCGTCAACGGCACGACGATCGTGCCGCCGTTTCCTGAAGGGATGGAGGTCGTGTACTTTGGGATGGGGTGTTTCTGGGGTGCCGAGCGGGTGTTCTGGCAGCTACCGGGTGTGTACACAACTGCGGTTGGTTACCAGGGTGGGCTCACGGAGAACCCCACATACGAGCAGGTGTGTACCGGACGAACCGGCCATGCCGAGACGGCGCTCGTTGTGTATGACCCGAAGATCGTTTCCCTCGATGCGTTGCTCAAGGGTTTCTGGGAGGAGCACGATCCCACCCAGGGGAACCGGCAGGGAAACGATGTGGGAACGCAGTACCGGTCTGTGATCTACTGGACAACGCCCGAACAGAGGAATGTCGCGGTCGCATCACGGGACGCTTACGAACGCGCATTGAGTGGCGTCGGATACGGACAGATCACGACCGAGATCCTCGAGGCCGATCCGTTCTACTACGCCGAGGAGTACCACCAGCAGTACCTGGCGAAGAATCCCAACGGTTACTGCAATCACGGCTTCTGCCAGATCGAATACGAGGCACCGGCGCTCTAGGCACCCCCTCTAGGAGCGTCTCGAGCGGTCCACACCCACGAGGAGCGTCTCCTGACATCGGAATACGCAGATTTCTGCGGTTGTTCAACACCAGACGTAGCGGAAGGACACGTAAGCATGTCGAACAGAGCGATCATCGAGCTCGTCGAACTCGGATTCCAGTGGCACGGGCTCGACCCTTTCATCATGACGATGCACCATCTCGATCACTACCCGCAAGGTGACGCCGTCCAGGGACCGGTCGGTTCCCTCGAGGGCAGACGCATCGGCTCGGACTTCTCCGGTCTCGATGGTTGGAGTATGTATCACGGTGATGCGGTCCCCGGGTTCCCGCAGCACCCCCATCGCGGGTTCGAAACGGTCACGGTGGTGAGAACGGGTTACGTCGATCACTCCGACTCACTTGGAGCAACCGCCCGCTACGGCGGAGGAGACGTCCAGTGGCTAACGACCGGAAGCGGCATCCAGCATTCCGAGATGTTCCCGGTCATCCAAACCGAGCGAGACAATCCGTTGGAGCTATTCCAGATCTGGTTGAACCTTCCGCCAGACTCGAAGATGGTGCCAGCCTATTTCCGGATGCTGTGGTCAGAGACGATCCCGACGGTCGCCCCGGCTCCTGGCGTCAGCGTCGATGTCATCGCGGGTGAACTCGAAGGGCGCACTGCGCCGGCCGCACCTCCCGATTCGTGGGCGTCGAGCGAGCACGGCGACATGGCGATCTGGCTCGTGCGGATGGAATCGGGGGCGTCGTGGGATCTCCCGGCAGCTCCAGAGGGCGTCAACAGGATGCTGCACTTTTTCGAAGGTACCGACGTGTCTGTTGACGACACGCGCATCTCGTCGGGGACCGGTGTCCGGCTGGTCGCCGATATGGTCGTTCCGATCGTCAACCACGGGGAGTCGGCGGAGTTCTTGCTCCTAGCGGGCAGGCCGATCGGTGCACCCGTATTCCAACTCGGGCCTTTCGTGATGAACACCCCCGATGAGCTCCAGCAGGCCTTTGACGACTACCGAACGACCGGTTTCGGCGGTTGGCCGTGGTCAACCCGCGATCCGGTTCATCCCCGTACAGAGGGCCGCTTTGCGCTTCACGCCGACGGCCGGGTGGAACACCGCGATATGCAGTCCTCTAGAACAGCTCACAGCTGACGGCCAACAGCCAACAGCTGTGAGCTGCAGTTCACGTATGCTCCCTTCAGATCTCGACTCGAAAGGGGTATGCCCGTGGGAGGCATTTTCGTCACCGTCATCGGTGCGCTGTTCGTAGGTGTGATCGTCGGGTACCTTGCAAGGCTGTTGTTGCCGGGGAAACAGAAGATGTCGGTCAGCGCGACAATCGGCGTGGGTTTCCTCGCCGCACTGATCGGCGGCCTCATCGCGCAGTGGCTGGGTGTTGGTGATACGTCTGGAATCGATTGGATCAAGCTCGCAATCCAGGTCGGCCTCGCAATGGTCGGCGTCGGCTTCTACTCCGGCTGGTTCTTCAGGAGATAGGCATCAGCCATGAACGTCGGCTGTTGGCTGTCAACCCAATTCGTACACGGCTAGATGGGGGTCGCTCAGGCTGCCGATGAAGAGTCGGCCGTCGTGATAGCGCGCAGACGTCGTGATGGCCACGCGTCCGGAGGAATCCTGCAGGTTGTAGACGATGTGTCCTTCGGTGTTGTATCCGAGGACTATTCCGTGCCGTACCGGCTTCGGCTTGAGCGCATCGGGCATACGGAACGAGAGTTTCCGCATCCACGGTCTCGGGAGCATGATGTCGACGATCGCCTGTCGAGGCGATGCCATAGGCACCCACAAGATGCCCTCGGCGAATGTGAGGTTGTCGGGGAATCCGGGCAGATTGTCGAGGAACAGGTCGGTTTCTCCTGTTCGCTCGCCACGGAGCCAATGCCTGTGCACACGGTACTTACCGGTTTCGGCGATGAACAGTGAGTCCTGGGTGTCATCGAGTGCGAGCCCGTTGGCGAAGTGCAGGCCCTCTTTGACGAGGGACAGCGATCCATCCGGGCTCACAGCGAAGACACGACCCGTCGGTTGCCCCTCGAGCAGGTCGGCGATGTATTCGTGGATCGTCCACCTGGTCGAGGTGTCTGAGAAGTAGATCGTTCCGTCGTCGGCCACCGTCGCGTTGTTGGTGAACAAGAAATTGTCGCCGTCGAAACCCCGTGCGATCGACGTGACCTCGCCCTTTATCGTGACGCGCTGAAGCCCGAGGTCTGCGTTGCAGACGGCCATCACGCCCTCATCCAGCCACTCGATCCCGAGTGGTCTCCCTCCGACGTTCGCGAGTTCCTCGACGTTGTTCACGTCGCGGATCCGTACGATGCGACCATCCTCGAGCCCAACGATTGCCGATCCGTCGGCATCGACGATGACGTCCTCAGGGCCAACCCCTGGAGTAGGCCACAGTTCTGCAGAAGTGAGTGTCGTGTTCTTCTCGAAATCCCCGGTCAGCGGAGGTGCGGCGAGAGGCTGCCAACGCAGCGGTTCGAAATTCGTCATATTGTCACCATAGTGACCGACCGAAGGCACCGCGGATCCCGACGTGACACGATGGGTTCCACCTGAGTGGGGCTCACGTACGCAAGACCGGAGTCGGGCGCGCGTACCGTAGAGTGAGGTCGCACGCGATCAGGAGCCACGATGGCCACACCACACATTTCCGCGAATGAATCCGATGTCGCAGAGGCAGTGTTGCTTCCCGGAGACCCGCTTCGAGCCCAATACATCGCAGAGACCTTCTTCGACGATGCCAGGCAAGTCACGGCTGTACGCAACATGCTCGGTTACACGGGTACATACCAGGGTGCACCCGTGACCGCGATGGGTACGGGGATGGGGATCCCATCGGCGTCGATCTACATCACGGAGCTGATCCGGTTCTACGGTGCAAGACGACTCATACGGGTCGGATCGTGCGGTGCGATCTCGACAGACGTTGCGATCCGCGACGTGATCCTCGCGATCGGTGCATGCACGGACTCCGCGGTCAACCGCAGCCGGTATGGCGGGTGGGACTATGCGGCAACTGCAGACTTCGGACTACTCGGAGCCGCGGCGCAAGTTGCTATGACCGGTGACCGGCAGGTGCACGTTGGAAACGTTCACTCGTCGGATAGCTTTTACAACCCGAACGAGAACGCCCTTAGCGTTTGGCAGTCGATGAACGTGCTTGCAGTAGAGATGGAGGCGGCGGGACTCTACGCGATAGCTGCTGGGGAGGGCGCCAGAGCCCTCGCGATCCTCACCGTGTCGGATCACATCGTCACCCAGGAAGAGACAACTTCCGATGAGCGCGAACGGACATTCGGTGACATGGTCACACTCGCACTTGACACGCTGGTCAAGGACGCGCCGTAGGGTCGATTGGTCGGTTCCTCCTCGTCAGATAGACGGCGGATCCCACGAGAAGCGAGCCGGCGACGAGGAGAGCGACCGGTGCCCCAACCCTGTCGTCGAGCACCTCGGTGACAAGCCAGGGGGTGTAGATGATCAGCGTCGCAATGCCGCCGAAGATGAGGATCAGACGATCTTCGGCGATGCCATAGATCAGCAAGCCGACTCCGATTGCCAACCAGACGAGCATCCCGAGGACGCGCCACTGATCGAGCGGTCCCACGGTGAGCGGCGATCCGAAGACAAGCGCAAACGATCCGAGCGCTTCGCCGAGCCGGCGGTGCAGGAGCAGCTTGCTCGTCGATAGCACAAGCCAGACTGCGCCGGTCCCTGAGATCGCGAGACCGGGTGGCAGTATCGAGGTCTCGTTCACCGTGACTGCCACGAGCGCCAGTGCCGATCCGAGAAGAGCTCCGAATATGGCGCCGTGTTGGACCGCGGACGGCTGCCTCACATAGAATCCGACGCTCACGGCGAGGGCAGATCCGAACCCGAGCAACACAGCCACGTCGGTTTCCACCGTGGTCGCGACCCAGAGGCCGGTGGCAAGGCCAACCAGGGCGACCCCGAGGAACAAAGCGGTTTGGCCTACCAGAGCCAGGCGCGCCCCTGGTTCGCGTGTGGTGACGATGCCAACAGCGCCGAGAACCGCTGCACCAAGCGATGCGATACCCGCCTGGCTCAGCATCGACAGGCCGGACCATATGCCCGCTACGAAGACCAGCCCTGCGGCGAGGACGAATACCGATCCCACGTACGCGAGGACCTCGAGGAGGATTGAGGGCCGGTCATTCGAGCTCTCGTGCTGTTCGATCGCGTCTGCCTGGTCGGGGGCGATGAGCCCGGCTGCGACCCAGCGGTCGAGTTGCTGGCGATCCAGTGCCATAGGTACTCCATGTGAGACGTTTCCGGTCCCGGAGCGTCGGCCTCCGAGCACCGGATATCGCTTCGATGAGTGTTGCTTGTGCTTCATGATTATCTCGATGATTTCCAATACGTTCAAGATACCGCTGAGGAGCAAGATCTCGATGGGACGCCGGTTGGAAATCTCGGTGTTCGCATCCATGACGATGTGGTGGAGTTGTTCTACTGGATCGCATCAGAGGCTCGAGATCAAGGGCTGGCAACAGAGACGGTCGAAGCATCGATCGGGTGGGTCGCCGAGCGCGGTCTCGGCACCGTCGTCGAGCTACAGATCGCACCCTCGAACGTGGCTTCCATCGCGGTTGCTCGCAAGTGCGGATTCGATCTCCACGAATACCGGTTGTCGGACGACTCGTGCGCCGAAAATGGGCGGCTCGCGGTGTACCGTAGGTCCGTTGCTGACAGGCGTGATTGATCACGACCGTCCTACGGTATGTGCACATTGACAGGAGCGGGTGTTTGGCTAAAACTTTTACGATCACATACGACTACCTCTGCCCGTTCGCTCGTAACGCGAATGAGGCGATCGTCGATGCACTCGAGGACGGCGTCGATTGGGATGTGACCTTCCGGCCGTTCTCGCTCCAGCAGAACCACAACGGACCCGAGGAGCGCCCGGTGTGGGACGTGGCGCTGGATGCCGACATGCCTTCGGGTGTGCGGGCGCTTCTGTGGTCGCTCGCGGTTCGGGACCGGTTCCCCGATGCGTTCTTTGGCTTCCATGTGGCACTTTTCTCTGCCCGCCACGACGAGGCTTTGGACGTTGGCGATGAGCACGTCATCAGGTCTGTTGCCGGCGGTGTCGGTCTCGATGTCGAAGCGGTTGCCGACGTCGTAGCCACAGGAGCGCCGCAGAGGACGTTGGAGGCTGAGCACATGACACTGGTCGAGGACCACGACGTGTTCGGTGTGCCGACGTTCATCGCGAACGGTGAAGCCGTCTTCGTTCGCGTTATGGACAGGCACAACGTCGACGACCTCGTCAGGATCGTGGACATGGTCGGTTGGACGAACCTGAACGAATTCAAGCGGACGCAGATACCCAGGTAGTGCCGGTGGCGGACAACCCGAGAGCTACACGTCCGCCTGGGCAACGTGAAGATCTGGCTGCAGGCCCTCACTGATGGTCCAATACGATAGATCGCGGTCGAACGCGATCGATTCACCCTGTAGTTCATCGGGTGCCGGGGCGAGACAGGGTTCTGTGCTGAGAGACTCTGCGATCGATGATCCGGCTGCTCGTTGCCACATCCAGACGGTCCTGTAGCCACGCAGGGCGATCACGCCGCCATCCCACGAGATATCTGCTGCGGTGACCTCAGCGTCGAGAAACAGGGTGGTGACCAACTCGAGCTCGGACTCTTCACCGGTCGGGGTGAGTGATCCCTTGTACACGAAGGCCTCCGTCTTTGCCTTGGTGATCACATAGAGCGCAGGCTCGATGGGATCGATGAGGATCGCTTCGGCGTTGGGGCTGCCATCCGGGTACCGGTACTTCAACGTAACGACCTCTTCGAACGATCCGGTCATGGTCGTCGGATCGACATCGGGGACGCGGTACACCGCGATCTTGCCGCGACGGATGTTGTAGTTATCTCCTATGCCCCCGACGTACAGGTACGACCCGGCTCCGTCGGGTCCCGGTCCGGCCGCCATGTCTTCCCAGTCGAACGCGAGCGCGTCGGGCAGATCGAACACTCCGAGGTCCGATCCCGATGTGTCAAAGGCGTACAGCCTCGCCGTGTCGCCCGAGTCGTTGTGGCTCCACAGCACGCCCGGCGTCGTCCTGCTCACCGCCAGTCCCGATGCCTCGACAAGGGCCTTGGAAGCCACAGTGCCGACGTCGACAATCGATGCGTACACGCCGCACGCAGTGGCGTCGGGTGGCAGTGTGGCCGGTGTTGTTGTTGGAGGCACAACGGTTGTGGTGCTCGCCAACACCGTCGATGTCGTCGATGCCGGATCGGCTGTTGTCGGAGGTGCAGCGAGTCCCGGTCCGTCATCGGCGATACGAGCGACCATGACGATGGTCACCACGATCGCAGATATCGCGATCAGCCACAGGGTTGGTCTACGCATTCTCGGAGGGTAGGACGGTCGCTAAGAGGCATTTCCGAGGTTCGAGAAGGCGATCGACTGAGCGACGATGGCAGATTCGAGGTCTGCCAGTTCCACGCTCTCGTTCGGCCCGTGGTAGCGACTCGTGGGGTCTGATACACCGACCAGGAGGACTGCTGCGTCGGGATACCTTTCAGAAAACGCTGCGACGAACGGGATCGATCCCCCCATTCCGATCTCGACGGGTTCGATCCCGTATCCCGCGCGCATGCCTGAGCGATATGCGTCGTACATGGGCCCGTTCGTGTCGAGATCCATCGCCTCGCCGGTCGCGCCATCGTTGATGATCACCTCGATGCCCCATGGCGCCGACGTGTGGATGTGTGCTTTCAACGCTTCGAGCGCTTCGTTGGCATCCTGGCCGGGAGGGATCCGCATACTCACCTTCGCGCGGGCTTCGGGAACAAGCTGGTTGATCGCCTCGGCGATCGGTACTGCTTCGATGGCGAGAACCGAGATTGCCGGCTTTCGCCAAAGGCGTGACGTCAGTGTCCCGGAACCGAGAGCCTCGAGGCCATCGACGGGAAGCACCTGCTCGGCGAGTTCGGCTTCGGTCAGATCCAAGGGATCGGCATCGCCTGTGACGAGGCCGGGAACGGCAACAGATCCATCGTCGTTGTGGAGCTGTGCGAGTATGCGCGCAAGAGAGGTGATCGCATCCGGATAGGTTCCCCCGAACGACCCGGAGTGCACGGCGTACTTCATTGTTCGAACTGTGACGATGCAGTCGACCACACCTCGGAGTGAGGTCGTGAGGCCCGGCAGGCCAACCCTCCAGTTGCCGGCGTCACCGATGACGATGGCATCCGATGTCAGCAGCTCGCGGTAGGTGTCGAGGAAATCGACGAGGTGCTCAGAGAGGGCCTCCTCTTCGCCCTCTATGAACACCTTGACGTTCACAGGTAGCTCGTCTGCGAAGGCACGGATCGAAGCGAGATGCATTTCGATGCCGGCCTTGTCATCAGCAGAGCCACGACCGTAGAGGCGACCGTCGCGTTCGAACGGCTCAAACGGCGCGGTTTCCCACTGTTGCGCTGGTCCCGGTGGCTGGACATCATGGTGGGCGTAAAGCAGAACAGTCGGTGAGCCCTCCGGCCCCTTCTTCGAGCCATAGACAGCAGGGTGAGCGCCCTCGATTTCGAGTAGGTGGACATCTTCGAGCCCTGAGGAACGCATGAGGTCCGCAACGAACTCGGCGGATCGGCGCACCTCGATCGCGTCGTACCCCGCTGCACTGACCGATGGAATGCGAATCATCCCTTCGAGCTCGGCCTGAATGCGGTCCCTGTCGCTGGCTATCGCGGCGCGCAGATTGTCATGCATGCACCGATCGTACAAGCTGTCCACCCCAACCGTTCTTGCGTAACCAAGCCTCCATGGGGTACTCAGTTACGCAAGAACGGTTGAGGTCGCTATGCGAACCGGATAGAGGTCGTAGGGCGCTCTGGCCGGAGGTCGACCGCGGTGCTGAACGAGACTTCGAACGGATCGCGGGTCATCTCTCTGGGCGGCTGCACTCCCAGATCGTTCGGAGCGGCAGGGAACTCGACGACGATGTGTGACAGGCCGAAGGCCTGCGCGTATCCGATGGATCCACCCATTTCCGCAGCGAGTTGATGGGCAGCTTTCAGTGCTAAGTAGCTGTCGTTTGTGACGTCCGACGCTTCAGTATTTCCGGTCAGCGCCGCGACAGCTTCCACGGGGAGCAGGTTATCCCTGCCACTGATCGATGCGACAGCTGATTCAGCCCGTTGCTCGGTCCTCAGCGTGACATACGCACAGCCGCCCTCAACCACAGCGTTGATGAGAGTACGAAGGACCTGCCGTACCTGTGCAGAGTCACCCCACGCTCGTGCGGGACCGAGGTCAGATTCGAACGATGTATCAGTCCTCACCGTCGATGCGACGGATCGGACTTCCTCGTCGAGGAGGACCACGCCTTCGATGAGTGTGCCGGTCCAGTCGACCGCGCGTACAGGGGCCAGACTGGCGAGAACACTTTCTACCTCGCGGGCATCGTCGCGAATGGCGACGAGGAGCTCTCTTCGCTCGTCGAACGGCATGTCGGGGTCGTCGACCATCCTGTCTGCGAAGCCGACGATCGACGTCAAGGGGTCTCGGAGCGTGTAGGTCATGCGGGTGCGAAGCGCATCGTCTGCGAGCCGGCGTTCACGTATCTCAGACTCGAGAGCGGACCTGTTCTCTGCCATTTTGACCTTCTGGCCTGAGATGATCAGCGTGTACATCCCGAGGAGCGCGAACGTGGCCCCGGCACCGATCAAGATGATGCGCGTGCTATGGCTCATCGTTGTGAGGATCCCCCCGAGTATGAATAGCACGCCACCTGATACGGCGAGAATCAGGAGATAGTGAGCTGTCGAGCGAATCTCGCGCATGAATATCCCTTCTCCCGGATTCATCGACCGATTCTGAGAATTTGTAGAGGGTGCTTTCTCGTTGCTCGACTTGACTAGACATCCCAGGCGCGGCAGTGGGCCCGGTGGGATGGCAGTCGGTATCCTTGCGGGATGGATGACCCGATACTCGTTCCAGTCGACATCCCTCTCGTGGGCGATGAGCGCCGAAAGAACTGGGCCAAGATCGTCACCAATGTTGACGAATCGCTGGCGTCCGGTTGGGCGTTCGAGGGAGACTTCATTGCGACCGGGGGCATCCAGGATGTCCCAATCCACTCGATCATCCTGACCTACGGAGAGAAGGGATCGAGATCGAACCCTCAGGTCGAAGCGAGGGTTCTCAGGGTCAACGGTGACGGAACGACATCGTTGATGACCGCGGCTAAAGGCCGGGCATGGGCTCGGACGCTGAGAGACGCGATCGTCGAACTGCTCGCCGACCAATCGGACGCCCCGCTGGGACAGAGAGAGTGGAACCCGGCCTTGATCCAGTACTCCGACGAAGCTCTGCGTGAGGAGATGCGCCGCCGCGAACACCCATAGGGGCACGTTGCGGATCAAGGAACAGTGCCTTCGGAGGACCCCGGTCAGGGTTCCGTTGCTTCGATGATCGGTTTGATCCTCTCGATGTACTCGTTCATGCCGTACTCGGCGAAGTTGTCCCACGTCGAGATGGTGCGCGAATCGTGTATGCGATCGACGATCAGCGTGCCGGCGAGATGATCGACCTCATGTTGGACGGTGCCTGCGCTCAAACCACGATAGACAGATACCGTCTTCGAGCCTTGCCGGTCGAGCGCTGTGACCTCGATGCTCGTGAACCGATGGAGATCGCCCCGGATGGGCACGCTCAAGCAGCCCTCGTTGTTGAGAAAGGTGATGCCATCGAGCGGTTGCACAACCGGGTTGACGAGGACGGTCAGCGGGATCGGCGGCTTGTACGGGTATCGCGCGTTGTGGTCGACGCCCATGATGCAGATGCTCAACGACTCGCCTACCTGTGTGGCAGCGATTCCTGCCCCCTGAGCGTCGAGCATCGTCTCGATCATGTCGTCGATGAGGGTTTGGATCGCGTCTTTTGCGAGTTCGGCGAGAGTGACATCCCGCGTCCTGCGACGCAGCACGGGATCCCCGATCTGCGGGATGCGTCGGATGGTCAAGCCATCGCTCCGGGGGTTCTCCAGATGGATCTCAGGGTAGATAGCCGCTCGTGACTCGACGGGGCCTTCGTTGGTGATCCGGACTCGACCACCAGTTCCCCGCCAACGACGACATCGGTGATGGAGGCTCTCGTTGCGGCCATGACGATGCCGACGATGTTCGACGCCTCCGTGCCGGCGAGCTCCGGCGTGGTCGCGTCGATCACAACGAAATCCGCGGGGGAGCCTTCAGCGATTCTTCCCCCGCCGGCCCATCCCAGGGCCTCGGCACCTGCGCCTGTCGCTGCTATCAGCAGGCGCTCAGGCTGATGGATACCTCGTTTGTGGAGCCGTAGCCGGTCGTAGTGTTCGATCCGCCGAGCTTCGTCGAGGATGTCGATTATCGCGTTCGAGTCGGATCCGACGCTGAGAAGTACCCCGGCTCTGGCTAGTTCAGCGGCGAGACCGATACCGTCCCCGAGGTCCGCCTCGGTGGTCGGGCACAGACAGACACCGGATCCGCTGTAGGCGATCGTGTCGATGTCGTCGGTCGTCAGATGGGTGGCATGGACCAGTGTTGTCGATCGGCCCAGGAAGCCCTCTCGTGCGAGTAGCTGCACCGGGGAAACACCGTGTTGCGCGATACAGGCTTGGTTCTCCGCAAGCTGTTCTGAGACATGGACGTGGAGCGGCGCGTTGAGGTGCCTGGCGGTGTCGGCGATCGCTCCGAGTGCCGACACCGGGACGCCACGGACGCTGTGCGCGGCGACCCCGAGTCGAACGAGGCGGTGGCCGGCGATGTCTGAGCTGAGTGCGCTCACTCGTTCGGACCAGGCATCGAGGGTCCCATCGGAAAAGCGGGCCTGAGATGGCGTCACCGGCGACCCGGCGACATCGGAGGTCAGATACGCGGTGTCGATCAAGGTGAGGCGAATGCCTACGTACGCCGCCGCGTCGATCAGCGCACTTCCCATTGCGTTCGGGTCTTCGTAGGGGTGGCCGCCTTCATTGTGGTGGAGGTAGTGGAATTCACCAACCGTGGTGATCCCCGCTGTGAGCATCTCGGCGAAAACAGCTATGGCGAGTGCTCGATACGACGAAGGTGACATCCTGTTCGCGAGTTCGTACATCGGCTTGCGCCAGGACCAGAAGTTCCCCTCGCCGTCGCTGGTACGCCCCCGGAGCGCTCGATGGAAGGCATGCGAGTGAGCGGACACGAGGCCGGGGATGACGATTCCCTTGAGGTGGTGGCCAGACGGCGTGTCCTCATTTTGGATCAAGCGGGTGATCGTGCCGTTGTCGACTTCGATCGTGATGTTCTCCGAGAGATCCGGGCCACCCAGCCATGCTCGCTCAGCGTGCCATCTCTCCATGCGGCTGACGATAGCGGAGGAGCGCAGGTCTATTTCGTTGCCACAACGAGCGCGAAGCGGTCCTCGGTGTCGGTGAGAACATCGCGCACTTCGAGACCCGCAGCCGATAGCTCAGCGGATATGCCCTCCTGGGTGAATTTGCAGGACCATTCGGTATGGATGGATTCGCCTGCCGCGATTGTGACAGTGAGATCGATCGCCGCCAGTGTCGATGTGATGTCGCGGGTCGCACGCAGGCTCTGCTCCATGCACTCGCCTGCCGCATTGAAACGAGTCTCGTGCTCGAATGCGTCGAGTGGGAGGTCGCCATCGAGATGACGATTGATGACCGCCAGTATGTTCTTGTTGAACTCTGCCGAGATGCCTTGAGCGTCGTCGTAGGCAGCCACCATGGTCGGCTCGTCCTTGACGAGATCGACTCCAAGCAAGAGGGCGTCACCTTCCTTGATCGTCATAGCGACCTCTGACAGGAATGCCGACCGCTCGTCCGGGGGCAGGTTCCCGATCGTCGAGCCCAAGAACGCGACGATGCGGTGGCCGCTGCGCGGCACTCGATGCAGGTCAGAGCCGAAATCTCCAACATACGCCCGTACCGTGAGCCACGGAAAGGTGGCCGTAAGCGCGTCACCAGCGTGCTTGAGGGCGGCATCGGAAACATCGATCGGAACGTAACGGTTGCCGGCACCAGCATCGTGCATGGCTTTCAGGAGGATTCTGGTCTTTCGTGCAAATCCAGCTCCGATCTCCATCAACTCGGTCGGCTGGAATGCCGACATGATCGCATCCGAATTCGCCTCGAGGATCTCTGTTTCCGCTCGAGTGAGGTAGTACTCCGGAAGTTCGGTTATCCGCTCGAACAGGTTGGATCCGTGGTCGTCATAGAAGTAGATGGAAGGGAGGGACTTGTGTTCGGCCGTGAGCCCATCACGGACGTCGGCTATCAGTTGTGCCCTGAAATCTGCAGGCTCGGATAGGCATTCGAGTGTGAATTGATCGTTGTCTGTCATGCAACATCCCAGGCGAGTCGGATACCTGAAAGGATCTGTCGACGTTGCGTGTAGTCCCAGTTCCTGAAGGAGTTTCTCGTCACAGCCGGTGACGTTGCCCAGGAGGCTCCGCGAAGCACGCGGAAGTTGTTGTCCTTGAAGAA
>BTQS01000011.1:0-22280 GCA_036985995.1 Acidimicrobiia bacterium
CACCGTATCTGTGCTCGCGCCGAGCAACAGTGCAGATGCAAGGAACGGTCCGATGCACGGAGTCCAGCCGAACGCGAACGCCCCTCCCATCACGGGCAGCCCGAGCGTTCCGAACTTTGACGCCCCCGACACCTTCAATCGCCTCTCCTTCATCACGGGCATCATCCAAGAGGGCGTGTAAACCGCAGAAATCGCGATGAAGAGACCCATGACAACGATCATCCAGCCGGCAAAGGTCGTGAAGATGGGCTGATTGAGGAACCCGCTGAGCGAGGTAGCCGTTGCTCCGAGCGCGACGAACACGATCGTGAATCCCAGCACGAACAACCCGGTACGGCCAACAACGCGCCGCGTGGAGACGTTGCCATCGGCAAGCTCCGTCATGTCGTAGCCGGACATCAGCGTGACATAACCAGGAAGCAGCGGAAGGACACACGGCGAAAGAAACGACGCAGCGCCCGCGAGCAAAGCGGCTATGAGAGAAAACTCCACTGAGGCACGTCCCCGGTCTGCTGTCGTCCGTCCAACAACGGTATATCCGGTAGAGATGTTCCCGCAGCCCCGGCGATTTCGAGCAGGACCGCTCGTGCCATGCGACCTACCGCTAGTCTCGCAACCTGCCACCAAGCAATTGTGAGAACCGTGCTTTCGTCCAAACCCAGGACCTCGACTTTCCGTCCGTCGGACCGACGCATCGTCTTGCTGACATCGGTCATCGGGTTTGTTGCCGCGTATGCGGCCAGCCAGATGGCGCACACGCTCCCGTTCGTCCGTTTGTCGTTCGAACTCACCGAGGGTCAGATGAGTCTCATGTTCGCCGGTATCCGCGCCGCGTCCCTGCTCGGCGTGTTATTCGCCATCACGGCCGACCGATCCGGACGCAGAAAACCCCTGCTCGCGGCATTCGCCCTCATGGCGCTCGGCTCCCTCATGACAGCGTTCATCCCCACACTCACGGTCTTCGCCATCAGCCAGGCGCTCGTACGCATATCCATCGTCGCCATAGCGTCGATATCGATCGTTCTGATCGCCGAGGAGCTCTCACCCGACGTGAGAGCGTTCGGCATCGGCATCTACGGATTGGCCGGCTCGCTCGGAGTCGGTCTCGGTCTGGTCCTGCTCCCGATGGCTGAAGCCGGCGATGACGCGTGGCGCATCCTCTTCGCCTTTGCGACGCTCGGCCTGTTGGCGTTTCCTTTTGTGGCCAGGTTCCTGCCGGAGAGCCGAGCTTTCACCCCGGCTCCTACGATTCCGTTCACCAAGGCTCTCGGCATGGGACTGTCGAAACATTTCTGGCCACTTGCCGGGGTTGCGTTCTTCGTTGCTGCATTCTCCTCCCCCGCCTTTGACTTCGTGCTCGAACGTCTCATCAACGATCTCTCGTGGGAGCCCGGGGCGGCGCGTTTCCTCCTCATCGTGTTCTCCGGGCTCGGAGCGGTGGGACTGCTCGTCGGTGGCAAGCTCGCCGACCGAATCGGAAGGAAACCGACGACGATCGCTGCCCTGATCATCGGGCTGATCGGAGGCATCGGATTCTATCTTCTCGATTCGGGTTGGTTCCTCGCAGCATCGATCTTCCTGGCAACTCTCGGGGCCACCATGCTCACCCCTTCATTCGGAGCGCAGCGTTCTGAGCTGTTCCCGACACGGGTTCGAGCGACCGCGTCTGCATGGATCACCAATGTCGCGATCATCGGATCGATATCGGGTTTCGCAACGGGAGCAATCCTCATCGACCGAATCGGACTGGCGGCCACCGTCGCCACCCTCGGTGCCGGTGTGGTGATATCGATCTTCCTGGTCACGCGACTCCCTGAGACCCAGGGGATGGATCTCGTGCGTGCGAAAACGGCCCCCACCGGTGCCAGCCCGCAAAGGCCACCAGTCGGCTGAGAACCAGGACGGCGACCGAGACCCACACACCGACCAATGTATCGCCGAACATCATCAGAGAGACCACCGTCACCGCTGTCGCCGCCACCATCGCAACGGCCATGAAACGGAACGCGCTTGCGCCGACACCGATGCCATCCCAGACGTATACCAAAGCGGTGAGAGGCTGCAACACGATGATGAACCAGATGATCGTTTCGAGATCGGATGCGACCGCCGGCTCGGCGGCGAAAATGCCTGCGAGGAACGGCTCGATCACCGCGAGTCCGACTCCAAGAAGGATCCCCATCACGAGGCCAAGAGCCAAGAGACGGTTGGCGACCTCCCTGGCCGCTATGCGATCTCCCGAGCCGAAATCGGACCCGATCAATGCCATCGCCGCCACGGCCAATGAGTCGAGTACAAACGACATGAACAGCCACGTCTGCAAAGCGATCTGGTGAGCTGCGACCTCGATCGTGCCAATCCGGGTTGCCGCGAACGTCGTTGCGGTCAATGCGACAAGAAGCGACAGCGAGCGCATCATCATCGGCCAGCCCTCACTCAGAATCCTCCCGATACCGAGCCCTCTCAGTCGGCCGACGGTTCCATCGAGACCGAACTTGATTCTGTCCTTGCCGAACATCAACACGAGAAAGGCGGCTGCGGCGATCGATTGTGCCAGCACCGTCGCCCACGCAGCGCCGACCACGCCCATCCCGGCGCCGAAGATGAGAAGTGGGTCGACGACGAGATTGATCAGATTCATGCCGATCGACACATACAGTGGCGTACGAGTGTCGTGATGCCCGCGGTATACGCCGTGGCCCACCATGACAATGAACATCGCAGGCAGGGAAACAACACGAACCTGCAGATATGCGGCGGATTGATCGAGAACGCCGCCGGACGCACCGAAGGCGCCGACGATCGGCACAGCCAGCGCGCCGACTACGAAAGCAAGACCGATTCCGATTACAAACGAGATGACGAGCGCGCCTTTGGTTATGCCTCCGGCACGGCGACGCGCGTCACGGGCGATCTCACCGGCGACGAGCGGTGTGATCGTGATATGTACGAAGTTGAAAACAGCGAACACGGCGCCGAACACAGCAGAGGCAACGGCGAGCGCTGCAAGGGACACGGTGCCAAGACGACCGACCCACGCGGTATCGACGATCGAAACGAGGGGATCGATGGCGAGCGTACCGAGAGCCGGAATTGCGAGTGCGGCGATGGCCTTGTCTCTCGGGTTCCTTCTGAAGGCTTGCAGACCACCGATCATCGCTAGGGCCCAACCGCCTTGGTGTCGTACGCGCAGCGATCCCTGAGAGGGCACTGCCAGCACCTTGGTTTCTTTGCAGCGCACACGTCGCGACCGAATCGGATGACGGTCATCGATATGTCTGCCCACCGATCCTTCGGGTAGAGCGCCATCAGATCTCGCTCGACCTTCTCCGGGTCGCTGTTCCTTGTCAGCCCGAGGCGGTTCGCGACTCGCTTCACGTGAGTATCAACCGCAATGGCCGGAATCTTCCACACCTCTGCAAGCACAACCGATGCAGTCTTGCGACCAACACCTCGCAACTCGATGAGTTCGTCCAAATCAGCAGGCACCTGCCCGTCGTACTTGTCCACGACGTCCCCTGCGAGGGCGATGATGCTCTTGGTCTTCTGTCTGTAATAACCAGTCGAATAGATGATCTGCTCGACATCCTCAGGATTCGCTGCAGCAAGATCCGCAGGCGACGGATATCTCTCGAAGAGCACCGGTGTCACTTTGTTGACATTCTGGTCGGTGGTCTGGGCGGACAGGACCGTCGACACGAGAAGCTGCCACGGTTCGGCGTACACGAGTGCGGTGCCGGTATGTGGATACAGCTTGATGAGCCTGTCGAGTATCACACGCGCGTTGCGGCGATCCTCTACCGATGGCTGGTTGTGCATTACCTGCTAAGACCCCACGATCAGGATGAATAGCCCAAGTGTGATATAGAGACCACCGGCTACCACCTGCCAGAACGCCCGTGGGTTCGCCTCCGGCCGTAATCCCTGCTCAAGCCGCTCGCGGGGAGTCGGTTTGTAGCTCGAATTCACCTCGGGTTGGACCTCGTCGGCCCTCCGGGTCCCGAAGAGGGCCCCCATGGCGCCCATCCCGAGATTGCTGTATCCGCCGCCGGCAGATCCGCCCGCAAGAAGCAACACCACGCCATACAAGATGACCGTGTATCCGACCGTCGAGACGAGAGGGATGTCGCTGATCACCCAGACGAGAATCCCGATGCCGGCGGATACAGCGAAGCCGATCCCGAACGTGACGAGGTAGTCCGGCATCCGTTCCGATAGCGGGAAGGCATCCTCAGACCCTCGAGGTGTCAGCGGTTCCATCATCAGGGAGCGTACCGGAGTGCGGGACGTCAATACTGCGGCGTCGAGCGGTGGAGAAGCCGAAGACAGCCGACGATCGCTCCACCGATCACAACAACAGCGCCGGCCAGAACGACAAGTAACTCCATCAGGGCGAAGGCAGACGTTGTGCACGTACCGAGTCCGGTCGGGCAGAGTCCGAGGCCGGTTCCACCAACGACGAGGTCGAACAAGACGACCGCTGGGATGGCGACGACAACAACAAGTGCCGCGACGAGCGCACCGAGCATGATCCTCACGAATGCCATGTCCAAGAGGCTACATCCGATTCCAGTATTGCTGACGAACTCGTGCACGTGTACGGTGCCGACAAAGCTTCCGAGAGGTCATTTGTGAGCACAGGCGTCGTCGCACCACCCGCCTACCACATCGAATCGTTCACGACACAAGAGCGTGCGATTCTCGCTCGGTATTTCACCAACATCGACGGTCCTGTATTCGCCATTCAGGGGCTTCCCGAGGTCGTGAAGGGCGCACTTTTCGCACGGTACAGTCGTTCTCCGAAGTCCGTGCGGAGACTCTTTCTCGATGAGTTCTCTGGAGACCCCGATCTGGGCACAACAGATGTCGGCAACCATCCGGATCAGCTCGGAACGGAACGGGCTGAGGGTCTGTATGACCGCGTGTTCACGCAGTTCGGCGATGATTCAGTTGCGCAATTGGGTGCTGCGCACCTGGCGGTGGAGCAGGCATCGAACATTCTCACCAAGGTCCTCGAGTGGGGAAGGCTCGCCTCATATCTGGAGCAGTCCACTCGGTACATCCTCTACGATCAGAGACTCGGTGACCGGTACCGATTCCAGATACCCCAAGAGCTCTCCCATCACGGTCTCGCCGATCGCTTCGTCAAGGACATGGACTGGCTCTTCGATACGTACAGCGGTGTCGTAGCCGAGCTCATCGCCTACTACGAGCAGCTCTATCCGCAACAGCCCGAGGATTCGAACTTCGTGTGGCGGTCAACGATCAGGGCCAAGGCATGTGACGATGCGAGAGGTTTGCTGCCGGCGGCCACACAATCCAACGTCGGCATCTTCGCATCCGGCCAAGCATATGAATCGCTTCTTCTGCGAATGAAAGCCAACCCGCTGGAGGAAGTCAGGTGGTATGCGGACTCGATGCTCGCCGAACTGCAGAAGGTGATTCCGTCCTTCATGAAACGCGTCGACGTGCCCGACCGTGGCGGAGAATGGGTCGACTATTTCACCGGTATCGCAGAATCCATGGAGGCGAGAGGAGCAAGTCTCGAGGCATCGCCCACCGACGCACCTCTGGTCACGCTCGTGGACTTCGATCCCGAGGGTGAGCGGAAGGTCGCTGCCGCGAGTCTCTACGCGCACACCAACCTCCCGGATGCCCAGATAAGGAACCTCGTCGCCTCCATGAACGAACGCGAGATCGATGACATATTCGCCGACTATGTCGGAACTCGCACAAACCGACGCCACAAGCCCGGACGAGGCATGGAGCAGACGTTCTACAGATTCGACGTGCTCTGTGACTACGGCATCTTCAGGGATCTTCAGCGCCACCGGATGATGACCCTCGAGTGGCAACTGCTCACACCCGACCACGGTTACGTCACGCCTGAGGCCATCATCGACATCGAAGCGGAAGCGACCTGGCATCAAGCCATGAGCCGGGCTGCCGATCTCCACGCTGCGATCGCCGACACCGCAGGGACCCATGTCGCCCAGTACGCGGTTCCATTTGCGAGTCGTGTGCGTTTCTACATGAACATGAACGCCAGGGAGGCGTTCCACATGCTCGAATTACGCACCCAGCAGGGTGGACACCCGGGCTATCGCGCTGTCTGTCAGGAGATGCATCGTCAGATCGGCGAAGTCGCCGGCCACAGGCGAATCGCTGATGCAATGGCCTTTGTCGATCACAAAGACTACGACCTGGCACGCATCGAGACCGAACGAAGGGCCGCCGCCAAGAGAGCGGCGCTGGGTATCGCTGAACCATCAGCCTGAGATCGGGATCCTCAACACGAGTTCGCCTTCATCAACGGACCATGACGCGGAAGCGACCAACGAGTAGTCGAGGTAGTCCTTCTCGGCAGCCTCGATGAACTGTTTTCGTGCCGCACCCTCGAGCGGGGGCACTCCACGCTCACGGACGGCCTCAGCCCTGTCGAGGAAGCGTTTGAGGAATTCGTCCATGTCAAGTTTGGCCATAGAGGTCTCCTTGGTGGTCTCGACCGCAGGGTAGCAACGATGCCGATAGGCTGGCCCCGTGCCATCCACTCGCCTCCTATTCGTGTCGGGGAAGGGCGGAACGGGAAAGTCCGCCGTCGCTGCTGCAACGTCGATCGACTACGCAAGGCGTGGTTACAAGGTTCTCGCTATCGACATGGCCGGTAGGCCCGGACTTGCCGCCCATCTCCGTGCGCCGTCCCTTGCCTACGTTCCGGTCGAAGTGCGGCCGGGTTTGTTCGCCATGTCGATGAACCGCTCGGACACCCTCGATGAGTATCTCAAACTGCAGCTCCGCGTGCCCCAGGGCGCCCCTACGAGACAGATAACTTCGATGCTCTCGGTTCTCGCAGACACGGCCCCCGGGGTGCGCGAGATCATAAGCATCGGGAAACCGGTGTACGAGACGTGGAAGGGCAAATGGGACCTTGTCATCGTCGACGCCTCATCCCTTGGCCAGTTTCAATCGTATCTTCGTGCTCCAAGGACCATCTCGGAACTCGTGTCAACGGGCAATGTGCGGCGTCAAGCAAGCGAACTCGAAGCCACGCTCGTCGATCCGGATGTGACGGCGATCCACCTTGTCACCACGCCGGCCGAACTCCCGACGATCGAGACGAAAGAGGCGATTTCGGTTATCGCCGACGGATCGCTTGGACCAGATCCCACCATCATCTTCAACCGCATGCTGCCTGTCTCGGGGTTGATCAGAACCGATCTCGAGACGCTCGCGAACGGTGCCGTTCGAGATGCGGCAACCCTCCAATTGGACCTCGAGACCGAGCAATCGTTCTGGTCGGGCGAACTCGACCACGCAACGACGCTCCCCTACCTCTTCGGTGTTCTCACACCAGGGGAAGTCGCTCTGCAGCTCGCGGACGAGATCGGTGCATCACGGTGACTCGCACCATTGTCGTGACGGGTGCTGGAGGGGTTGGCAAGACGACGCTGTCTGCAGCCGTCGGCGCCGCAACCGCAAGGCGACATCGCTCCACGCTCGTTCTCACGATCGATCCGGCCAAGCGGCTCGCCGACGCACTGGGTGTTGAACAGCTCGGTGACGAACCGACACGGGTCGACGGATCGGACGACATGTGGGCGGCCATGCTCGACGTTTCGGCGTCATGGGAGGCCATCATTCACAAGTACGCAGATCCACAAGTCGGGCAACGCCTTCTGTCGAACCCGTACTTCAGGGCGATAGCGGACCGTTTCCCCGCTGCCCAGTCCTATGCAGCAGGTGAACGGATGGCCGAATACATCGAGACCAAGAGATACGACGTCATCGTCGTGGATACTCCCCCTGCGGACGGTGGAATCGACTTCTATCGCGCTCCCGGAATGACAGACGAGCTCGTTTCCGGCAAGCTCCTCAAGTGGCTCACCGGCTCGAATCTTCCCGGCCGCAATCTCCTCTACCGCTTCACGGCACGACCGATGCTCCGTATGGCGGATGTAATCCTTGGCGGTCCCATGTTGAGGGACGTTGCCGATTTCCTGGTTGATCTCCGGACGATGAAAGACGCATTGTCCAACCGGTCGCGAACGATCGACGGGCATCTCAGACAGGCGACAACGATCGTCGTCACGACCGCGGATCCGACACCGCTCCATGAGACCCGCCGGTTCTTCGACGAGCTCGGCGGCCTCGAGATCGAACCAGGAGCGATCGTGTTCAACCGCAAACTTCCGGAGAGCTGGGTCGGGGCGGCAGATGCTCCCTGGCGAGGAATCGATGATCCCGGCCTCCGGGCGAAGGCAGAGAGCAACTTGGGCTCATGGGCGGCTGAAGCCCGCAGACAGTCCGACGCGGCCGATGAGATATCGGCGAGATATCACGTCCCCGTCTATGCCGTCCCATGGACGACGCCCTCGCCTCAGACCCTGGAGGCCCTCGAGTTGCTGGTCGCTGATTCAGGGATAATCGAGGACCTCGGTTTATAGGCCGACAACGGCAGACGAACCGCTACCGATGATCTGATCTCTGCATCAGAACACCGCCTTGGGACCCAACAGTTCGCGCAGCTCTGCGAACAACGCGGAGCGTGGTTCCACGTTGTGATCCGCACCGACGCGCAACACCTTCTCGCCACCATCCGAGGTCATGTGGATGAACACCGGCGCGGACCCAGGGTGATTCAAAAGAACGGACTTGAGATGCCCGACAACTTTCGATGACAACCGCGATGCCGGTACGCGCACCCGTACGCTTCGGTTCTCACTGAGCTCGGGTTCGGCGATCGACTGCACGATGAACTTCACATCATCACCCCGGTGATCGACGCGACCGCGTAGGACAACGATCGCATCCTCGCGGATCATGGGCCCGTGCTCTGCAACGGTCTTCGGGAAGGCAACCGCCTCGACGCTCCCTTGGAGATCTTCTACGGAGAAATACACCATCGGGTCACCCTTGCGTGTGTACCTGCGATTGATCGACCCGATGACACCTGCGATCGTGGCTTGGGAGCGATCCTCTCTGTCCCACAATCCGGGGATGGCCGTATCCGTCATTTGGCCGAGCATCGTGTCTACTCCGAGCAGCGGGTGATCCGAGATGTAGAGACCGAGCATCTCCTTTTCGAAACCGAGTTGCACCTTCTTGTCCCACTCGTGATCCGCGACCTCTCGAGTGACATCGCTGACCTCGGACTGCCCTCCCCCGAAGAGGCTGTACTGGCCCGCTTGCTCCGCGCGCCTTCGATCAAGCGTTGCATCCACGATCTGGTGCGACACCTCGATCAGTCCACGTCTCGAGTGACCCATCGAGTCGAACGCCCCCGCCTTGATCATCGATTCGATCGTTCTCTTGTTCAGAACCTGGATGTCGACTCTGTCGATGAAGTCGAAGAAGTCCTCGTAGTCGCCGTTCGCGGTGCGCTCCGCAACGATGAGGTCGACGACGGCTTCGCCAACATTCCGCACGGCAGAGAGACCGAACAGGATCTCACCCTCGGATGCCATGAAGTCTCTCTCGGAGACATTGACGCCCGGAACGAGAACGGGGATGCCCATCATTCGACATTCGTGGAGGTAGGCGGCAGTCCTGTCCTTGTTGCTCTTGACCGCCGTCAGCAAGGCCGCCATGTACTCCGCGGGATAGTGGGCCTTGAGCCAGGCCGTTTGATAGGCAACGAGTGCATAGGCTGCCGAATGACTCTTGTTGAAGCCGTATCCGGCGAAGTGCTCGATGAACCCGAAGAGGTCCTTCCCCAAAGACTCGGGGTGGCCGTTGGCCACACAGCCGGCCACGAATTTCTCTTCCTGTTCACGCATCACCGATGGGATCTTCTTCCCCATCGCCTTGCGCAGGTTGTCGGCATCTGCCATGGAGAATCCCGCGATCACCTGAGCGGTCTGCATCACCTGCTCCTGGTACGCGATGATTCCGTATGTGTCCTCCAGGATGGGTTCGAGGTCGGGATGCGGGTATTCGATCGGCGACTTCCCGTTCTTGCGGTCCGCGTACTCGAGGTGCATCCCCGCACCGAGTGGACCGGGACGGTACAGGGCATTGAGGGTGACGAGGTGCTCGAACCGGTCGGGTCCGAGGTTTCGCATGAGCGCGCGCATCGGTCCGCCTTCGAACTGGAAAACACCGATCGAGTCGCCGCGTCTGAGCATCTCGAATACGGCATCGTCGTCGAGGGGGACGTTGTCTATGTCCGGGCGGTCGCCTGTGTTGCGTTCGATCAGTTCGAGAGCGCGCTCGATCGTCGCGAGGTTCCTGAGCCCGAGAAAGTCCATCTTGAGCAGACCAAGCGCCTCGACACCGTGCATCTCGTACTGCGTGACAACCTCGGCGTCATCGCCTTTGCGCTGGATCGGAACGATGTTGGTGAGAGGCTCCGGCGAGATCACGACTGCTGCGGCGTGGATGGAGTCCTGTCTTCTCAGGCCTTCGAGGCCTCTCGCCGTATCGATGATCTCCGTCGCCCCATCCAGGCTCACAAGCAGATCTCTCAGTCCTGAAGCGGCCGAGTAATGGTCACGCAGATCGCTTGGCGAATCCGGCCCAGGTTCGTTGAGGCACTGATCGATGGTTGCGTCTTTGCCGAGAATCGCAGGAGGCATCGCCTTGGCGAGCTGGTCTCCGGTTGAGTACGGATAGTCGAGCACCCTCGCAGCGTCTCTGATCGCTTGTTTGCCCTTGATCGTTGAGAACGTGATGATCTGTGCGACGTGATCAGACCCGTATTTTTCCGCCGAGTACTCGATCATCTCTCCTCGATACCGCTCATCGAAGTCCATATCGATATCGGGCATCTCTTTCCGACCAGGGTTCAGAAAGCGTTCGAAGATCAGGCCGAATGCGATCGGATCGAGAGCGGTGATGCTGAGACAGTAAGCAACGATCGAACCCGCAGCACTCCCCCGTCCCGGCCCGGTTCGAATGCCCCGTCTCTTCGCGTACGCGATGAGGTCCCACACGATGAGAAAATATGCGGAGAATCCCATCTCCGAGATGACCTTCAGCTCGTAGTCGATTCGCTCCTCAACGTGGGGCTCCAGCGTTCCGTACCGACCTGCGGCTCCATCGAGCACGAGCTGTCGCAGATAGGTGTCCTCGGTGTGGCCCTGGGGGACATCGAACTGGGGCAGCAGGAGCCTCCCGAATTCGATGTCGAAGTTCACTCGCTCGGCGATGAGCAAGGTGTTGTCCGTTGCACCCGGATATCGCTCCGCATCGAACAAGGACCGCATCTGGGAAGCGGATTTGATGTAGAACTCCTGGGAGTGGAACTTGAAACGGTTCTCCTCCGACTTCACCGAACCCGTCTGTATGCACAGCAGGGCGTCGTGGGCGTCGGCCTCGTGTGCATGGGTGTAATGGGAATCGTTTGCGGCGAGCAGCGGCGCTTCGATCCTCCTTGCGATGTCGAGCAGGTCATCCATGATGGCCTGCTGGGCAGGGATGCCGTGGTCCTGTAACTCGATGAAGAAATTCTCTCTTCCGAGAATGTCCTGATACATGCCCGCTGCAGCGATCGCCGCATCGAAATCACGCTCCGTGCCGCGCTGATCGTCGTCGGCCGCTTCGTCGACACCGAGCAACTGGGGAACGTGACCGCCGAGACATCCGGTCGTGGCGATCAATCCCTCGCTGAGTTCCGCCAGCAATTCGGCGTCGATCCGCGGTTTGTAGTAGTAGCCCTCTGTATACGCCCTCGAGGCGAGTTTCATCAGGTTCCGATATCCGACCTCGTTCTCAGCCAGGATCGTCATGTGATATCGCACGTCGTCGCGCCGGGGCGGACGCTCGAACCGTGAACCCGGCGTGAGGTACGCCTCGATACCGATGATCGGTTTGACACCCTCTGATTTCGCAGCCTTCATGAAGTCGACCACCCCATACAGGACACCGTGATCGGTGATCGCTACCGCAGGCTGACCATCAGCGGACACCGCTTTGATCAGGTCATCGACCCTCGCAGCACCGTCGAGCATCGAGAACTCGGTGTGCACATGAAGATGAGCGAAACTGTCTGCCACCGTACCCCAATTCAGGAATCACACGCATGTAAGCACGCCCGTGCGCGATGCGCATGCGCGCTCTTGGAACCGCCGCTGCGCAGCGCATCGCGCGACGGGTGAACCCTTGCTCGTCCTAATGTAATGCCGACGTGCCGGTCTTCCGCAGACCTGCACATACGGTCGCTGAACGCGTGAACGCGGCCATTACGTCGATGCAGTCGAGGAGGAACCGTGGGTGTCATCGGACTACTGACCGCGGGTGGGGATTGCCCCGGTCTGAACGCTGTGATCCGTGGCGTCGTCGGCCGTGCAGACGAACGAGGCGAGGAAGTCCTCGGGATTCTCAACGGCTGGGAGGGTCTGATGAAGGACCTCACGATGCCACTGAGTCGGGACGCGGTTCGGGGGATACTCGGGCGTGGCGGAACCATGCTCGGAACTTCGCGGATGGATCCATACGTGCACGGCGGCGGGCTCAAGAGCTGTGGCGGAACGCTCTCACGCAACGGTATCGACAGGATCATCGTCGTCGGTGGCGACGGAACCCTGCGCTCGGCCATGCATCTCGCTGACGAGGGTCTCAAGGTCATCGGTGTGCCCAAGACGATCGACAACGACATCTGCGGCACCGACATCACCTTCGGTTTCTCGACGGCGGTACAGATCGCGACCGATGCACTTGACCGGCTTGCGACGACAGCCGAGGCTCACAACAGAGTCATCGTCGTCGAGGTCATGGGACGCACGAAAGGCTGGATCGCCACCCATGCCGGTCTTGCCGGAGGCGCCGACTACATCCTCATTCCTGAGCAGAAGTACGACATCGATCATGTCGTCGACGTGCTTCGCGGGCGACATCGATCGGGCCACCGGTACTCGATCGTCGTTGTCGCGGAGGGGATCGATCCGCCACCCGGCTACGAGTCCGAAGAGATGAAGAAGGACGCGTTCGGGTTCGATCGACTCGGCGGCGTCGGATACTCCGTAGCGGCAGCCATAGAGGAACGCACACGGTTCGAGACCAGGGTTTCGATTCTCGGGCACATCCAACGCGGTGGAACACCCGTAGCTTCGGACCGGGTGCTCGCGACCCGTCTCGGTGTGGCCGCTGCGGACTTCGTCATGGACGGCATGACGAACGTGATGGTCGGCGTCAGGGGAACCGATATGGTGCCCGTCCCCCTCAGTGAGGCGACGTCGAGCATCAGAGCAGTCCCCGAAGAGCTGTACGAGACGGCACGAACATTCTTCGGGTGAGAGAGAACCCCTCAGGGAGTTCCCATCGGTGGCCGCTTCTTCGCCTTCTTCTTCTCGGCGGGTTTCACATCCATGAGCTCATCGAAGGCGGCCTGGATGTACCGACGGAGACCTGAGGGATCTTGGATGAGATCTCGGTCCATGTTGATACCGATGTCGATCATGCCGTTCATGGAGAACATCGCGATACCGGCGCCGTGGCTCTGCCACAGAGGGACGAGCGGGTATGTCGCCAACATCTGGGACCCGGCCATGTAGAGCGGAAACCGTGGACCCGGCACGTTGGTGACCGTCATGTTGAACGGACGTGCCCTCCCGGCAAGTCTTGCCGCAAGCGAAACCAGTGTCGCAGGGGCTCCCGTCGAAACCTCTACGAGGGTCGAGGCGCCCAGTGCCTGGTCTGTCTCCTTCAGGTTCCTGGTCTCCTTCGTGACGATCTGGACGCGCTTTGCCGGATCAGGCTCGTAGATGGGCAATGTCATGAGCCACATCGCGACCTTGTTCCCGAGCGTTCCGGATTCATCCCTGGTACGCACCGAAACGGGCGCCATGATCCGGAACTCGGTCTCAGCCAGATCTTCCTCGCTGAGTCCACCGGATTCCACGAGATACGACCGTACCGCCCCGGCTACGACGGCGAGCATCACATCGTTCACCGTCGCGCCGTGGATGCTCTTGATCTTCTTGACGTCGGCAAGGGGTAGCTGCAACCAATCGAACGTGCGCGAGCCACCGATGGGGCCATTGAGGCTCGTCTTGTCGGTCTGGGACAACCAACCGGATGAAAGCGACGCTCCTGCAGCCCTTGCTCGATCGGACCAACTCGAGGTCCAGGATCCAATCTCGGTAGGAGCCTTCACAATGCCTGCGAGCAGAGAGGAGATCGACCTCGATATCTCGCGCACCGCCAGTTCCGTTCCGTTCGGAGCGGGCCTGGCCGTCCAGGGTTTGGGTTCTGTCAGTTCGAATTCGGGTGCGAAGTCGAGCAGCACAGCCATGAGGTCTATTCCAGATATGCCATCGATCATGCAGTGATGGATCTTCGCAACGAGTGCGAATCCTCCATCCTCGAGCCCCTCGACGATGTACAACTCCCACAAGGGTTTCGAACGATCGAGCTGCTGAGACATCAGACGACCAACGAGATCCTTGAGCTGTTCCGTCGAGCCCGGACGTGGCAGGGCGATATGTCTCACGTGATAATCGAGATGGAAGTACTCATCGTCGACCCAGACCGGAGATCCCTCGATCGGCACGGTTGCGAGGCGCTGGCGATAACGCGGGATCGAGTCGAGTCGGCCCAGGATCAGCTGCCGAATCGTGGTGATATCGACGCCGTGATCAGACACTGACGGCCCAGGGGCAAACAGCGCGACTGCCCCGACATGCATGTGCGTCGTCCTTGTCTCGAGTGCGAGAAAGGATGCGTCCAGATTCGAGAGACGTTCGTAGTGCACCGTCACAGGGGTTCTCCGTTGATATCGACGACCGTTCCAAGGTCGGGTTCTCCGAGTTCGGCAAGACTACCGGTGAGATCGTCTGGAAGAGGCGACGTGAAGGACAACTCTTCGCCTGTCCCCGGATGTCTGAAACCGAGGTGCCTGGCGTGCAGCCATGTCCGCCCTGGGTCTCCGATGACCCCGCGCTTGCCGTAGATATGGTCACCGAGGATCTGATGTCCGATCGATCGCAGATGAACACGGATCTGATGCGTCCGACCGGTCTCGAGGGTCACAGACAGCATCGTCGCGTCGCGGCCGGTCCACCGTGCGATCCTTCGGTAGTGCGTTCTGGCAGCTTTGCCGGATCGGCTGAGATGCATATGTGTCGGATTCTGAGGATCACGCCCGATCGGTGCGTCGATGGTTCCGATGGTATTCGTGAATCCGCCTTGCACAACACTCAGGTATCGGCGCGCAACCTCTCGCGCCTTCATCATGTCGATCAGCGTCTCGTAGTCCTGCTGGGTGCGTGCCACGACGAGCAGGCCGGATGTGTCTCTGTCCAGCCGATGCACGATTCCCCATCGATCCTCCTGGCCAACACCAACGAGATCCGGGTACCGAGCGATCAGCCCGTTCACGAGTGTCCCGCTTGTGCGACCAGATCCAGGATGAACGACGACACCAGCCGGCTTGTCGACGACGAGAATGGAGCCATCCTCGTGCACAACGACAAAGGGAACCTCCGGATCAGGGATCAGTTCTTTGGAAGGTTCGGGCAGCGTTGCAAGGATGACCGTTCCTGCGCGCATCTTCTGAGAGGGTTTGATCAGAGCCGAGGCGACTGTTGCATCGCCATTTTCGATGATCTCCTTGACCGCGGAACGAGGTGTGTCGAGGGCAGCAGCAAGCACCTTGTCCGCCCGCTCGCCATCGAGCTCTTCAGGAACCGTCACCTCGATCGTCGTCATGAGCGCTTCCAGAACGCTGCGATCAGGAGGAGGAGCACGCCGATGTTGATCGCGGAATCCGCCACGTTGAACGTCGCGAAGAAATCGAAGCTGATGAAGTCGACCACCGCTCCATCCAGCAACCCGGATCCCCGAAGTACCCGGTCGAGAAGATTCCCGACAGCTCCCCCGAGTACGAGACCGAGTGCGACTGCTTCCAGCCGCCGCTGCGTGTCTCGCAGGACGTAAAAGACAAAACCGATGATGCCGAACCCGATGAGAGCGATGATCGGGCCTCCACCGGTGAACGACGAAAAAGAAGCACCCGTGTTGAAGGTGAGCCTGAACCGGAAGACGCCGTCTATGACAACGATCGGGCCATCAGCGAGAGCAGAGATCGCCCACCACTTCGTCAGCTGATCGACCGCAACGACTGCCGCCGCGACAGCGACGGCGAGCATTCGATTGCTCAGGCCCGGCTGGCTGCCTCCACCGTCGTGGTCGCGTACGGAAGAGCTTCCAGTCTCGCTACCGGGATCGGTGCTCCCGTCACTTCGCATATCCCGTACAAACCCTTCTCCATGCGATCCTGCGCGTGCAGAACCTGTGTGAGCAGATCGCGCGCATTCTGGACCGTTGCAAGATCCATCTCGATCTCGACGTTGATCGCTCCGCCGTCGACGTTGTCCGGATCGGCGTTGCGATCGGCAGAGCCCTCGGCGATTACGCTTTCTTCACGTTCGCGCTCATGCTCACCGATGATGAGCTCGAGACGTTCACGCTCGGATTCAAGCTTACGGCTGAGGTTCGCAAGTGTCGACGCTGCTAGTTGTCTGGTCATGCATCCTCCTCGGCGGTGAGAATGTAGCAGCAACCGAAATCTTGTGGAAGGTTTGCAACCGGACGGAGACCACGGGGGACGGTCTATGCGGAGAATCGAGTCCTCACTGCGGCGGCTGTCACCCCCGTCAGGAGGACGGTCTTGTGTCGTCCCGTCCTTCCCCTGATCACTTCGGCGCGACGAGCACCGGTGACCCGTCGCATCAATTCGATCACCGCAAAATTGGCTTTGTTCTTCTCAGGCGGGCTCGTGACGCGGATCTTCACACGATCGCCATGGACACCGACGATGGAGTTCCGGCTGGAATTCGGTACGACGAGCAGGTCGACCTCGACTCCTTCGGCCGATTCTCGTATCGGTTCCCTATCCATGGTGTGGAACGGTACCGCACGGCACGCGTCGCCTGTGGACTACCATCGGTACACGCTGTGACAGGGACGCGCTCTCCGTGTGTGATGGAACCGAGCGACCGGTGTTGGTGTGAGACCGGATCCATACCAGGAGAGACATCACCCTCGAGTTACGGGAAGAACCCTCAGGGAAGTAGAACCCGTCGTCTGCCAACGACACTGGCCAAACGAGCGGCTGGTCATGCCAGCAAGCCGGGTGGTACCGCGGTCCCCCCGTCCCGGCACCGAATGGTGACGAGAACGAGGACGTACCGTGACGAACGCATCCACCTTCCAAAGAGTCGGCTCCGCTGTTGACTTCCCCGCACTCGATGGACGAATTCTCGATTTCTGGGACTCGATCGATGCGTTCGTGACCTCTGTCGAGGCACGAGACCCAAGCACCGAGTACACGTTCTACGACGGTCCGCCTTTCGCGACCGGGTCTCCCCACTACGGACACCTCCTTCAGGGTGTGGTCAAGGACATCGTGCCCCGGTACTGGACCATGCGAGGACACAGGGTTGAACGCCGTTTCGGATGGGACACACACGGACTCCCCGTTGAGATGGAGGTCGAGAAACAGCTCGGAGTCTCTGGCCCGCGTGAGATCCACGAAATAGGCGTAGACACGTTCAATGAGGCATGCCGCGCCATGGTCAACAACATCACGGACGACTGGTACGAGATCACCAGACGTCTCGGGCGTTGGGTCGACTTTGAGAATGACTACAAGACGATGGACGTCGACTTCATGGAGAGCGTCTGGTGGGTATTCGGACAACTGTGGGAGAGAGGTCTCGTCTATCGCGACTTCAAGGTGCTCCCCTATTCATACGGTGCAGCAACGCCGCTCTCGAATTTCGAAGCGAACCTCGACTATCGCGACGTCGATGATCCGGCGATAACGGTGGCGCTGCCCGTGACTACCGGATCAGGGCCTGCCTCGGTCGGTGACCACCTCGTCATCTGGACGACGACACCATGGACGCTTCCGGGAAATCTGGCGATCGCCGTGGGCAACGACATCGAATACTCCAGGGTTCGGCCGGCCAACTCAGACAATGCATACTGGGTTGCGACCGAACTCGTCGGCGCCGTCTTCGGCGACGATAATGAAGTCACCGCCACCGCCCCGGGATCGGAGCTCGTCGGTACGAGTTATGAACCTCCGTTCGACGACTTCCTCGAAAAGCGAAACGACGGCGCTTTCGTCGTGATTCCATCCGATCACGTGACCGTTACCGAAGGCACAGGATTGGTTCACATGGCCCCCGCCTACGGCGAGGAGGACTTCAGGGCGTTCCAGGACGAGGGGATCTCGGTGATCGTGGACCCCATCGATGCTCAGGCACGATTCACATCAGACTTTCCCGCCGTCGAGGGTATGGGTGTCAAGGATGCTGACAAGGTTCTCATCGATCTGCTCGAGACATCCGGCAAACTTCTCGACCGGGCAACGATCAACCACTCGTATCCCTTCTGTTGGCGCACGGGAACTCCACTCATCTACAAAGCGATACCGACATGGTTCGTCGCCGTCACCAAATTCCGCGACCGGATGGTCGAGGTGAACAAAGACATCAGGTGGGTGCCAGAGGCGATCGGGCGGAACCGCTTCGGTAACTGGCTCGAGGACGCCAGGGACTGGGCGATCAGCCGAAACCGTTACTGGGGTTCTGCCATCCCGGTGTGGCAGTGCTCGGACTGCGATGAGCAGGTTGCCGTCTCGTCCATCGACGAGCTCTTCGAGCTCTCCGGTGTCAGGCTCACCGACCTTCACAAACAATTCGTCGATCCCGTCACGTGGGACTGCACACTGTGCGACGGAACGATGAAGCGCGTTCCCGACGTTCTCGACTGCTGGTTCGAGAGTGGTTCGATGCCGTTCGCACAGATCCACTATCCGTTCGAGAACGAGCAGCGCTTCGAGCAGCGATTCCCCGCTGATTTCATCGCAGAGGGACTCGACCAGACTCGTGGCTGGTTCTACACGCTCCTGGTCCTCTCGACAGCCATCCGCGATGAAGCTCCGTTTCAGAACTGCATCGTCACCGGGATGGTGCTTGCAGAAGACGGACGGAAGATGTCCAAATCGCTCAAGAACTATCCGGACCCGATCCACGTGCTCGATGCCTTCGGGGCCGACGCTCTCCGCGCCTACTTGATCAACTCGCCGATCGTTCGGGGTGAGCCGCTGCGATTCTCAGAGGATGGCGTTCGGGAGGTGGTGCGAACGGTATTGCTGCCGCTATGGAACTCGTATTCCTTCTTCACCACCTACGCACAAGCCGATGGAATCACTGCTGCGGATCTGCAATCGGCGCCTCGGTTGGATGATCGGCCTGAGATCGACCGATGGATCATCTCGGTCCTGCAAAGTCTCGTCGCGGACGTGAACCGCGAAATGGAGGCATACCGATTGTTCGCAGTGGTGCCACCGATCATCGACTTCGTCGGCGATCTGACGAACTGGTACATCCGGAGATCGAGAAGGCGTTTCTGGGCCCACCGCGGCGCCACGGACGATTCGGACAAGATGGCCGCCTTCGCAACGCTCCATGACGTGCTCGTCCTTTTCTCCAGAGTTGCTGCTCCGATCATTCCTTTCGTCACCGAGGAGATATACCAGGGCCTTGCTCGGGCGGTCGACCCGGACACAGCACTGAGCGTGCATCACACCGACTATCCAGAGGCCGACCACACCGCGATCGACGAGGATCTCGAACGCTCCATGGCGACGGTTCGTACCGTGGTGAACCTCGGTAGGGGCCTTCGCAAACGACATGATCTGCGTGTGCGTCAACCCCTCGCATCGGTGACCGTCGTGACGAGGTCGCCCGATGAGCAGAGGGCAGTGGCCGATCACTCCTCACTGATCAGAGAGGAGCTGAACGTCGCGAGTGTCGAGGTTCACGCCGACGAAGCGGGACTCGTCGACCTCCACGCAAAGGCCAACTTCAAGGAGCTCGGCCCGCGATACGGAAAGAACATGAAGATGGTGGCAGCAGCCATCGCCGGACTCGATCATGACTCAATCGCCGGCCTTCTCGACGGAGACGAAGTAGCAGTCGACGGCTTCACCCTGACTTCCGATGACATCGTCGTGACTCGAGTCCCGCGGCCCGGCACGGTCGTTGCCACCGATGGTTCGATATCGGTTGCCCTCGATACCACACTCACCGAAGCGCTCCGCGTCGAGGGAATCGCACGAGAGATCGTCAATCGGCTACAAGGTTTGCGGAGGAAGCTCGACCTCGACGTCACCGACCGAATCAACGTTGTTTGGTCGAGTCCGGATGACGCGATCGCGAAGGTGTTCGAGCAGTATGCCGGATTGATTTCCGGAGAGGTCCTCGCCGATTCGTTGACTGGCCGAGATGATGCCGAAGGTGTCCCGTTCGAGATCGATGGCCTCACCGGAACACTCACCGTGACCCCTTCGGGAGACAACAGCCGAGGCTGAGCTCCCGGCGAGTACGCGGTTCATACCCTCTTGGGCGTTACCGTGGCGTTCGTGCAAACGTTCATGAAACGTCTCCGTCGCGGCGATGTAGGGGCCGCTGCGATCATCGTTGCCGGTGGCATCCTGCTGTCGCGCATCCTCGGGATCCTCCGTGACATGATCTTCGCGTGGATGCTCGGTGCCGACGGGATCACCGATCAGTACGTTGCGGCCTTCCGCATCCCGGACTTTGCGAACTATCTGCTCGCCGGCGGGTTTCTCACGATCACGTTCATCCCCATCTTCGCCAAGTACATCGCCGACGATGACGAGGACGCAGGGTGGATCGGCTTCACAGCGATCCTCAGATGGCTTGCTTTGGGAATCGCCGCCCTCATCGCTATCGCCTGGGTCGCGACCCCTTCGCTCGTCTCCTGGCTCTATCCGAATTTCACAGCCGACCAGGTCGACTCGACGATCCAGCTCACACGGATCGTGCTTCCGGCCCAGTTCGCGTTCGTCGTCGGGTCGATGTTCGCAGCGGTGCAGTATGCCAAGGGCGTCTTCACGATCCCGACCCTTGCACCCGTCATCTACAACCTCGGGATCATCTCCGGTGGTATTGCCTACGCTCTCGTCACAGGAGAGCCAGACCCTGCCGGGTTCATCTGGGGAGCGCTCTTCGGCGCCTTCATCGGTAATTTCGCTCTGCAGATCTGGGGTGCAAGACGCGTCGGCATGAAGCTGGACATGTCGGCACCATGGAAACACCGTGCGGTGATCGCATACATCGTGATCGCCTTCCCTCTGATGCTTGGACAGTCCGTCGTGGCGCTCGACGAGCTCTTCATGTCCGTGTTCGGCGGCATGGTCGCCGAAGGCACACAAACCTATCTGCAGTTCGCACGCCGGACGATGTTCGTACCCATCGGCGTCATCGCCCAGGCTGCGGCCGTTGCCGCCTATCCAACACTGGCAAGGCTGTTCGCAGAAGGAAACCGTGCCGCGCTGCTCGCAACGGTCGACAAGGCGATGCGATACGTACTCGTACTGTCGATCGGTGCAGCAGGCATCGTTGCTGCGATGTCTCTCCCTGCGATCAGGATCCTGTTCGAGCGAGGCTCGTTCACCGCCGACGACACGGATGCAGCCTCAGCAGCGTTGTTCATGTACGCATTCGGAATTCCCGTGTGGGGAGGCCTCCAGATCATCACAAGGGCGTTCTATGCGAAGAAGGAGATGTGGACGCCTGTGATCGTCGGGACGGCGACGACGATCCTCGCCGTTCCGCTCTATTTCGTGATGCAATCATCCTTCGGCATAGAGGGAGTGGCGATCACGTCTGTGCTGACTCTCGGCGCCTACACCGCCGTGCTGATGGGTATCTGGTACCGGCCGCCCGACGCCCGCGTCGGACTTCGTTCGATGCTCGAAGGAGCAGGGAGGGCGATACCCCTGGCGGTGCCGGCAGCCTTCACCGCCGGAGCCGTGTCGTGGGCGATCTCGACAGGAATCCAGGGATCGCCGCTGATATCGGCGACCCTCGCCCTGCTCGTCGGCGGCGCCGTCTACACCGCAGTGGCTCTCGGTATTGGAGCCTTGCTCTATGACCGGCTAACCAAGCCCGTCCCCCCTTCAGGACCCTTCGCCACATAGTGGCCTTTTCGCGGAGTACAACTCGCCCCAGGACCCTGCGCCACTTCACGGGACACATACTCACGACCTGGACAAGTCGGACCCGTGGGTGTACACACACTTCATCTGAGCTATACGTTGCATGGGTTCGGGATGTGCCGCTGATGTACCCGGTTTCCCCCGCTCAGCCTTCTGTTCGCTGACGATGCCTACCCATTGAGAGTGCAGACGTGGTTCCTTTTGTTGGGATAGAGTCCCGTTGGGACAGATGGACTGCCCGGAGTCGCCCTTAGCGGACTATTATTACCCAACATCACCGTTACGCCGGAATTTTCCCTCAAGGAGT